>NZ_CP009503.1:1591283-1909540 GCF_000969965.1 Methanosarcina sp. WWM596
ATAACATCAGGGCATTTAGTCTTTAATTAATTATTTAGGCAAGAAATAAAGCTTTAAACGATAAATAATCTATATTTTGTGACTAAATTCATCTAAAATTCCTAAAAATGGCTAATTTTGCTGAAAAAACATAATAACACTTTCAAATATTAAACATTAAAACTTCAGCCTTTTTCTTCAGAAAATATGTTCCTATAGAAGTGAAGGATGGGATAAAAAAGTTTTCGATTCGTTCCATTTCATTTTCCAGCTCTGCTTTTTCATACCTGATTATTTGATTTATGCATGCTTTTAAATAAAATCCAGCAAATTGAAAAAAGAAAAAATTATAATAGTTAAGTATAATACTTCCATTATAAATCTCTAACTAGTAGAAGAAAGACAGAAAAAGAACAGATAAAGAAACAGAACAGATAAAGAAACAGAACAGATAAAGAAACAGAACAGATAAAGAAACAGAACAGATAAAGAAACAGAACAGATAAAGAAACACGAAAAATAAGGGTTTTAACGGCAGTAACTACCAGGATGGTCACACCAGGAACCCTTAAAAAAGAATGTGTAGCTGTCAACTTATAAAAAGTAAGGACCAATAGCCATCAATTCAAGATATAAAGAATCCATAATTATCATTACATTTTGAAAAGATGGCCAGGGAAACAATTTCTTTTCAGTCTAAGTGGCTAATATTGATCTACACCCGGTGTATTTACCACCAGCAGGCTCCAATATAGAGTTTGGTGCACTCATAATAGAAGACTACTCTGCTGTAGTATAAAGTAAAGTATCCCATTATATATTCCTCCAGATTTTAGTATATTCTTTACTCACTTGTTTCATATATTCCTGTACATTTTTATACAGTTATTGTTAACCCACTTTCAGCTTTATTTTTCACCAGCGAGCTCTCATGTAGAGTTTGGTGCGTTCATAAACTACTTTGTAGTTAGAATAGTAGAGAGTAAAATATCCCATTATATATTCCTCCAGATTTTAGTATATTCTTTACTCACTTGTTTCATATATTCCTGTACATTTTTATACAGTTATTGTTAACCCACTTTCAGCTTTATTTTTCACCAGCGAGCTCTCATGTAGAGTTTGGTGCGTTCATAAACTACTTTGTAGTTAGAATAGTAGAGAGTAAAATATCCCATTATGTTTCCCTCCAGATTTTTGTATATTCTTTTTTTACTTGTTTCATAAATTCCTGTACATTTTTATACAGTTATTGTTAACCCACTTTCAACTTTATTTTTCACCAGCGAGCTCTCATGTAGAGTTTGGTACGTTCATAAACTACTTTGTAGTTAGAATAGTAGAGAGTAAAATATCCCATTATGTTTCCCTCCAGATTTTTGTATATTCTTTTTTTACTTGTCTTCTATTGCAATTGTCTTGTATTATTCCTGTACGTCATTTGAAAAGAATAGAGTTTTGTGAACTTAGAATAATCTTCCAATGGTATAGATTTCTCCAATCAAATTCTCTATCAACCCCCAACACCAAGACTACACTCATGGCAATTATTTTTAGAAACCAGTCTGGCCATTAATCTCCATTTAATGGCTCACAGACTGAATTTTAATTGCCTCAGAGTATAAATAAAAATATATTCGTAACATATATAAAATCAACAGAATTATCAATACTTACCATTAAATAGCCCTTGAAAATCTGAAAGAAATCCGTGGGAATAAAGAGGCCAACTTATATATTTAAATTATAAGTTATAAATTTGGTAGTGTGCCACTAGAATAAAGCTTTTATCCCTCTTTTCTACAAACAAGGGCAAAGTAAGAGAGTTCAGGAAAAATTAAGGGTAAAACGCATATTAAAATTTGATCTAAAGCTCTAAGGCCTACTAATATAACTGAAAAGAAGAAAAACTCTCTCTATTTATAATCGTTGTAACTTACTTATTTTTAGTTATAAGTATGCTTCTCTCCCGGAGAAAAATTTTTGAACAATTATATTAAAAGAAATATTTTAATTTGTCAGTCCCTCTCACCTTACCATCCGTATAGCAGTTTAGCCCTTCAAATCCCCAGCATCCCGATTAATTCTTTAGCCCAATTAAGCTTCTTTTTCTTAATTGGATTCACCAGAGGGTCTTCAAAATCAAATCCAGCCAGCTTGATACTTTTAGCCCCGAATTCCCGGGCTATAAAAACGCAGCGGTCTCCATCACTGAACCCGCCGAAGTTGTATACTCGATCAAAGGGTCTGGCCTGGGTAGTTGCAATAAAACTCGTGAATCGAGGCACGTATTTTTTCAGCTTATCCCTATTATCCCCATGGGCGTGAATAAGGACTATTGAGCCCCTGGAACAGGCGAGAATCTCTTTCTCGATATCCGCTTCAGAATTGCCGTCAAGGTCGGTACAGATGACTTCAGGCACACGTTCCAGTTCCATAAGGATAGCGGCTGCTCCATCAGCTGCAATTATCACAAAAGCAGAAAGGTCGAGCCTCAAAAGCTCGTTTCTGAGTCCTGGAGCATTTCCACAGACAAGAACGGGCTTTCCTGATATCATATCTTTAAGTTCGGAAAGCTCCACAGTGTTTTTCACAGTCAGTTTTTGGGAAAGGAATCTGGCTGCCTCTTCATCACCTGTACGGTCGAACCCGAAGTCCTCTAAAATTCGTTCATAGATAGGCTCCCAGGCAGCAAAATCCGTATGAATCACTCCTTTCCTGTTTTTCGCTTCTGAACTTAGATTTTCTTACTGAGTTTCGTTTCTAAACTTAATTGCGGAGTAATTTCTTCGCAATTCCCATTTTCATGGCAATGCCTTCGACATCCCAGTCCTTTACAAGGGCTCCGGAAACCTCGACACCGCTGCCCAGGTCAAAGACATTTGCTCTAACTTCTTCTCCAATCAGGTCTTTCAGGGTTTCAACGAGCATTAAGACTCTTTCGTCTTCGATCCGGACAGAGGCATGGATGTCTTCATCCACAACAAGGTCGAGTTCCTTCCGCATGTCCTGCAGCCTGCGGATGACTTCCCTTGCGTATCCTTCAGCTTCGAGTTCGGGGGTGAGATTTGCGTCCACATAAACAAGGCCTGCATCGGATTCCGCGACAGCTGTGCCTTCGGGCAGAGTTTCTTTGTAGTTTGCCATTTCAGGGGTAACCATAACAGTGGTTCCATCGGCCAGGGAGAGCTCGAATTCCCCGGTTTCGGCAAAGGCTTTCTTTAAGGCAAAACCCTCGACTTTCTGCAGGGCAGGGATAACCTTTCCGGCATCCTTCTTGAAGACCGGCCCGATCTTGCCCGGGTCAGGGATAACCTCAAGCCCGAGTTCATCCCAGCTCTCACCAACATCAGTAAGCACAATGGCTTTGGAATTGGTCTGGTCCATAAGGACTGAGCGCAGCCTGTCAACTGCCTTTGCTGCATCCTCGCTTTCAGGGGAGATAATAATTCTGGAAATGGGCCACCTGAGTTTTCTTCCTGCCTTCTGGCGGGCGTTTGAGGCGGCTTCCACAATCGAGCGGACAGTGCTCATGGCTGCTTCAAGCTCAGGGTCAAGATAGGCTTCGTTGACCTTCGGCCAGTCGCACATGTGCACGGATTCGGGGGCTTTCGGGTCCACATTCCGGATCAGGTTCTGGTACATCTCCTCAGCCAGGTAAGGCATGAAGGGGGAGATCAGTTTTGTGATGGTTACATAGACCTCGTAAAGCACACAGTAAGCTGCAAGCTTGTCCGGGTCGTCAGCTTCGGTCCAGGTCCTCGGGCGGATAAGCTGGATATACCAGCGTGAGAGGTCTTCGAGGGCAAACTCCAGGATATCACGGACTGCTTTATGCAGCAGGTACCCGCTCATGGCTTCATCTACAGCTTTTACCACGGACAGGGCTCTTGAAAGAATCCACCTGTCTTCTTCCCGCAGAGCATCTTTTACAGAGTCCAGGTTGACCTTCAGCGGGTCAAATTTGTCAAGCGCCATATACGGAAGTGGGAACCTGAAAACGTTCCAGAGGATGTTAATTGAACGGTGGACAGTTTCTATCTCTTCTATGTTGAACTTCAGGTCATCCCAGGGCGCACTTGATGAAAGCACGTAGGCTCTCAGGGTATCTGCTCCGAATCTATCGATGATGTCCAGAGGGGAAATTACATTTCCAAGGCTCTTTGACATCTTCTTTCCGCCTGCGTCAAGAGTAAAGCCGTGCATGAGCACACTCTTATAAGGCGCCCGCCCAAAGCCAACCATACTTGCTCCGAGCTGGGAATAGAACCAGCCACGGGTTTGGTCATGCCCTTCGGTAATAAAGTCAGCAGGCCACCATTCATCAAACTGATCCTGTGTCTGCGGGAACTTCAGGGTTGCCCAGGAAGCAACAGCCGAGTCGAACCAGACATCAAAAACGTCTTCAACCCGCTTTTTCTCTCCTCCGCACTCACACGGAACAGTGACTTTGTCTACGTAGGGGCGGTGCAGTTCGATATCGCTTTCTATTCCGGCTTTTTCCAGCAGTTCGGCTTTTGTCCCTATTACTTCAAGCTTTCCGCATTTCCTGCATTTCCAGACCGGGATTGGAATCCCCCAGTATCTCTGTCTGGAGATGCACCAATCCCTGGCACCTTCAACCCAGGTCCTGAAACGGGCTGAACCTGCCCAATCGGGGTACCAGTCAACGGCATCGATTTCCTCGAGCATTTTTTCTTTAAGATCGGTAATTTTGAGGAACCATTGTTCGGTTGCCAGGTAGATGATAGGAGTCTTACAGCGCCAACAGTGCCCGTAACGGTGGGTCACGGTCCCCTCGGCAAGGAGCCTGTCGCGCTCCAGGAGGTCCTCAATGACAACAGCGTTTGCGTCTCTTATGTTCATGCCCGCATACTTACCGGCTTCCTCGGTATAGGAACCGCTCGGGCCTACGGGGCAGAAAATTGGCAGGCCGTTTTTGACTCCTACATTAAAGTCATCCATACCGTGCCCAGGGGCAATGTGCACACAGCCGGTGTTTTCTGCGGTTACGTATTCGGCTTCGTAGACATTGTGCTTGAATTCAGCCTGGCGCGGGATCAGGTCCGCAAGGGGGCTCTCGTATTCCAGGCCTGCGACGTCTTCCCCGAGCATGGTCTCAAGGATTTTGTAATTCGTGTACCTGCCCTTCCGGAGCACGTTTTCAATGAGGGGTGTGGCTGCGATCAGGATTTCTTCTTTTCCATCCTGGCGGACTGCCCTGAACTTTGCATATTCAAAGGACGGGTGGACCGCAACGGCGATGTTCGAGGGGATGGTCCAGGGGGTTGTGGTCCAGATCACTATGAAGGTATTTTCCTCTCCCTTGACCTTGAACTTGACATAGATGGACGGATCGGTCCTGTCCGAGTACTCAACTTCTGAGTCGGCAATCGCGGTTTCACAGCGGGGACACCAGTTGACTACACGTTTGCCCACATCAAGGAGGTCTTTTTCATTGGCCTGCTTGAGGGTCCACCAGGCAGCTTCAATGTAGTCATCTTTTAGGGTCATATAGGGTTCTTCCCACTGCATCCAAACCCCAAGCTTCTGGAACTGCTCAGTCATTGCCTGTTTCTGCGTGAGGGCAAATTCCTTGCATTTCTCAATGAAATTCTCTACTCCGAAGCTCTCGATATCCTTCTTTGACTTGAAACCAAGCAAGCCTTCGACCCTGACCTCGATAGGCAGACCGTGCATGTCCCAGCCAGGACGCTCAAGGATGTTGCGGTTATTCATGGAGTAATAGCGGAGAATAGAATCTTTAATGATCTTATTCCAGGCAGTCCCCAGATGGATATGGCCTGTAGTGTATGGGGGCCCGTCAACAAAAAAAAGCCTTTTTCCGGTTTTGCGGTGCTCCCGGGTTTTCCGGTAGGCATCGCTGTCTTCCCAGAACTGCGTTACTTTTTTTTCTATTTGTTCTGCATTGTATTTGGCAGTGATTTCCTTTATCATATGGGAGTCTCCCTGATGAAAAATAAACTGAAGTAAAAGTCGTCGATTCAAGCTCTATACTGCGGCTGACCAACAACTCTTGATAAATTGCTATCCAATAAGTGGTGACAATACTAATACTGACAATACTAATACTGACAAGACTAATACTGACTATTTTAATACTAACAAGCTGCTGCTGGCACGGATAACCAGTAAGCGCTGATTTCAGGATAAATTACTGGTCAACATACTATAACAAACCTCTGACCGGCAAGGTACCGAATTTACGGTAAAGTATATATGCCCTTTATCGACCGTTTATATACTGTACTTCAGACAAATATCTTACGTACAAAATATCCTTATCCGGGAAAGCAGATATGCATCTTTCCGACGGATAAAAGGATCTACTGCATGCCAATCAGTTTATTCAGTAATTACTGTACTTAATTTAAGCTTTATTGTAACAGCAGAAAACCAGTCCATTGTTTTCTTAGCAGAGTTGCGCCACCCGAATTGCGCTTTGGGATCTCAGGAAATCGAAGATTTTCTGGGAGTTGCGATGTAATCGCAACAGTACGCGGTCCTTTTCGCTGCGCTCAAGAGGACTACTTGATGGATTTTAGCAGTGAACTTTGCTCAGGGGACTAAATTATGGATATTTATGGATGTTAATACTAAAGACTGCGTTCAAGAGGATGAAATTAGATAGTTCTGACCCGTACAACGTCATTCGCCTTATCATGTTGTTTCTGTCACGTTCGACGCAGGAGAGCGGCTTTCAGACAAAAAATACGAAAAGAGAAAGAGAAGAACGATAAGCGACAGATAAAAGGTAGAAATTAAAAGAGATACAAAAAAATAAACTACTTGAAGATTGAAAAAATGCGGGACAAAAAAGGAGAGGGTTCTTTCCCCTCCTTAAAGGTCTAAATGTAGAAATAAAGCTTAGCCTTAGAGGAGGTAAAAAGACTTACTACCCTTACTGTGAAGTGAATTCTTAGCATACAAAGCAAATTTTAAAGTATCAAATTTTAAAGTATTAAAGTATATTATTTTACTGCGCCTGTTACAATACCATTTTACGACACAGTTTTACCTTAATCTTCTTACTTTTACTTCAGGGTTCTCCACATTGCAGCAATTCTCTCTATATCAATATGTGTGTAGCCTTCCTCTTTTATAGTCCACTTAAGGCTCAGGACTCCGTCATTACATTCTGCAGCAACTCCCCTGTATGTTGTATTCCCTCCAATGTCAATTTCTACTTCTTTGCCCAGATAATACTTTTCAATGAACTCCTGTTTCATACTTATCAACTCCCAGGTTTTTACCATTCCGGATATAGAAAGACCCGCAGGTGTTTACCAGATAGGTGTTTACCAGATTGTAGTTAGTATCTAGTTAGTGTCAGGGAGGTATATTATAACTAGAAAAACAGAGATTCTGAACACAGATCAGGACATCATAAAAAAAGAAATAAGTTGCCAGGTGTACCCGGCACCCTCATTAAAGTAATCTACAATATTAAAAGTCCAGTAAAACTCCAATAAATTCAAAATCCTGCTCCTGAAGCCTTTTTTTTATCTCACAGGCTCAGATTCCTCGGATTCAGATCCATTTGGTTCCAGTTCACCGTATTTAGATTCACCTGGCTCCAATTCACCGGATTCAGATCCAGATGATACCGATTCACTCAATTCTGTCCCGAACCCTATTTCCGGTTCCCCGGAAAGCTTATCGAAGAAAGGAATATTTGCGTCGACAAACCAGGCTTCAAGGAAACTCAGAAGATGGTACTTCAGGAAAACTGCAAGAGGCACGCTCAGCAACATCAGAGTTACGAAGAGCAGCAACAGTTCTACAATGACGAAGGGAATCAGGAGTATCCAGACCAGGGACTCTGATACGAAAGTCGAGAAGAGGAAATAAAGGACCACATCAATAATAAGAAAAACAATTCCTAGCGCCAGCATCAATAATCCAAACAGGATCACTGCAAAGATAGCTATCCCGATTCCCAGCAGGAACCTGATAAGCCAGTAAACCAGGACTTCTTTCCAGCTTTTCCTGAAATTCCTGTAGACAGTACGGAAAGCCGAAAGAATTCCTGATTCTCTGTAAATGGCAAGGGGAATTGCAAGGCTTAAGAAGGAGCTTACGACTGCCCCGAGCAGGGCAAGCATAATAATTACGCCAAAAAACCAGAACACTCCGCCTATGATGGCAGGAAAGGAAAAATCAGGGGACTCTTTGAGGATTATAGGAACAAAAGGAAGCAAAGACAGTCCAAAGAGTACAAGAAAAACGATCCCCAGGGCTAAACGTATCAGCAGGAGGTTGAAACCCTTGCCCAGGAATTTTTTTGAATAAGCCCAGAAGTGAACCTCATTCTTTACCAGGGCTTCTACAAAAACAAACTCCATGACGCTGGAGATGTAGGAAAAAATCAAAGCTAAAAGAAAAATAAAGGCTATTATTGTAGCTATAATTGCCAGGGGTGCTATAGACTGAATATGGTCAAAGCCAATCCAGGATACGCCAGAAAGAAAGTCAGGCATCCTGCCCGGTTCGATGTTTGGGAAATTGTTTCCGAAATCTTCGGAGCTCATCCGATAGTTGGTGCCTGAGCCTCCGTAATTGTACCCGATATTCCCAAGCAAAAAGATGATGATTGCAAGTTTTACCCATTTCCAGAAATCAAAAGGTTCGAAAAGGGCTGTTTTTGTCCTTGAAACAGCTTTATCTATTGCATCTATCCCGTACCAGCTCATAATATAGAGTTTATTTCGGAAGATAAGTAGTTATCCAGAGAGAAAACATAAGACTTCTCAGGTCCGCGTCAAGTTATCAGTTCTGAGTATTTTTCATCTTCTGCGTGGATCAAAATAATGACGCTTGAAATCTTCACTTCAGCCAGGGTTGCGAGATCTGGACAGCGCTTCAAAACCGGCGATGACTTCAAACAGTTCTTCATCGATGCCACTCTGACGCAGGCGATAAAATGATCCTTTGAAATCTTCCAGTAATTCATCGATGTTCTTGTCGGCGCGCTGCATCGCTACCAGACGGCTTGTATTTTCACTTGCAAGGGATTCAGCACATGCCCGGAAAAGTGAAACGAAAAGGTATTCGCGGATTAGTGCTCTCAATGTCTCTGTGCTATTGCCCATCACCTCAGGCAAGTTCCTGGTTGGCCAGGGAAGTTTGGCCAGATCACGCCGCCAGGTTTCGTCCAGTGGCAGCAGCCGCTGACCGACAGGCTCATAAGTAGCTCTGGTTTTGTGGCGGTTGTAAAACAGGTAAAGTTCGGTATTCTCATCCTGGCTTCGGAGCTTTTCGTTTTCCACAAGAATCTGACTTATAAGCGGAGTAATGGCTTTGACGGAATTCGGCACTGTAAAGAGTCCAATTAACGGCAAATCCGCATCTTCCAGGCGCGAATAAACACGCTCACCGACAGCCCAAACCCGAGGTTTACCTGGCAAACCTGCCAGTTTTTTGACCGCATAATCGGCTACAATATCATTAAACTGACCCACAAGTCCCTGATCTGAACCGAACACGACCGCATTAATAGAACCGGCATTTTTCTGCCCTGTCCGCTCTGCAGGAGCGGAGGGTTCAATTTCCCGAAAGCATACTTCCAATCCCATTTCTACTGTGCGATAGTAGTCTGACAACGCACTCGCTGATTTCTCGTATTGCCCTATGCTTGAGGCTGCAAGGGCTTTCATCGTGCGGACGACGGATTGAAGCTCATTTGCTCTATCAATCTTTTTGCGCAGACTTTCTGTGGTTTCGCTCATAACCTCTCCTTATTTTTCCCGCCTGGTTTTGACCTGGGTTTTGGATTCTGGCTTTGACTTATCTTCAGTTTTGGACTCAGGCTGGAAGTGTTCCAGTGTTCTGCGTGCGATCTCGAGAATTATTTCCCGGTCTTTGTCGTTCAATTCTACATCGGCATTGAACCGTTCGCGCACTTCTGCCGGGATATCCGTTACCGCCTCACGCAGGGAATGCTCAGCGTCTGCCATTCGGTCAAGCGGTACACTGTCAAAGAGGTTTGCGTCCAACGCAAGCAGAATGAAGATTTGTTCAAGCATGGGTACAGGAGAGAATTCCGGCTGTTTAAGAATGGAGCGGATTCGCTTTCCATGCTCGATAATCTTGTGGGTGTTTTCGTCCAGCTTGGCGCCAAACCGGGTAAATGCTTCGAGTTCTTCAAACTGTGAGTAGGCGAGCTTCAGGTCCCCAGCCACTCCGCGGTAGGCAGTAAGTTGGGCTTTACCGCCTACACGAGAAACGGATTTGCCAACATCAACTGCAGGCAAAACTCCCAATTCGAAAAGTGAAGGCGAAAGATAGATCTGCCCGTCTGTGATAGAAATCAGGTTAGTTGGAATATAGGCGGAAATGTTCTGGGCTTCGGTTTCGATAATAGGAAGGGCAGTAAGTGAACCACCCCCGAGTTCCTTGAGCAGATGGGTTGCACGCTCCAGTAACCGTGAGTGAATGTAAAAGATATCCCCGGGATATGCTTCGCGCCCCGGAGGACGACGGAGCAGGAGGGAGAGTTCGCGATAGGCACGCGCATGATTGGTTAAATCGTCGTAAACAATCAGCACGTCTCGACCCGATTCCATAAAATACTCTGCAATGCTGGTTGCGGCGTAAGGAGCAATATAGGTCAGACCGGACGGATCATTACCTTCAGTCACGACGACAACGGTATACTCCATTGCACCCTTTTCTCGCAAGGTTGCTATTGTCCTGGCAACTGCCGATGCGCGCTGGCCTATGGCACAATAAACGCACAGGACATTGTAATCGCGCTGGTTAAGGATGGTATCGATCGCAATTGCAGTTTTGCCAGTCTGGCGGTCTCCCAGAATTAACTCTCGTTGGCCACGCCCAATTGGTATTAACGCATCGATAACTTTTATGCCGGTCTGGAGAGGCACTTTGACTGGAGCCCGATCCATAATGTGCGCGCTGGGGCGTTCGATAGGCAAGCTCTTGCTGGAGACTATAGATCCTTTACCATCGAGTGGCCGACCGAGAGGGTCGATAACACGCCCGAGCAGTCTTTCGCCTACGACGATGTCCATAACCCGGCCAGTGCGTTCGACTTCATCTCCAGCATGCAGATGTGAGTATTCGCCCAGTAAAACGACACCGATTTCTTTTTTATCCACGTTAAACGCGATCCCAAACACCTCGCCGGGAAACTTTACCAGCTCCTCATAACCCACACTGGGAAGTCCGGAGACAGTGGCGATGTCTGTGGAGACTGTCATGATAGTGCCCACCTCCCGCGGAGTGAGCGTTGGAGTGGATGATTCACGCACCTGGCTTATTTCATTAAAAGCGTTGTCAAAAACATCCTTTAGACTTTCAGGTTCCATGTTCATCGGCTCTTTATTTTGACTTTAGTTCGGGATTGAACTCTTTTTTATTCTCAGATCCCTGTTCAGTCGCGGATTCATCAGTTGACTCAGATCTGGCTTTGGCGTCAGGTTCGGTTTTCAACTCAGGTTCGGTTTTCAACTCAGGTTCGGTTTTCAACTCAGGTTCGGTTTTGGCTTCACTTTTGGGTTGCTCTTTCAGGAGCTCATCGATGCTTTTTTCCAGCGATGAGAGATAATCCGCGATGCTCCACGCCACTTTTTGTCCATTTGCGGTTAACTCAATCCCGCTGACCAGGTCTGGCACTGTCTCGAACCTGGCTTGAATCTCGATTCCAAGCGTTTCTTTAATCGTCTTTTTGACCAGGTCACGCTGTGCCTGTGGAAGCTCGAAGGCAGTTCGAACGAGCACCGGGCTTGAAGACACACCAAGCGCAGAGGTCACCTGTTCCTTCTCTGCACCTTCCAGTTCGAGCAGCCTTTGAGCAAACGCATCAACTGTGCGCTCTTCCAGACTCGTTCCAGCCAGATCCTGCAGCGCTTTTCGGGCAATGGCAAAGACTTCCTGTTGAGCCCGGTGGCTGATTGCCTGATTTAAATTCTGTTTGTCATTTCGTAACGTTTCCTGCTGTTTTGATCTTAAATCGGAGGCTTCCTGCCGGGCTTCTTCGAGAAGCCGCTGACGTTCGGCTTTCGCTTCATTTTTTGCCCTGCTCAAGAGCGCAGTATGTTGCTGGTCAAACTCCTCGTTCTTACGCCTGAACTCTTCTTTCTCTTTTTGCGCTTCTGCCTCTTTAGCATCGGCATCTGCAAGTTCATCTGCTACCTTCTTCTCACGCGCATCGATGGCATTGAGAATAGGTTTGTAAAGGAAGCGCTTCAGCAACCAAACCAGTATTAGGAAGTTGAGTACCTGCGCAATGACTGTAAACCAATCGATCAACATAGGTTATTTACCTCTGCAGCTCAGGCAATTGCCTTACTCCAGAACGGGTTGGCGAAGATCAGAATCATCGAAACCACAAAACAATAGATAGACAGGGACTCGATCATAGCCAGGCCCACGAACAGGGTCCGGGTAATGGTCGCGGAAGCGTCGGGTTGCTGTGCTAACGAACTCAGCGCCGTTGCAACAGCCCTCCCTTCCCCAATTGCGGGCCCGATAACTCCAATGCCTATAGTGATGCCAGAGGTGGCAATTGATGCCACCGCGATTGTAGTCGTATAAATATCCAGAGCCATAGTGTTTCCTTCTTTGTTAGAGTTGTTGTTTCAATTCTTATTATCCGGTTTCACTTCTGGACTTGCCGGTTCTCGTGGCGGCAGTAATGTAAACTGTAGCCAGAATACTGAAGATGTAGGCCTGCACCATGCCAATTAGCAGGCCGAGAGCGGTCATAATTATCGGAAAGATGAATGGCGTTATTGTCAGCAGTATGCCGACAATCATAGACCCGCTCATAATGTTCCCGAACAGCCGGATTGCCAGAGCCAGCGTGCGGGATACTTCACTGATAATATTAAACGGCAGCATGATGATCGTCGGCTCCGTGTACGACTTGAGATAGCTCCCAAGCCCCTGCTCTTCTATGCCGAAAATTGGCACGGCCACAAATACACATAACGCGAGCGCAGCCGTGGTTGAGAGAGAGCCGGTTGGGGGCTCATAACCCGGAAAGATGATAGAGAGGTTGGATATGGCGATGAACAGAAAGAGCGTGCCCAGAAAGCCCAGGTACTTCTGCGGTCGATTCAGGCCAACATCTTCAATTTGTTTTAAAATGCCCATGACAATGATTTCCAGAATATTCTGCCAACGGGAACGTTTTAGATCAGTGGAAAGTTTGCTTGTAACGATTTTTGAACCGACTACCATTACCAGCATTAACCCCCAGGTGTACACAATCGTAGCGTTGAGCTTGATAAAACCGTACTGCCAGAAAACCAGCTCATCAGGACTAAGTCGCATGACTTGCCTCCTTTGTCAGTTGATTCGGGTCTTCCTTCGGGAGCCTGGTTAGTCTGAGAACGATACGGCGTATAATGAAAAATCCAAGTAAGCACATGAGCAGCCTCTCCCAATGGCCGCCCGAAGCAAAATAAAATCCAGCCACAGAAGTGCCAGTCCGCAGCAGCAGGCTGCCGAAGAACAAAAGCGCTGGTTGCTTAGACGAAAGCCCTTTCTGAACCGTCCACCAGAGGCCGCCGAAGAAAAAAGCTCCGAGCAAAAAGCCAGCTACCAGCGCCAGGATCAGATTCAAAACTTCATTCATTGTTATCCTCCTGTTCCTCCTGTATTTCCTTATGCTCCCTGGCTACCCAATGCCATGCATTCAAACAGCCGATAAACAGGCCGATAATCAGCATTGTAAGAGTCCAGGAAAAGCTCACTGGATATTGCCTGTCCAGCCAGAGACCAAGTACCGCACCAAGCAGCGTTGGAATTGCCACAGACCAGCCGATAAGCCCCATCATGCCTAAACCAAGCCAGACAGTCCGGTTCACATCCCGTTGCGCTTTGAGTTTGCGTTCAGCTTTTGTCCCAACCTGGTGGGCCAGGGAGGGTTCGTCCTTTGAGTTTTTCTCTGTCGATCTGTCAGTCATTCCGAAACTCCGCTAAGCGACGTATAAGCCCGATTTCCAATTTTGTCATCACTAAACGCATTTTTTGCTCGCTCTCGTCCAGGGTCAAGAATTCTCTTTCCACCGCCTCTCGTAACTGTCGAAGGTCTGTCCCGGCAATGGCGCTGTGCACTGAGACCAGCACATCCTGACCAGCCTTGATCAGTACGCCTTCATCGACAGCCACATAAACCTCGCCTTCTGCTTCGGTTTCATAAATAAAAATCCCGGGTTCCAGAGCTGCAACACAATCGAGCCGGTGTGGCAAAAGTCCAAACGAACCCTCGCGGGTCTCTGCAACTATACGTGATACACTTTTCTTTTCGGCAAAAATCTGGAAAGGCAGAAGAATCTTGAGATTCATATTTGTTGAACTCATAATTGATCCCTGCTTGATTTTCTGGCTATTGCTTCATCAATTGTTCCGATCATGTAGAGATCGCTTTCCGGGTAGTCTTTGAATTCGTCTTGCAGGATACGTTCGCAACCGTCGAGTGCGTCTGAGAGAGCGACGAATTTACCTTTAAAACCGGTAAACTGTTCTGTGGTGAAAAATGGCTGAGTGAGGAAACGCTCCAGACGGCGAGCGCGAACGACAACGTTCCTATCCTCCTGCGAAAGTTGTTCCAGGCCAAGCATAGATATTATATCTTTGAGTTCTGCATATTGAGCGAGTGTATGCTGGATTTCCTGGGCTAGACGATAATGCCTTTCGCCAATGATGCCGGGAGTGGATATTTTTGAATTTGACTGCAAGGGGTCAATAGCCGGATAAAGTCCCTCACTTGCCCTTTTGCGCGAGAGAACAATCGATGCCGAAAGGTGTGAAAATGTATGCACAGCTGAAGGGTCCGTGAAATCATCAGCCGGTACATACACCGCCTGAATTGACATGATGGCTCCTGCATCGGTATTGGATATACGCTCTTCGAGCTCCGATAACTCGGTGCCCATTGTCGGTTGATAGCCGAGGCGCGATGGCATCTGCCCCATCAAGCCGGATACTTCCGAACCAGCCTGGATGAACCGGAAAATGTTATCGATAAGCAGCAGCACATCGCGGTGCTCATCATCCCGGAAATACTCTGCCATTGTAAGTGCTACATGACCCACTCGAAAACGAGCGCCAGGGGGCTCGTTCATCTGGCCGAACACCATGACCGTATTCGGGAGCACACCTGCTTCTTTCATGTCACGATAAAGTTCTTCCCCTTCACGACAACGCTCCCCTATTCCACAAAATATACTCACTCCCTGGTGTTGCTTGACCACATTGTGAATCATCTCGGTTAGCAACACTGTTTTGCCAACACCCGCTCCTCCGAATAGGCCTGATTTGCCTCCGCGTTCAAGGGGTACCAGCACATCTATAGCCTTGATACCGGTCTCGAAGATTTCCGATTTGGTTGACCGACGTATCAATGGTGGTGGAGGTTGATGGATTGTGCGCCACTGGACGTTTGACGGGGGCGCCTTGTGATCGATGGCATTTCCAAATACATCGAACATCCGGGAAAGAATTTCCTTCCCTACAGGTGCCTTCAATGGCCCACCCGTATCTACCACAGTTGTGCCCCGGGCAAGCCCTTCGGTAGGGGTCAGTGCAATCCCACGGACGTGATATGAATCCAGTTGGGTTAAAACCTCAATGACAATTTCTTCATCTTTTCCCGTACGTAGCAATGAATATATGGGAGGCAAATACTTCTCAAATTTTATATCCACGATACTGCCCCGTACCGAGACGACTGAGCCGAGGTTCGAGGAATTGTTTTTATTTTCCATATGACCTTTAACAGCTCCCCTCATGATTGTTTCGCATCCTTTCATTTTTGGAAGTGTCCACTTCTTTTTATACAGGGTGTAACTCGTGAAATCTGAACGGATATGATGGGAATTGACATTCAATTTAGTTCCACAAAAACTACAATAAGCGGGAAACGCTGAAGAGAAAACAGAATGAAATTGTTTTTTAAATAATACTTCTGGTAAAGGAACTACTATACTGCCTTATAGCATTACTTTTCTTATAACATCATTTTTCTAAAGAATTGTTTACTGTTTTGTTTACTCTTCCCCATAAAGGAATGTATCATTTAATTATATTAACTTGACTTTACCATATTTTTCATTTCACAGCTTACAGCAAAGTATAATTTTTATCCTTTTAAGGACGTGATAAATAATGAAAATTTTACTCGGCCCTTAAAGTGGGGAGAAACATTAAGGTAAAAAAATCCCATACCTCAGATCTTTTTTACCATTGAGATATGCTCTATGTTAGGCTCTATGTTAGCTCAAGAAAAGTATCCTTGTAGGCAATAAATCCAAACTGTTCATAAAAGCTTACTACATGGGTTTGGGCGTGAATATAAACCTCTTCTGTTTCCATTTCTACAGCTTTTTCCATCATTAAAAAGTGTCAAAGACAACTTTTTTTAAAAAAAAAGGATCGGATAAAAGATAAATGAACGGGCCCGCCGCGATTCGAACACGAGTCAATGGGTATCTTCGTAATAATTTTACTTCGAAGCCCATTAGGATATCCTGGCTACCCTACGAGCCCACGGTGCAGGAGAAGTGATAGTAACTATCCATATTAAAGGTTTCTCTCAAAATTAAGAAAACAGGACAGAAAAGGAGAGCAAGTTCAAAATTATTTCTTTAATGAAAATATTTATCAAGTCTAACAGGATAAATAAAAGATAGCAGATTGGATGAAAAATAGGAAATTTATGGCTCTAAGCCAGGTCGAAATTAATTAAATTATTCCCTATACAAAAAGGAAATATGCCGCATACATAAATATTATATTGCAAAAGTTCTTTTAATATGTAGAAGTAATTTTCGGCATCATATTATTATCAGTATTTGAATGTAGAAATCATAAACGCCGTAATCTGAATTACTAAAATTTATCTGAATTACTAAAATTTATCTGAATTACTAAAATTTATCTGAATTACTAAAATTTATCTGAATTACTAAAATATAATAGATAATCATTTTATTTCAAGCTTTAAAAGAATAGTGAAGATATGTCTTAAGTTAGAAAACTGTTAAGATTATTTTTATATTTTTCTATAATTTACAATACATTGTACAACTAATTCAATGCCTTATGATAGCGAGGAAAGGAAACAGGGCAAAGTACACAAAAGGACGAAGGACTACAAAAATGGAGATGGTTTCTCTACGGTTCTATTCGCCTTCTGGTAAAAGAAAACACCTACCTTGGAAAAATGGAGTGCTACTATGCATATCCAAGATGCGCAGTACCTATATTTCTCCTGATATGTTGATTTTTGAAATAACATCTAAAGGGATCAAGATTCATGAATCTAAGGGAGGAAACCTTGTTGAATGAGATAAACAAACCAAAAGTCCTGATTGTAGACGACATGAAGGAAAATGTAGAACTGATGGGAGCTTACCTTGCAGTTGAACCTTATGAGGTTATCTCTGCCTATGGTGGATATGAAGCACTCCAGAGAGTTAAAGAAGAAAAACCGGATATTATCCTTTTGGATGTTATGATGCCTGAAATCAATGGCTATGAAGTCTGCAAAATTCTCAAAGAAGATCCCGAAACCCAGTTCATTCCTGTCCTGATGCTTACTTCCCTTTCTGAACTTGAAGACCGGATAAAAGGGATTGATATCGGAGCTGATGATTTTTTGACAAAACCCATAAACAGACCTGAACTCAAGACCAGAGTGAAATCTCTGCTCAGAGTCAAGTACCTTCACGACAGATTGGTTTCCGACCGTGACAGTCTTGAAGTAAAGAACAGGGTACAGAGTATCCTTACCTCTATAATTCCGATTCTTCTCCAGTCTGTCTCCAATGAGGAAAAAAAGGTTGTAATAAATCAGATGACAGGCATGGTCGAAAAGACACTTTTTGATCTGTACCATTTTGAGGACAGGGAAATGGATCTGGCTTACGCAGGGAATGTCTGTGCCGAGATAATGAACCAGATTGGTGGGACCTTTTCCTCGACTATGGGTGAAAATGAAAAATTCTGGGTAGTCAGGGGAACAAAATGTCCCTGGAAAGGAGAAGAAGCTCGCAAAAACCCCATCCTCTGCACACTGACCAGAAAAATTTTTTCAAACATAACTTTGAAAGTAGATCCGACCTGCAGTCTCGAGGCTCGAAAAACCATAGGAAACAGGAATGACTGCTGTGAATTCATCATAAAAGCAGCATAATATTTTCTATAAGTTCCTTTCAGCCCAATTTCACCCCAGTTCACTCAGTCATTTATTGGTACATTAGTCAAGATATTTCTCCTTAAACTCTGAGATCTGCTTGCTGCTTCCCACAACTGCAATTATGTCTCCTACCCGGAGTACAGTCTGTTTGTTAATATAAGTAGTAACAAGGCCTTCACGCTCAATGCCTATTACAGTGCATCCGATTTTTTTTTCGAGATCCAGCTCTTCTATTGATTTTCTGTCAAAAAAAGAGCCTTTATCAATATGGTACTTTTCGATTTCTATGCCCTCATAAAGCATTATATCTTCATCGATCCTGCAGATTTTTCCAATACAATTTGCGCTCATTTTGGCCAGCATCTGTCCTGCAACTATAGAAAGAGACCCAACATAGTCCGCCCCTGCCTTATATATCTTATCAATAGATTTTACAGAGTTTGCTCTTGCCACAATGGTAGCTTCAGGGTTCAGTCCTCTGGAAATAAGGGTTGCGAAAATAACATTGGTATCATCATTCAGGGCTACAAACACAAAAGATGCAGTCTTTACTCCAGCTGCAATCAGGACATCTTCATCTGCCCCGTTGCCCACAAGATGTTCGAATTCTACATTCTCAAAAACTTTCTCATTGGAATCCACAACTACAAAACGGAACAGTCCTCCAGAGAGTTCACTCACAATGCTTTTTCCAACGTCTCCATACCCGAGTACCACCAGATGCCCTTTTGATTCCATTATCAATCCCTCGAGTTTTTGGTCGTCAATGTGTAAGTTTCTTCAGTTTTGAGAGCTCCTCCGGCGTTCCCACAGCCAGCAGGACAGAGTTGCCCCGGATGATGTCATCCTCTTTAAGGTTAAAAGAGAGAGCCCCGCTTTTCCAGATTCCAACAATTTTTGCATCAGTCAGCCGCTGGCTGGAGACTTCTTTAAGGGTCTTGCCTATAAGCGGGCTCTTTAGGTAGATAGGAAATTCCGTAACGTGCATTCCTTTGAAAATTTCAGTTGTCCCTGTCACCCTGCTTACAAGCCTGTCCATTGCTTTTCTTCCGATAAACTGCCCGAATATCGATTTCGGAGAAACAACGGTATCAGCACCTGCATATTTCAGGTATTTTGAATTGGATTTATCCTCAACGATGGCAATAATATTGAGGTGCTTAAATTCTCTGGCAGTAAGTACGATATTTGCGTTTTTCTCATCGGACTTGTTGGCAATAAGGATCCGGGCTTTTTCAATACCTGCATTCGTAAGTGTCTGCCTATCACTTGGAGCCCCGAAAATGCAGGGGATGTCCCTGTAAACAAGTTCTTTGATTATTTCTTCCTCATCCTCAACTATTATAAACGTTATTTCCTGCTCTGCCAGTTCATCAATCAGGGTTTCCACCAGCTGGTTGTACCCACCGATAATGATATGTTCTTTCATGCTGGAGGGTGCTTTCCTGGGCAGCCTGAACTTGATCACCCTGTCCATCCAGGGAGCGATTACATAAGTTGCAAGAAAACCCGATATCAGAATAATTCCCATTACCTGCACGACTATGGAAAAGATTCTTCCCGGAAGTGAGGTGAAGACCACATCGCCGTATCCTACCGTTGCAATGGTAGTTGTAGCCCAGTAGATAGCTGTGACAGCATTTGCATTTTCTGGCTGGTTCTCAAGAATCATAAGATATTTGAAAAGCAGAATATAGATGGTAAGCAGGAGCAAAGCTGCAAGTTTATATACCGTATTAGGCCTTTTGCGCATGATTTTTCGAAACATTGATCTGTGACTGATCTTTTTTCGATGTGAAGAAAACATTTTTAGTGCCCTACCCTGGTTCTTCTGCTTGGCCTGGTTAAAATACTTTATCCATATTAATACATCTCTAAAGGTTCATAGAATCTCGCTTCGGCAGAGTTGCGACTCTGCAGTTCGAGGTCCTTTTTGCTGCGCTCAAGAGGACTTATTTATTGATGCTGGTACTGAACTTCGCTCAAGAGGACTTATTTACGGACGTTGATATCGAACTTTGCTTAAGCGGGATAAATTACAGGTATTCAACTCGTACAACCTTATTCACTATATAGAGTCGTTTTTGTCACAATTGACACAGGAGAGCGGTTTTTCAAAGTAAAAAAAGAGATGAAGGCAATAGTAAAAGCAGTATTTGAAAAAAGACTTGTTTTCTACCTTTTTTTGGAAGGCTTCCAGACAAACTGTCAGAGATGCTTGTGTTTACCTCATAATTAAAAAGTGGTTTCCGGTGTCAGAGAAAGTATTCTTTCAGCCCTGGGGTATTTCTCAAGGTATTTTTTATCTTAATTGCGGTGTTGTTTTGTCGGACGTTTTTTATCTGGGTGACATGTGGGCAAAATCTTTTGCCGTGCAGGGAGAGAAAAACAAAAGATCCAATCTCTGGATATTCTGAATAATAATAACTGATTAATCGGGGACCACCAGAATTAAATAAATTCAAAAAAACGGGAAGAGATTTTAACTTCCCGGCTTTCCAGCAAATTTCCGAATTAATGGAATTAATCTCGATTCTGTTCTCAGTTTTAGCTGTTCATATCCACTGCCCTATGAAAGGCCCGAAGATCATGAAGAGGAATGAGAATAGGATCAACATCGATAGACTTGCTGCAATCGAATTTGAGATCCTTTCCGAAATTGCCTCGTTTCGTGTAAACCGGTATATGAGCGAGTAGCTGTAGTCCTTAAACACATGCCCACCATCAAGAGGCACTGCAGGTAGGCAGTTGAAAAGGCCCACGTAAAAGTTCAGCCAGCCGATCCAGAGCAGGGAGTTTGCAATCCAGAATATTCCGACACCGAGGGGCTCGGCCCAGCCAATCGGATGGTAAAACTGAGTGATTGTGCCTGAAAAGCCGCGGAATCCCTCACCTGCAAATCCGTATATAGGAAGCCCGAAAAGGATTATCCAGCCTACTGGTTCATCAAGCAGGGAAGGGATCTGCTTTAGCGCTTCAAGATAGAATTTTGCCTGGGGCATCCAGATGGAAATTCCGAGCATCTGGCACTCCAGGACTCCGTTATTCCCGTATATCACTCCAAGGAAGCCACTTTCACCATTTGAGGGATTAAGAGCCAGTTTGACATCAAAAATAGCAGTCCCGTTTTCGGTAAGTGCACCCGTATAATTTGCAGAGGGCAGCATCTCTACCTCTATAGTCTGGTTTGCTTTTGTCTTTTCCATGACATCAATGAAACTTGCAATGCTTCGCATTCTTGTGTCGTTAATCCGGAGCATTATCATTCCGGTTTTGATTCCTGCAGCCTCTGCAGGACTTCCTTCTACAATCCCTCCTACAGGCACTCCACTGAAACATTCCTCTGGAGAAGAAGGAACTTTTAATTCATAGACTGAAACGACGCTGTCTTTTGAGGCATGAATGCGCAAAGAGTCTCCAGGTTCAACCGTATCAAGATAGGAGAGAAGATCCATGCCTGTGGTGACGGTTGTGTTGTCAACCTGTGTGATTACCATGTCTTCCTTAAGCCCTGCAAGCTGAGCTGGAGAACTTTCATTTATGCCTATGATCATTGCATCACTGAGAGGGGCAATCGCCCCCAGCACGGGCCCGAAAAAGAGCAGTAAAGCAACAAAAGCAACGCAGAAATTAGCCATAACCCCGGCAGCAAGGATACGGGCTCTCTGGGTTCTTGTGGCAGTTACTGCTGGTTCAGGCTTTGTTTCTTCGGGTCCGGGGAGATCCGTTTCTCTGTTTTGCTTCTCTTTTAGCTTTTTTTCTTCTTTTTCTTTCTGCTCCCACTCTTCGATTTCCTCAATCGACGCCGTTAGCGGAAGCTCTTTGTTTACTTCCTCTTTTTTACCGAAGAGCTGTTCATCATCAGGTTCCGCAAAGCCCCCTATCGGGACAAGGGCTAACAGGATTCCCATGGATTTGACTCTGATGCCTTCAACCCTGCACAGAATCGCATGGGAAAACTCGTGCACTACAAGAGTAACTAAGAGGGCAATCACCCCCCAGGTAAAAGGAATAAACTCGTTTACTCCGGGGATCAAGAGGATATTCCTGGGAGCATTGTACTTTCCCGGCGCTGGCACTGTGTCGTTCAGGAAAGATGTATAGAGTGCAAGGTCCGAAATTGCAATGACCAGGAACATGGCAGCCATGCCTGCAAACATCATCAGGATTCCAATGTTTGCGAAAACTCTCCAGTAACGTTTCGGGCGGGCAAGAATGTCCAGTAGTTTAAGACCCTTTGTTGTCCTGATCATGAGGATAGGAAGAGGCCCGAAAGTGCTTATGTTATACTTTTCCAGAATACCCTTTCTATCAAGAAAGGAGATAAGGAACCAGTACATTAAAAAAATACCCAGTGCAATGCTTGTGCCACTCAAGGAAATTCTCCGAAATAATTAAGCTGAACCAATTATAAGCTTCAGATTGTGAATGTTAATTGCTTAAATATTGATGATTAACTGTCGATGGATTAACTGTTGATAGATTAACTGTCGATGGATTAACTGTCGATGGATTAACTGTTGATAGATTAACTGTCGATGGATTAACTGTCGATGGATTAACTGTCGATGGATTAACTGTCGATGGATTAACTGTCGATGGATTAACTGTTGATAGATTAACTGTCGATGGATTAACTGTCGATGGATTAACTGTCGATGGATTAACTGTCGATGGATTAACTGTCGATGGATTAACTGTCGATGGATTAACTGTTGACCTTTTATAACTGTATATAGAACATGCCTTCAATAAAGAAGTTAGCGCTAGCAACCTTTGAGAGAAGTTTACAAATATCAAGCTATTGTTTTAAACAGTAATCAGGGGAGAGTAGGCATACATTTAATTAATTAATTCTGTTAAACCCGGTTGTTTATCTTATTATAAAAACGTTTTAGTTCGTCTTTACATAGCATGTGATCCGGTTTCTTAATTACATCTTTTTTGAAAATGCCTGTCTCTAAAAAGGTACAAAATAATACCCAATAATTATATAAAAATATATATGGAATTACAGCTTTCGGTTCGTCTGAAAAGCCATTTTAAAGGCTATTTTAAAGGCTATTTTAAAGGCTATTTTAAAGTCATATTTTATGTTCAAAGGCAAGATAATAATTACACGAATAATAATATCCAGTATATACCCAGTATATTTGTGGTTATAATAACTTTGTATGAGGTGCATGTTACATGCTTGGGATCGTATACATTACTGCCGGAGATATGAAGAATGCGTCAGAAATCGCAAGAGAGCTGGTTTCAAGAAGGCTTGCAGCCTGCGTGAATATGTTTCCGGTTTCTTCAATCTACAGGTGGAACGAAAAGGTCGAAGAGGACAATGAAGTTGCCATGTTTGTAAAAACCGATTCTTCTCGTCTTGAGGAGATAACAAAAGTCGTGAAATTATTACACACATACGAACTGCCTGCAATAGAATTCTGGGGAATCGAAGGGGAAGAGGACTACCTTGACTGGATTCGTGTAAACAGCTCAGAAAAGGGTGCCTGAAGATACATGAAATCCCATATAAATCCGAAGATCTCATAAAACCCTAACTTTGAAGCCGGAGATTCTGAAGCCAAAATAGAGAAAATTAAGCCAAAAAAGAGAATAAAAATATTGGTAACCATCTCCTGAATTCTAAAAAGGGAAGAATTAGCTTGCTTACAGGATTAGCTTTATATGCTAGTTCTATCTTTACCATATTGGATTTCAATAAATGCGGGAGTAACCAAGCGGTCAACGGTGGCAGACTCAAGATCTGTTCGTGCAGACGTTCAGGGGTTCGAATCCCTTCTCCCGCACTGCCCACTTTTTATCAATTCTTTTTTCGTTTAAGCTCTATTTTCATTTACAGTTCTCATTTTAGCTTAATTTCTCTGATTCTATTTACATTTCTTTTGAGTTGCGGCAAGAAGCCAGATCAAAGGTAATGGGTTTGGGGTCTATTTTCACAGGATTTCTTGCATTCTAATCATACCTCCGACTTTCCGCAGATGTCTTACAAATTCATTCCTTTTTCTCGCTAATATATAAATATCGAAAATGTCGTATCTTGCTCTGGCTTTCATTATGTTTTTTACAACACGTTCTCTTGATCATCACGGAATTGTTCCTGGCATTTATGATGAACTTGAAATTGGAAAAGTGATTGATGAAGTGCTGCCCAAACTGGGCAGCACAAGTTAGCTCATTCTATTGTAGTAAAGGCAATGATTCTCAACTGTCTTGGCTTCACAGGCAGTCGCCTTTATATGTACTCTCAATACTTTGAAACTCTTCCTGTTGAAAGACTACTTGGTTCTGGAATAAGTGCATCTGACCTTACATGTTGTAAATGCAACAGCAGTCAGGAACGAAGAAATTGCACTGAATGAAAAAGAGTATCAAAGAAGGTTTATAATTGCGAGCAATGACCTAAATCTTGATGCGAAAAGATGCTGAATCACTACAAGAACCAGAGCAAGGTAGAAAAAGGGTTCAGGTTCATAAAGGACAAAAGTTTCAGGGTTTCAGAAGTTTATTTAAAAAAACCTCAAAGAATTGAAACTCTATCACTGGTAATGGTCTTAACTTTGATGGTTTATTCGGTAGGATGTTAAGAACCGGAGTTATTTTGAGCAGATGAAGGGGCGGGATACATGGACCCTGGGCTTTGATGACCTTAAATAGGTGATCGAATCGGCTGTTTTGGCTAAGACGCATTTTGTAATTGTGGATGCCGTGGGGGTTGCAAAGGCCATGAAGACCGACAGTTGGCCTCTGGAACTCAAGAGGAATACTTCGTTGAAAGACCTGCTGGCAGCAGTAACTTTTGGCGCTCAGGACGAAGACCTGTAACAAGGCAGAATTTGCAAAAAACTAACTCATTATATTACTGGAAGTAATATAACCGACAGTATTTTATACTATTACTTACATAGTATATATTGTTCACAAGGAACTAAGCTGTAAAATGAAGCAAATTCAGGACAGTCTGAAAGCTGATCCCGTAATATACTTCATTGACGCGTAGCTATAAGGTGGAGCAAATTCAGGACGGCTTGAAAACCGATCCCGTAATATACTTCATTTATGGCGTAAACTGCGAGATGGAGCAAGTTAAGGACAGTCTGAAAGCTGATCCCGTAATATACTTCATTGACGCATAAGCTTAAAATGAAGCAAATTCAGGACAGAATAAAACCTGATCCCGCAATGAACTTCATTGACGTACGAGCTTAAAATGGAGTGAATTCAGGACAGATTAAAATCTGGTTCCGAAATCTACTTCATTGACGCGTAAGCTTCCAGATGGAGCAAATTCAGGACGGCTTGAAAACCGATCCCGTAACAAACTTCATTGAAGCGTAAACTGCGAGATGGAGCAAATTCAGGACAGATTGAGACCTGATCCCGTAACAAACCCCATTGACACGTAAGCTATAAGGTGAAGCAAATTCAGGACAGATTAAAATCTGATTCCGAAATCTACTTCGTTGACGCGTAAGTTTCCAGATGGAGCAAATTCAGGACGGCTTGAAAACCGATCCCGTAACAAACTTCATTGAAGCGTAAACTGCGAGATGGAGCAAATTCAGGACAGATTGAAACCTTATCCTGTAATAAACTTCATTGTTGCGTGTCAAACCTTGTGAACCCCTTACTAACTCTTTTAATCAACGCTAAAGTGTACAGATGCCGTTTTCTCTTCTTTTACTGCTTTTCTCAGCTTTTCATTCCTGATGTTTGACAAGCAACATCATGATATTTTTTTGAGATAAAGTGAACAGAATACTGGTCACTGATATGCTTACTTATTTTATCAGGTGCCATTATTTTCTTCAACGTACCCATAAAAAATAATGCAGATTGTCAGAATAAATATTTACATTCACAATCCCTATAGTCCCCGTTTAATTTCAATAGGCTTTGTAGAAATGCCCTCCTTAAGAAGTCTTCATTAATTTAAAATGAACGACATAACGTATTTTTGTTCATTTTCAGCCTCTTGAAGCTGTTTTAGATCTATTTTATATATGGCCCACTATAATAAAGAGGGAGATAAGGGGATAGTTTGCGGAGTGGCACGAATTAAACGAAATGGTAACCTCCGTCACTATATCTTACCAGAATTACATTCAGATCATTGTCCAGTATATATTCTGGTTATTTATCGAAACGCAAACATTCATAGAAGTTCCATAAGTACGTTCAAATGAAGTTCTAACGAATGTGTGGTTAGTTAAATTCATCTGTGGAAAATCTTGATAATTTCTGGAATAGTGCTCATAGATACCATTCCTGAGAAATGCTATTTTTTCAATCTGGGGTGTGTTAATCAGTTTCCCTCCATTTTGGTCCAGCTTATTCTATTGGGGGTGTAAGGAGAGGTTTCAAGGAGAAGGTTTCATCACGTTCTCCGAATCTGCCTTATTGAAGAATTCAAATACGTTTCTGTTTAACCACCTGCAAAATAATGGAGCTTCTTCATTATTTAAGTCAAAAATGTCTTCAGAATAAGGCGATGTGCCAAACACCGTTGAGTAATTGAAGCGTTTGGCAACTTTTAATGCTTCAATGCTTTTTTCGAAAGAGGCTGAGGAAAAAGGAGTTTCGTTATACATCAGTAAAAATGATCCATTGTACAGCGAGTTAACCTGAAAAACCACAGGTTAGTTTATAGTTTGTTAGGGAGATAGAGTCGTATTTTCAATATTATTTCCCTCTTTGAGGTTTGAAAGCTACTGCTCCTTCTATGCTTTGGAAAGTTCCCGTAATTTTCTGTTGTAGATTCATCATTTTGATGTCTCTCTCTGCTTGATTGTTATTTCTCTTCAATTCCAGTAAGTTCCCGTTTAAGATAGCAGTCCTGTGAATGGACTACGACATAATCAGGGTTTTCAATCATTTCAAGAGTCTTTTCAGGATGACCTTTTTGGCCACCAACTTTTTTGCCGCTGCTCTTGCGGAGATCCTTAGGTTTAGGTTTTTCATCGCAAAAAACATCAGTAGAAGGAGGTTTACTGTTATTTTGGCTGTTTTGATTTAAACGAGTCTATAAGGTTATTAATCTTTCAGTGAGTTTTTTATTTTGGGATTCAAGATTCTCAATATAAGCAATAACTTCAGGGTTTGAAGCACATAAAGCAAGAATCTCTTCACGTTTCATCAAGGAGAGAATTGATTTATCTTAGATCCAATTTTTCCTTGGAAAAAGGAAAAATTGTGGAGCTCTAATAAGACTATCTGGATAGTTACGAATAATTTGCAAAAACTAATATTAAATATTAGAAAAGTTTTATAAGTAACATTTACAATATAATTACTTTAAATTACAACTGTGGTTTGAGATTATATGCTTGTAGTGCCTCTTCTGGAAAAATATAAAAAATATCTGATGTGGTCCTATCGCACCCTCGGGTTTTTACAAACAGCCGGAAAATTTGCCTTTTTGTTTTTATTAATGATTCTATTTAACCTGTATGAACTAGCTTATTATATTCCCGGAGTGGATAAACTGAGCAAGTCCCAGACATACCTGGGCACTTACTGGTTTAACCTCGGGTTAATGGCTATGGGAGCACTGGCGTTGACTCTCCTTGCCGGTTTAATTTACAGGTTCTTTAACAGAGGAAGTAAATTTAACCTAATAAATCTCCTTGAAACCAGCTTTCCGGAACTGAGGACAAGACTGAGTACGGCATATGATAACAGTCAGAACATCAACGTAGTTACAAAGAAACTGCTTGAGGATGTGCACAGTCAACTTACAGGCATCAAAATAAAAAAAATAGTTCCGAAAAACCGGATTTTCAGGTCTTTCTTAATATTTCTGCTGGCTACAGGAGCTGTTACCTTCTGCATACATGAGGACTTCAGCTTTGATATTTCTCCCAGTCAGCTAATAGATGATCTCCGGGACAATATATATAACCTGAATGTCAGAGCGGCTTACGAGGAAAATGAGGCAGTTGCCCCGGATTCCAGGTATAATATAGAGGCTATTATCATAAAAAATGGAGATAAGGTTGAGATGAAAATCAACCCGAGCCTGGGACTTGGATTCACAAACCAGATAGATGCGGGTACTGAAAAAAACTTCTATGAGAACACAGACAGCTTTAAAGAGGAATTTAGGCAGAGTCAAACCTACTCGGAAAACCTGCCAGAAGAATATGAGCCTTTGATTAAACAATATTTTGAAACACTTTCATCCTGAATTAATGGAGTTTCAATATGAGAGAGCTACAGGAAATCCAGCTTGAAGATTCAGAACTTAACTTAAAACCTACCTATGAAAAAGCCCCCAAAATTTTCGAAATTATCCTTAAAGAAATTGGCAATGCTATCGTCGGCCAGAAAGAAATGATCCGACAGATCCTGATAGCCATGCTGTGTGAAGGGCATGTCCTCGTTGAAAGCAATCCTGGGCTCGGCAAGACACTTACGATTTCCACTATTTCCCAGATAATGAGTATGAAGTTTAGCAGAATACAGTGTACACCTGACCTTATGCCTGCAGATATCACAGGAACTGACATTATCGAAGAAGACGAGAGAGGCTCAAAATGTTTCAGGTTCAAGCAGGGTCCTGTTTTTGCAAACATCGTTCTTGCGGATGAAATTAACCGAGCTTCCCCGAAGACCCAGTCAGCCCTGCTCGAAGCCATGCAGGAAATGCAGGTAACAGTGGCAAATACGACATATACCCTGGACAGGCCTTTCTTTATCCTTGCGACCCAGAACCCGATCGAAATGGAAGGGACCTATACTCTTCCCGAAGCTCAGCTTGACAGGTTTTTAATGAAGATTCGCCTGGGTTACCCTGACCCCGATGAAGAGTTTGAGATTGTAAACCGTTATGCAGAGGCTTTCAGACCCGCGGTACGAAGATGCATGGACAAACAGACGTTTATCGAACTGCAGCAGATAAACCGCAGAATACCTATCTCAAACAAGCTCAAAAAGTATGCAATCGATATTGTAAACCAGACCCGGAATATGCCTGATATGATAGAAGCAGGTGCATCCCCAAGGGCTTCAATTGCACTGATCCTCTGCGCAAAGGCAAACGCGTTTCTCGACGGCAGGGGGTATGTTGATAAAGAGGATATTGATTCCATGGCCCTTCCGGTGCTCCGCCACAGGATAATTCTATCTTTTGATGCTGCGAGGAGCAACATCACGAGCGATAAAATCATAGAAAAAATCCTGGAAGGAAGAAAAACAATTCTCTGATCCGGCCTGTGGTAAAAAGGCTGGAGGCAATGATCAGATATGGTTGGCGCAAAACATACAATCGATACGTCATTCCTGACTCAGCTTGACAGGTATGCAATTCCTCTCAGCAGGAGAGTTACAGCAATTCACACGGGCAGTCACCAATCAACCAGGACAGGAGCAGGGCTTGACCTTATAGACCATAGAAAGTACAATCAGGGTGATTCATTAAAAAAAATCGACTGGAATCTCTATGCCCGTACGGATAAACTCTATATCCGCAGGTTCGAAGAAGACAAAAACCTCAACATGGTCATACTGCTTGACGCCAGTAGCAGCATGCTCTTTCCTGAAAGTACTCCAAATAAGTTCGAATACGCATCAACAATAGCCGCAGGAGTTTCTTACATCGTAATGAAACATAATGATGTGTATACGATTTCAACGTTTGCAGAAGACGTGGAGCACACAAAGGCACATAAAGGAAGGGACGATTTCCTGCGGACAATAGACTCCTTGGCCCGGATTTCAGTCCGCGGAAACACAAAACTTGCAGATTGCGCCGACTCCATATACCCGAGAATAAAAACAAAATCAATGGTGTTTATAGTCTCAGACTTCCTGGACAGTATCGATTCTGTCCACAATGCCGTTAACAGGCTGTCCAGACATGAGCTTGTGCTTGTACACATTTACGATGAGACCGAAATGGACCTGCCTGAAACTGTGGATGGGGCAGTAAAATTCATTGACAGCGAGACAAACGAAGAAATTAGTTTTACGGTGGGCCCGAACTTTAAAAAAGAATATGCTGCCGAATACGCAAAGCATATGGCTGGACTGGAGAAAATCGCCTACGATTTTAAAATCCCCTACTTCCGCGTCAACATAAAAAACCAGCCTTTTGATACCGTTCTTAAAATTATAGGTGAAGGGTGATCCTGTCGATGGACTTTGAATTTTCTCAGGGCTTGGCCGCACTTGCAGGTATAATTCCCCTTACGATAATATACCTGCTTAAGCCCCGCCCAAAAAACGTTATTCTGCCTTCCCTTATGTTCGTTCAAAGAATAAGCCAGAATGTGCTTGATTCCAGGCGAACCATCAGTAAGAAAATAACAGACCCTCTTTTTTTCATACAGCTGCTGGCTCTTATCCTTATATCGACAGCAATTGCAGGCCCTCTCCTGGAAGAGGCAAAAGCAGATTCGGAAAAGGTAGTAATTATAATAGACTCGTCTGCAAGCATGAATGCCCCGGATAGGGCTGATGGAGCAAGGGCAATAGCAATAGACAGCCTAGCCGAAGAAAATACGATTATCACCGCGGAAAGTATTCCTGTGGTGCTTGCAAAAGCGCTGGACGCAGACGATGCAAAAGGAGTGATTGACAACCTGGAGATGAGAAACACTCCAGGTGATATCCCCAAAGCGATTTTGACCGTTATAAACGAGAAAGAAAATGAGAATGGAAAAATAGTAGTCATATCCGATTTTGAAAACTGGGCAGGAAGGGCACCTGAAACATACATAAGGATTGCAAACGCGAGAAATACGGAGCTTGAGTTCAGGCAGGTAGGCAATAAAACTGCTAATTATGCAATTGTGGACGGTTATTTGAAAGACAGAAACGACGGGACGTATGAATATACCTGCATCGTCAAAAACTTCAACAACAGAAGTGCAGATCTTGACATTCAACTGGTGAGTAAGGCCGAATCCTCTTCCAGCACTACGGTAAGTAGCTCGGTACAGCTTGCAAGTTTCGGTGCACAGCAGATACAATTTTCAAATATCCCTCAGGGAACATCAACTGTGGAAATTCTCAATGAAGATGCAATACCCTGCGACAATATTGCTTACATTTCAATTCCTGAAGTCAAACCCAAAAAAATTCTGGCCTTAACAGACCCGGAGGAGGCTGCTGGTAAGTCTCCCCTGATAACAGTGATCTCCCTGCTGCCCGACATTCACCTTGATGTCCGGCAGGACCTTCCTGATAATGTTACGGAATATGATACCATAATTGTAAACTCCAAACATAAATCTCTCCCGGCCCTCGATGTCCTGGAAATCGTGGCTTATGCAAAAAGTGGAAAAGACCTGATAGTCATAGGAAATGAGTGCCTGTACGATTCTTTACAGATGCGCGGGTTTTATTCTATCCTTCCGGTAGACATAATTTCAGTAGAAGACGAAGACAGCTATACCATCGAGGCCGTGGGTAGTGGAAAAAATATTTTTAAAGATATCTCGTTCAGCGAGGTATATCTGCGCAAGTTCCTGGTCACTGTCCCTAAAGAAGGAGCTTCGGTCCTTGCAGAAGTAAAGGGAACAGGGCCTTTAGTCAGCATGCAGAACATAAAAAACGGGACAGTGACCTATGTCGGGTTCAGTGACATCACTGGAAAAGATGCATGGAACAATTTTGCTACTACCCCGACATACCCTGTATTCTGGGTAAAACTGCTCAGGTACACGTGGGGGATCGGAGCCATTAGTGAAACAAACGTGAATACGGGCCAGTACCAGGCATTCGACCAAGATGTCCTGATAAATACTCCGACAGAAACCATTAACAGTAATTTTGTCTATTATGACGAATGCGGGCTGTACAGCCTGAACCAGAAGATCGTTGCTGCCAATCTGTATGATTCCATGGAATCGAATACCTTTACGGAAAAAAGATTAAATCTGACCGGCGAGAACGGAGAAATCAAGAAGCTGGAACTTAGTACAAAATCCCCTGATAAACTCCGAAAATACCTTATTTACGCCTTACTGTTACTCCTCATAATTGAAAATGCAATTATGTTCAGGAGGAGGATCATATGACCTTTAATCTCCCTTATGGTTTTGATTTTTTACACAGTAGCGAATTGTTGCTCCTGGTCCCTCTGGCACTTCTTGTGATTCTAGGGTGCTGGAAAAAGGTCGATCAAAAACATCTGTTTTTCCATGCCCTTGTGGTCTTCCTCCTTATCCTGGCTCTTGCAGCTCCCTATTCTGCAGAAATGAGCGCACCAAAAAGCAGCCAGACCAGAATAACCATAATCTCCGATGAAAGTGCCAGCATGGAACTGCTGAAGAAAGGGGTTTCCGGGGAAATTTCCGATAAACTCGGGACCAGAGTTCCTGTTACAGTCACAACAGTTTCCGGGATACACACCTCTCTTGGGGATTCTATCATTCAACAGGCTTCCCCGGAAAACTATGTGCTTGTGGTCTCGGACGGGCAGAGCAATTCAGGGACCCCGGTTGAGGAAGCACTATCTTATTGTTACAAAAATAATTTTCCTGTAGCAGCCCTTATCCCCCGGACTGAAAAAGAGGACCTCAGCGTGGAGATTGAAGGAGATAATGAGGCTGTAATTGATAACGAGGCGTTTTATAAAGTTAATATTCGAAAGGCAACTGAAGAAAAAATAAGCTACCAGGTAAGGATTACCGTCGACCATCAAAAGGTTATGGAGCGAGAAATCACCCAGACCGGGAGAATAGAAAGCATAGAGTTCAACCACACTTTTGAGACGCTTGGACCTCACACCGTAAAGGCAACCCTGCACCCGGCAAGCATCAGCGTTAAAAACCTGGATTATTTCGAGAACAATAACCAGTACATGAAAAGTATATATGTAACCCCCAAGCCTAAGGTCTTACTTGTTACAAATGAGCCTGATTCTCCTCTTGCAAACACGATGAAAAAGATCTATGATGTCAGGGTAGCCAAATCATTTGGCCCCCTTAACGGTACGGATGCCGTTATAATTGATAATCAGGCTGCATCAACGATCTCGGATGCAGAAACCAGGACCCTCAGGAATTACGTCACTAACGGAGGAGGCCTGGTAGTTGTTGGAGGAGACTCTTCTTTTGATTACCCTGCAGAAGAAACGTACCGGAAAACCGATTTTGAGGAACTCCTCCCTGTCACCTCAGAGCCTTCGAACTGGAGGGGAGGCAGAAACATTGTCCTGATGCTTGATGTTTCACCCAGTACTCTGGAGAAAAATGGGCTAGGAGGAAGGGTACTTGACGATATACTGTCAAACGCTATTGTTCTTCTCGAAAGCGACCTCCTTAAAGATGCAAGAGTCGATGTGATAACCTTCGGAAGCAAGGGACAGGACATTACAGACGGGTTTATAGATATGTCAAAAGAGTCAAACAGGCTCTGGCTCGATGCTGAAATCCGCAAAATAACACCTACGGGGGACTCGACGTCCCTCGAAAGGGGCCTCATGACCGCACGCACAATACTTAACGGGGAGAACAAAAGCTCAGAAGCTGAAATTATAATCATATCTGATGGTGGAATCGGAAACGAGGGTGATACTGATAATAGATTTGAGCGGGCAGTCCAGTGTGCGGAAAACCTTCACGAAGGCAGCGACATAGGAGTCCATTTTGTCCACATACACGCTCCAAAAACCACCCGTCAGGTCACTTCCAAAGGGCAGTACTATGCCGAACTTTTCATGAACAAAATAGGCCTGTCCGAAAACTACAACAGGGTAGAGCCCGGCAAGAGGATAGACGTAAGCTTCTCCGATAATCCTGAGGAGTCCGAAGACCGGGATGATGAATATTCGAGTGGATCAATCGTAGTTTATGACCCGAAGCATTTCATTACCCGGAACATTTCCGACATAAACCACGATATTCTGGGGTACAATGAAGTCACCCCGAAACCTGAAGCAAACCGCCTGGTTATAACAAGGCTCGGGAAACCGATAATAACGACATGGAGACTTGGGCTCGGGCGTGTTGCTGCGATTACAACCGACAATGGGAACGGAAATGGAGTTCCCTGGGCGGCGTCCCTGTACTCGGGAAATGACAGTTTGATAATTACAAGAACCCTGAACTGGGCAGTTGCAGATATTGAAATGTTCGAAGAGATCCAGCTAAAGGTACCTGACCTAAAAATGAGCCAGCCTGGCAGAATCCTGATCACGACCGGAAAAGAAGGTACACCTGAACTCTATTTCGACAAAAAACCAATGGAAATCACATCTATCGGAAATAACATGTACGAATCATACATTACGGCCGACACCTTCGGGCTCCACAAAATCTCCGAAACCCCTGTTGAAGCAAACCTGACCGAGGGGTTAATGTCTGAAGTTTCGGGGACTAAGAACGTATCCTGGAGACCTGCTGCCGTAAACCACCCGGATGAATATACATACGTCGGCGAAAATACTCTTTTCAGGATAGCTATACTTGAAAATGGAGGAAAAATCTACACTGCAGAAGATGTCTACTCAAGGATAATAGAGGACGCTTCAACCAGCACAGAGAAGAAAATCCTGACAAAAGTATTCTATACGAAATATTTCCTTGCTCTCGCTTTTCTGATATATCTGCTGTATACCCTGCACCACACGTATAATACACGCATGAAATGACCGTATCCGAAATAAGTAAAATTTCATAACGCCCGGAGACAACCTGCAAATCCAGGAAGTATGATAAACCCTGTAATACAGCTAGAAAGGACAACAAAGAGATGCAATTAACCCACAGCTAGAGATTCTGTGTACGTAGAAACATTATGTAAGATGTGCAACTGTATTAGTTCAACGATATTATGTAAAATATGCAACTTCATTAGTTCAATGATATAATATTATACTGATTAACTAATTTTGTAGTGATGGGTCAACGAATATGGCAATAATATAACATTGCATGCTAAAAATATTATATATTAGAACTGCATAGTATATCTTGCGTTCTCACCTCTGAACACCCCACACTAGCAAACACCTACTCCAAAAATTGCCCCACAATAAAGAGATGAAATTAAACTCTCAACCCACAAATACCTCAAACCTCTTCCCAAACAAAAAAATCTCTTATAACATTCGGAACTTCCAGATCTTTTCAGATGGGAACGCAACCTTCTTTTAAAAACAACTTATTCCTACACCGTTTTTTGAACTTATTCCTACACCGTTTTTTGTTTTGTCTATTTTTGTTTACCTGTTTCTGGAGTGCATACTTTTTGTTTTCTTCAAGAAGCCTGAAAAAACCGTTTTTAGAAATTCATTTAATCTCATCCAGTTTGGTCCTGTTGAAATTGATAACTGATTTTGAGAATAAGTGAGTGTAATTTGAACTCTCTTGGTTTAACACAAAAGTTTTGAAGGCTAGCGATAAATAACATTGAATGGAGTGGACAAAGCCACACGGTTGAAAGAGGGATAAATTGAACAGCAAAGAAAAACGAAATCAGGCTGGCATTATTTCCGTATTGCAGTCATAATAAATAGAATGAAAATTAGAAGGGCAGATCCAGATGATTTCAGCACCCGGGTTCCCGAGAATAATATTTTCGCTGCTGTAATCAAAATACAGGCATTCTTCCTCAAGATCGATTTGTTTGAGAGATTCGTCTGACACCTGTGTCATGCTATCCTCTCCGCAACTTTCATGGATTAATAGAAGAGGGTTTTCTGCGAGATAAGGTCCTGCAGGATACGTAAGTACACCTTCCTTCATTATAGTCCCCTGTGGTATGGCATAAGCCGAATTTGCTGTGATCAGTATCCCAACGACCAGCATCAAAACGATATTGAGTTTTTTTATAGCTCTTCCTCCTCAGGTTTCGGAACGATATTAATACAAAAAAATCACTTAAAATCAATACTGTCTTAGTGAAGAATCAGATTAAGTACTATATATTGTTTTTTAAAAAATCAAATAAATATATTTCTAATGATCTTTTCGGGTAAGAAGGGGGATGCATACGATTTATTTCAGACCCAATACATTGCATCAGTAGTATAACATTATATGTATAAACTAATGGGTATTGGGTTAAAACAATATTATTTGTTGGAAATATTATATACAGTGAGTACATAGTATAATTTGCGTTCTCATCAATAGCCAAACTAGCAAACACCTATTCCAAAAGACCTATTTCAACATCCACTCCGAAAAAACTACCCCACAAGTAAAGAGATAATACAAAAACTCACAGCCTATGAGTCAAGTACCTCAAAACTCTTCCCAAAAGAAAAAGCATCTCTTATAACATTCGGAACTTCTTGGATTAAGGTGGGAACGCAATCTTTTCTTCAAAAAACGATTATTCAGACTTTTTTGATAATGTCACCAAACAAGCTTTTCTGAAATAAGAAGATAGGTTCTAAGAACCTTAGCCTTTGTAAGTTGACAGCAAATCATGCAGGATAAGGGATTGGAGGATACGGTATCTGAAAACCAACCTGTTTCCAGAATTTAGTGGCAACAGGATACCACCAGTTTTTGCAATCCATAACATTTTTTAGTTCCGGATTCAATTCCAGTGCTCTACTTCCGGGTTGAACCCTGAACCATTATAAATCCGCCCAGGGCAACAAGCCCAAGAGACACAAACGACCCTGAATCGCCATTCTGGCTGCTGACATCAAGTAAGGATAATTAAGCTAAAAGAAGTACAAAAAAACGACATATAAAAAAGGAAATTGAATAATTATTAGTGAAGTGTTTATGTAAACTCAGTTACACGGATAACACTTAATAGCGGTTTTCTCTGGGAGTCCTGTGGTTAGGAAGGCAGTCCCTGCAGTAGACCGGTCTTTCTGGGTCAGGTTTGAAAGGCACTTCAGTTTCAACACCGCAATCAGAACAGATTGCTTTGTGCATTTCCCTGGGGCCGCTGTTACCGCGGAAACCTCCGGAATTCCCTCTGAAATTTCTGTCATTAAAAGCCATTTTCGTTTCACCTCCGCTTATAGCGGATAGTCAATAGTTTAAAAATAAGATTGTATAGAACTCTTTGATTAAAAACAAAAATGAGTTTTTAATAACAGATTATACGTCTCTTTATTTTTAATACACCTACCACCCTGATATATTATATAAATGTATCTGCTAAACCTTGAAAATGATTAAAATCTCTTTGAAAGAGATTAAAATTTATCTCTTCCAGAGGTTAAATTTATACCGCTTTTTTCCTATCATGCCATGGGTTGATTTCCGGGCTGAAAACATGATCATTTGAAGCCTCAACTGGCCTTTCAACTGATTTTTCAACCGGTAACTCAACTGATTTATTGACCATTTTTTCGACCGAATCTTCAATTGAGCCTGAACCTAAACTCCCGGTCTGGACAGAAGAAGTCCCCAGTATTTTCTTTGTCCTGAAAGCTGCAAGCAAAAATCCGTATGTAAGAGGGCCTATAATGATCCCTATCGGCCCGAGAACGAAGACCGGGGCTGCAAAGGTTATAAGAGTAATTGCAGGGTGGATTGAAGCCCGGTTTCTGGCAAGCCGTGGCCTTATGACGAAGTCAGGGACAAGGCTCAGAAATATGATTCCCAGGAAAAACAGGGCTCCTGCGGTAAAAAAGTCCTGTATGAGGACATAATAAAGGGCAAGGAGGCCGTAGACCGTGCCTGCTCCGACAACCGGCAGGAGAGCCATTATGAAGGTTATAATTCCCCAGATCAGAGGATATGGTACCCCAAGGACCCAGTAAAGGACCCCCCCGATTATACCGGTTATGAGACAGGTCAGGAAGTAGACTATGAAGAGGCTCTGGTAAATGTAATTGAGTTCCACGAGAAATGCAAGCCCTACTTTCCTGTCCGGAAAGAGATTAGGGAGTTCGGCTGCGATAGTTTCGCTTTCTACAAGAAGATAATATGTCAGGACAACAATTATGATCAGCTCTACAATCAGGATCGAGAGGCCAGTTGAGATCTGGAATATATTATTCTGGATTTCGGGAACATAATCCGTTACCAGGGAATTAAAGTATGCACCAATACTTTCAGTAAGTTTCCCGGGGTGGGTCTGGATAAAAGGCTCAAAAAGCCCGACTATCTGTCTGAGATCCATGTTTGCAAACCCGTTAAGGGTATTGGGAATTTCTAAAATTTTAGAAATTTCATTCATTAAAGCCTTCACTACCATAACACCGGAGGATAATATGAGAAGAAAGATTGCACCAAGCGGGATCAGGGCGCAAGCATGCTTGAGCTTTACGAATCGGAGGCAAAATAAGTACACAGGATGAATAACGTAAGCAAAAAGAGCACTGAGAACAAGAACATAAAAAAAAGCTGATGTTATATATAAGGCATATAAAGAAACCAGTGTGATTATAACTGCATAGGTAGCCTTAACAGGATCATAAGTTTTCATAAAATAAAATACTGAGGAAGTAGATAAATAACTTACTACAGTATAAATAAAAAATAGAAAGTATTTAAAGAGTATTTAAAGAGTATTTAGTTACAGAGATATGGTCTCTGCCTTCTGCCGTTTGAAAATTGCGGTTACTGTTCCTTCGTCATCAATATCGTCCTTAATTAGGATCAGTTCCCAGCCCTCTTCCCCGATTTTTTCAAGATCGCTCATCATTTGTGGCATATGCACACCATGAATCCTGCGAGAATCATACTCCCATAGATGTATAATTTAATATCCCTCCTAACGATTAAGAGAAACTTTGTGATGTAAATTATTGCAATGAAACTATAAATAACCAGAACAAAAATAAAAAAACAATTGGGTTTCTGTATCAAATAAATCTCTTAGAGGCTGTCTTAAAATTCAAACCATTTCTACATTTGGATAGTGGTCATTGTTGACTTTAAATTCAGACTGTAAATTTGTTACATCAGGCTTACTCGCTCGATATATGAAAGCAAATACATTAGACATCATGGTTAAAATTTACATTTTATACATTTAACAGTTAAAGAATTAAATCAAAATCTTAAATAGAGCCGGTTAAATCTTTTTTTAAGATCAATGTTTTTCACATTTACTTTGAGCTATTTTTTTCTCAGATTCACTTCCAGCTGATTCACTTCCAGCTATTATTCCTCGAATCCCGCAGTCTCGGGACTGCAGACCGAAAAAGGGTTCCTTCCTCGTATTTTATCCTGCGGATCCTCTCACGCGCCATGAAATCCAAAACCAGTTCAATATCCTCAGGGTATCCGGTATTGGGATATAAGGGAGTAAGAGGCTGGGAGTTTTGCCCTGAGACATAGAACATATTTTCTCCGAAATAAGCGATGTAGTCAAGCTGATATTTTTCGAATACGAGGTGAATGAATTTTTTGGAAAGAGGAGGCTTTGCAAATTCAAAGTCCTCATCTGTTACTTCAATGCCTGCTTCGTACATAATATCAGGATTTGCAGGATTGGATATAAATTCCGGGGGGAAAGATCTTTCTTTTAAATTCCAGGGAAAAGGCCTTCATTTGCCTGAACCTTTTGGCATCCGGACTCCCGGGATCAGGCCTATTAGTCTGCCTACACGCCTGTAGCGCTCCAGTATGTCCTGTTCCTGCCTGATATCTTCAAGTTTTTCAAAAATGTACAGGTTTTCAGGAACATTGGGAATCTGGGCTCTGAGGAAATTGAGCAGAGAATCAAGTTGCCTATCCAGTTCTTTTCGGTCTTTATCAAGGTTCTGGAAACTCCATTTTCTGACTTTCTGGCTTACCGTGCATATGATGTTTTCCGTGGGAGTCCCCTTTGCCTTCAGGCAGGCAGTCCTTGCTCGGTACCGGATTCCGGAAAGTGCCTCTTTTAGCTTCTGTTCCAGAACTACCTTTCCAATTTTCGGATACTCTTTTTTCAGGGTTTTTTGCGCAAGAATAAAGCCTTCTTCCATAGCCTCCAGAATTCCTGAAGCCCTGTCAAAAGCCATAACACAGTTCTCAAGCAGTTTTTTCTGGGCAGGCAGGTCTCCGGGAGTCAGATTTCCTGCTGCTCGAAGAAGCTCTGTGAGCCCTTCCAGAATTTCTAAAAGCCTCTGATTTTCTTTCAGATCCCTGATCTCATGGGCTACCTTTGAGAGATACCTCTCACTTCCGAGCCTGGCAGCTCTCCCCGGACTGTCGCTGAATAGTATTTGCAGGAGAGTCTCGTAAAATGGAGAGTAGAACTCAGGAATGGATGTTTCAACAAGAGTTTCAGCTGCTTCTTTAAAGTATTTGACAGCTTCCTTGAACCCGAAAAGATAAGCTGCCTCGTTTTCTGCACTTAGCGCCCTCCAGAGGGAAGCTCTTCCAATAGAGCGGAGGGCGTATCTGCGCACATAGACATGGGGGTCATCGATAAGAACCTGCAGGTCTCTCCATGCCCGGGTTTTATCAGGCACGTGGAAAAAGGCAGGCCCAAGTGCTCGGGTTGCAGTCCGTTGCACAAAACTGTCGCTATGAGTTGAAAGTCTTATAAGGTCGCTCCAGGCTCTCTTTTTGTCCGGAACATCTGCAAATCCGGAAGCAAGGGCAAGTACTGCCCCTTTCCGTACTTCCCGATCCTCAACGGAGGTAAGCCTCAACAGATCGTTCCATGCCCTCTGTTTATTATCAGCATACGTAAATGCAACGGGGAGAAGTTCTGCGGCTCTTTTCCGGAGCAGGGCGTCCTGACCTTCAGTGAGTTTGACAAGGTCAAAAAAAACTCCGGATTTTTCTTCAACCGTCGGAAAGACGTGAGAAAGCAGCCCTGTAGCACCCTTTCTAACGCCTGTGTCTCCATCCCCTGACATTTTAAGAAGTTCCCCCCAGATATCCTGCATCCTACCTGTCTTTCGAGAATAAAGAGCCAGTAAAGACTCGATTGCCCCTCTGCGCATTTGCGGGTCCGGGTCCTGGATCAGGTTTAACAGTTCTCCAATCACTTCTTTTTTGTCCTGAAGGTGAGGGTATGCCCTGGCAAAGGACTCAGCTGCATCTTTTCGTACATAGCTGTCCCTGTCCCCAGTCAGCTTCAGGAGGTCAAAAGCAGGTTTTCTATTATCTATTTCCCCGGGCTGTTTTCTTTCCATCTCACCCCTTTCTCTCACCCCTCTTTCATCCTCTGCTCCCCTTTCCTCCCTTTTTCCAGGAAAGACAGCTCCTAAAGAATGGGCTGCATCCCTTCGTACAAAAGCAGCTTTTTCTGATGCCAGCTCATAAAAATCAGCAGATTTACTTTTCTCCTTTCCTTCCAACTCTCCTGCCTTTTTTCCACCATTTTCACCTTTATTCTCCCATTCCTCTTTTTCTTTAATTTCTCCTTCTTTATTTCCCCCTTCTTCCATCCCATTTATCTCATACCCATTACGGAATTGGGAGCAGACGGAAGCAAGAGTCTTGATAACTCTTCTGAGTACATAACTATCCTTCTTTTCAGCCATCTGTATAAGATCCAAATATGCCTGATTTTTGTTGGACACATATGGAAAAACTTTACTGAGGGTATCAGCTGCGACCCTCCGGACATATTCGTCTTCATGCCCTGTGAGTTCGAGAAGTTCTTCCCAGACGGAGTCTTTGTCCTCCAGGCCCGGAAACACAGCTGAAAGCGCATCTGTAGCCGAGTCCCTTACGTACCCGTCCCTTGCCCCGGTAAGCCTCAGGAAATCAGCCCAGACTCTTATGCTGTCTGGCATTGCAGGAAATACAGAAACAAGGGTATCTACTGCCTGCTTTCGCATAGCTCCGTTCTCATCGTCGGTAAGCCTGAAAAGATCCCTCCATGCCACTTTTTTATCCGGCACCGAAGAAAAGACCGAAGGTAGAGCAAGCAAAATTTCCTTTTGCACGGCATGATCTGTGGTTTTTCCTGCCAGTTCCAGTACCTCTTCCCAGGCTTCATCTTTCTTTTCCTCAGGCAGATACAGAAAAACCTTGCCAGTAGATTTTGCAGCCAGTTCCCTTACCTTTGAATCTGTGGATTCACCTGTCAGTTTCAGTAATTCATCCCATGCGTCATTTATCCTTCCTTCCGGCATTTCAGGAAAAACCATGCTTAAAAGAGAAGCTGCCTTTTCCCGCACATAAGAGTCTTCCGAAACAGTCATCTCAAGCAGGTCTTTCCAGGCCTGCTCCTGATTCGGAAGTTCCCGGAGTACATCAGGGAGCCGGCGGACAATCCCTCTGCTTACATCTTCCATGCTTGATTTTGAGTTTACCAGCCCGGCAAGATCTTCCCATGCTCGGGTTTTATCGGGTATAAGAGGAAAAACAGCAATTAGAGCATTTACTGCTTTTTTCATTATCCTCTCTGACGGATAAGCCGTAAGGTTCACAAACCTCTCCCAGGCAAGCTCCTTATCCGGCACATTGGGAAAAACCGTCTGAAGGGCATTGACAGCCTCTTCCCTGACCTCGCTGTCTTTGTCAGAACAAAGCCTTAAAAGGTCTTCAAATGCCTGATTTCGCTCAGGAAAAACCTCAAAAAGGATTCCCAGCTGTTTTGAGGCCTTTTTCCTCTCATCCGAATCCTGACTGAAAGTCTTGTCATGTATACCGGGCTGATCACTCAAAAATTTCCACCAACTGCTGCTCTAATCCCTTCCTGTTTGTTATATTTGAGTTTAGCAGGTTTGTTTCTTATAAGTATTGATTTAGGATTTTATCCGGAAGAATAAAGTATTGAAGATGAGATAAGAGGAAGAAAAGCAAATTGAATAAGCTTCAGAGGATATATTCACGGGTTGACGCTTTTCAGGTCTGATGCCTGTGTAGTTTTGCTTTTTATGTATAAGAGTGGATGCCTGTGTAGTTTTGCTTTTTATGTATAAGAGTGGATGCCTGTGTAGTTTTGCTTTTTATGTATAAGAGTGTTCGGCAACCACAGATCAGGAAGTATTTTTTAGAACTTTAAATACCCCGGACATCTGGATCAAAACATATAACTTCTTATTCAATTCCAAATATCCTCTATATTATGACATAGAGGCTGTCTTAAAATTCAAACCATTTCTACATTTGGATAGTGGTCATTGATGACTTTAAATTCAAACTGTAAATTTATTACATCAGGCTTACTCGCTCGATGTATGAAAGCAAATACATTAGACATCATGGTAATAATTTACACTTTAGACATTTAACAGTTTAATGACACCGTTTTTCAGTTCAAATGATAATTACTGTCACCATTGTAGAATCAAATTTTATTTTAAGACATGCTCTTAGGTATTCTGCATATTTATACTCAAAGTATGTAGACAGGACCAAAAAAGATGCTAAAATTCAGTAATTAATTCTTGAAAAAGGGGGCGCCTGAAAATGGAAAACTCTTATCTTGACCTGGTTTTATTTTCTGAGAAAAGAAAAAATATCCTTCTGTTATTGAAGGAAGGCCCAAAAAGCCTTGAAGAACTAAAAAATTCCCTCAATGCCAGTCCAACCTCGGTTCAGCCTCAGATCAAACTGCTTAAAGACAGGGACCTCCTGTGCGGAACAAGGAAAAAGTATGAGCTAACCCTTCTGGGAGAAACAATAGCAGACAATATGCAGAGTCTTGTTAATACCATGGAGACCCTTGAAGACAAATATGATTTCTGGGTCAGCCACAAACTCGACGGCATTCCCCTCCGTCTCTTAAAGAGGATAGGTGAACTGAAATGCAGTACTTTTGCCAGGCCCCTTGACGAAAGCTGCATGTTTTCTCCCCACACTGAATTTGTGGAAAACATCGCAAAATCCGAATTCGTAAAAGGCCTCTCTCCCTTTATCCACCCCCTCTACCCAAAAATGTTCCTGAGTTTTGCAGAGAGTGGCATCAATATCTCTCTGACCGTTACTGAACCTGTTTTTGAAAGGATGAGGACCGAATTCAGACCTGAAGTGGAAAAATTCCTTGCCCTTGACAACACTCATCTCTATGTTTATGATAAAGAAATGCTTCTTTCAGGTACAGTAACAAACTGCTTCCTCTCCCTTGGCTTCTTCTACACCAGCGGTGCCTACGACCACGTAAACGATATTGTATGCTTCAGCCCCGAAGCCCTCCGATGGGGAGAAGATCTCTATACTTATTATGAAGAGCTGTCCAGAGAAGTGAAAGAAATTTGAGAAAAAAAAAGGCAGATAGGTTATTTGGGTTTTCATAGAGGTTTTACTGAGCACGAAAGGGTTTCAATCCTCCAAGGTGGCTTCTGGTTGTGTTTTCAGAATCACATAATTATAATGCCAGGGGCATTTCATATAAAGATACAGGACTATATACAATATTTTTGACATTTCTGTCTAATAAATATATTCTCATAAGGTGTGTATATATAGTGTGAGCTATATATATAAATGGCAATCAAAAAGTATAACGTTTTTAATATTTCTGGATTTTTTATTGATTGTAGTACAGAACACTGAAAAATAAAGGCATGATTTAAAGGAGTATTTTATGGAGTTAATGGATTCCGCGATAACTTTTAGGCAAAAAAATATTGTAATAAAGTCTCTTCGGTATATGGAAAGACATAAAAAAATTAGCCAGTATTGCGATGAATATGAAAAGAGCTGGACTGAATTATCCTACGATGAGGCAAGTAACTTAATCAGGTTACTCGATAAAATGTCCTGGCAATAACTATTTTTAGCTTTTATTCTTAGCTTTTTTCCGCTCTTTCTAATTTAGTTTCAAGTTTGTTTTTGCTTCGTACTGTTGCTTTAGACAATTTGAGGCTGGGGGTATGCTAATTGGTTCCAGGATGACGAGTCCAATGCCTTGAGGAGTTAGGGGAGCGGTCACAAACAAATAAAGCCCCAAAAGTTTCCTTTTTTCGCTGTCACTGTGAAATAGGATTTTCTTCATATGTTATTGATACAAAGTAATTTCCTCTACCCTTGTATTCTACCCTTGTATGGATCATCATTGTAGATTTCTATCTGCTTGATTGTTAATAAATCAAAAGTATTTCCAATCTCAAACGATAATGGAATTTCATTTACCTCATGAGAAAAACTGAGTTTCCCACTATTGATTTTGAATCCACTTTGATTGTAAACCAAAGTCATAAAGTATTTTCCACTTCTGAACTTTGTAGGTCTTGCAGACTTGTCACCATTTTTCCAGAGTGAGAATATAGTTATTACTATCTTAATATAACTATATGTATGATTAATTATGCTACCGTTGTTTTGTAGAAGTTGATGGCTTTCATCCCCCACCTGTCGCTTATGCTCCGAGGAAGGGGACTTCCTGCCTTAGAGGTAAAAAACCATCAACAAAAAACCTCTCTACAAAACAAAGAACCCTTCTCAAGGATATAGCTCTTTCAAACAAAATTTGCTAAATAACTAGCAAAAATTAAAATAGAATATATGAAGATATTTCATAGGTATCTTATTTGGATATTTTAAAGAGATAAATATGTCTCTAAAATTCATATTTATAGTATATTTTTGAAAATATGGGTCTAATCAATTGGTTTTTAATAAATTATTCTGGGAGATGTGCAGGGATGAAGACTATGCTGCGCATAAATATAATACGGCTGTTATTATATGTCATATAGAAAATAAATAGTGTATCATACTCAAAATATTGACCAAGCCGTAAGTTTCACAGACGCGCAAAATGTACGTTTCCGTTGCCCGGACCTGCTATAAACAGCATAATAATCAAGGAAGGTAACCATGGCTAAAAGGATTGCACTGATCGTATTACTTGCCGTATTTATCTTTTCCGGCTTCTCAATGGTCGCTTTTGCGGCAGATGAAGTGGAGTGGGTGGAGAAACTGAATGATGCAACACTTAATTGGGGAACTACAAAAACCGTAGAAGGCTATGATATAAAGGCGGAGGATTTTAACAAAGACCAGATGGTTTTTGTTTCGATTTCAAGGGATGGGGAACTATTAAAGACTGCTCCTCTTACGGCAGGGAAGGATTTCGCGTATGATGATGAGATCAAAGTTTATGCCCAGAGTGTGGACCTAAATTATGAAATGATCACCAAAGATGGAAAGGAATTCAAAACCGGAAATTGGAATCCATCTGCTAAACTGGATATTTTTGTAAGAGGTAAGCCGAGTTTTCACATAGATGTTGAAACTGATAAAGATACATACGATTCCAAATCTATAGGGGATAAAAGAATCGATGTAACGATAACAGTTAAAAATAATGGGGAAGCAAAGGCTGAAAACGTTGAACTGATTGTTGATACAGCCGGACTGGAAGTACTTAGTGGAAAAACAAAATACACATACACAAAGGTCCTTAAAGATGAGACGGTTGAGCCCATAACTTTCACACTTAATACGCCCACTCCCTGGGAAGATACAGATTTCAAGATAGCTGCAAAAACTACCTGTGAGGATATTAAGAATAATAAATATGAGCACGAAGGTTCCAAAACCATAAACGTAGAAAAAAAATGGGACCTCATTGTTTCAAAGAGTGCTACAAAAAAGCGTCATATGGGGGAGCCTGTATATGTTTCAGTCACCGTCCGGAATAGAGGGCTCTGCGACATAAACAATATTGTCCTTAAAGATTCTATCGTTTCCAACATGTATTTCCAGCAGGACACAACGCTTGATAATACACTTTCTCTGAAAGCCGGAGAAACAGCTGAGGATGTTTTTAAGTACACCCTCATTCCGGAAAAGCCCGGGGAATTTACCCTCCCGAAAACCGTAGCTACTTTCACTCTTGCAAACGGGGAAAGCGAAGAAGTGACTTCCGATAATTCAGAAAAGATAACAATTTATGGGCCCTACATTGAAATTACGAAAACCGTTGACAAACAGCAGCTAAACCCCGGAGACGAACTGACTGTAAAGGTCACTACAAAGAACACTGGAAATGTTGATGCAAGTGTAACAGTAACCGACGTCGTGCCCTCCGAGGCCAAATTAATAAGGGGAGAAACGAGTTTCAGTCAGGTTCTTGAAAAAGGCGGGGGTTCAAAAACCATCACTTACATCCTGCAGATGAATAAAGAAGGGGAGATCAAAATTCCTGCCTGCGAAGCAAGTTTCCTCGATCTCGATAAATATTCAGGAGAGGTCGAATCAGGAACTCCTGTTGTTTATGTAGAAATACCAATAACCCTTGAAGAAAGCAGCTCACAACCAGAAGGTTCAACCGGTTCCAACCAGGAGAAAAATGGACCTTCGGGTCAGACGAGTACAGGGAACACGGAAGAATATTATGGAGATATTCCGGGATTCAGCTCCATACTTACTATAACAGGGTTTCTGGCGGGAACAGGACTTCTGAGAAAGAGAAGCAACTGAATGACTAAAAAAGTTAAACATTATTCTGGTGCTCCTGGGTTTTTGGGGACATCCTTTTTCGCCCTAACCACTCTACTTGCCAGACTGTACCAGACTGCTGAATTCCAGTATTCACAGTCATTTTTCAGTTCAAATGATAATTACTGTCACTATTGTAGAATCAAATTTAATTTTAAGACATGCTCTGGGAAAATCTGGAAAACGAGGATGACTCCGGAAATGAGGAGTTTCCCCAAAACCCGGATTCTCTTCAGGACTTAATTTTTGTCCCCTATTTCTTTGCTTGCAGCCTCGGACAGTGTCCTGATATGGAATTCCGAACCAAGTTCCTCTGAAAGCTTTCTGCATTTTTCCACATCTATCTCAGGGATTTTAACCACTGTAACCCTGGTAGCGATTCCGGCTTCTCTTGCTCCTTTTACGAAATCGAGCACGGATCTGTAAGCGTTTTTGTGGACCGGTCTGCAGAGCTTGTTATATTTTTCTTCGGATTCTGCGTTCAGGCTGACTGAAATAGAATCCATCCCTGCGTTTTTCAATTCCGAAACTACGTCCAGTTCAGGATTAATCAATGCAGCATGCCCGTTGGTATCAAGTCTTACCCTTAATCCCTGATTTTTAAGCCAGCGAGTAACTGCCAGCACAACATCTAATCTGAGGGTAGGCTCTCCAAGCCCTGTGAACACGATTTCCCTGTACTTTGAAAGGTCCAGCTCTTCAAGGGCTTCGATTATCTCTTTTGTTGATGGTTCTTTTGAAAGCCTCAGGTCGTACCCATAAACACCGTCTGCAAAGTTGCGGATGCAGAAGACGCAGTCTGCACTACAGTGGTTCGTAATGTTAAGGTAAAGATTATTATGGGCCTCATAGTAGATTGTGTTCATACGACTCAAAATTCTTACATTCCTTATAACCATAATGCATTTATTCTTTTTTACTCATCTTTTACTCTGCTTTTTATTCTAACTTTTACCCTACTTTTATTCTGCCTTTTATTCTATCTCTGACCCGATCTGTTACTCGTTTCCTTAACTCGTTTCCTTAGGATTTACGTGTTTGCCTGCTTTGCAGGCAACTTCTTAATTTTTCTCAATTTTTATCCTAAGTATCTCGTCAATCTTCAAGAATGAAAGGATTATGAATAGCTGTACTCGGTCATATGCGACATTTTACTGCTGATGCGACACTAAGGTGTAAATTGGCTTTCTTATAAATTTATTAACAGCATTTCTTGTAATGCTCAACTTTATTTCAAACCATGTAATCCCTGTTTTTATTCTTTGCATTTCAAATCTTAGAAATTCTTATTGCCAGCATGATGTGCGCTCTTTGCATAACGTTTCTTCTTGCCTGACAGCGTTCTACTCCACAAAACTGTTTATTCCTCTATGATACTCTTCAATTTTCCAGGCTTTTTTCCCTCAGGGTTGTTTCAGTTCAATGGTTATTGTCCTTTTTTTTCAAGCAGAAGGTTTATAGGTGAGTATGTACTTTTAAGGTTCATTCTGCAGCATTTAGCTAGCAGTATCTATGTTTCAACTCATTTACTCTCCGCATTGAAGTATCTCAGGTTCTTTTTTGGGAATTTGAATTTTCAATGTTGACAGATATGTGTTAAAAACCTATGATTGATGAAAAATTGCGATATTCGCAATTTCGAAGGAGAAACTTAAATGGCACGATTCGCTAAATTCGATGTTCCTGAAGAACTCACAAATAAAGCACTTGAAGCTCTGGAACTTGCCAGAGACACTGGAAAGATTAAAAAGGGTACAAATGAAGCTACCAAAGCAATCGAAAGAGGCAATGCAAAGCTTGTCCTGATTGCCGAAGATATTGAACCTGCAGAGATTATCGCTCATATTGCCCCTCTTTCCGAGGAGAAGAACGCTCCCTACATCTTTATCCAGAACCAGAAAGAACTTGGTGCAGCCAGTGGACTTGGTGTCTCCTGTGCAACCGTGGCAATTGTGGATGCAGGCAAAGCAGCTGAAATGGTCCAGGACATTGCTCAGAAACTTGAAGCTCTTAAATAATCCTGATAACATGGGGTGCTGATTATGGCTGAAGAAAGCACAATAGGCGGCTTTGCTGCCGAAGTTATTGACGTTATCGGGAACACAGGTATGCATGGTGAAGCCAGTCAGATCCAGTGCAGGGTTCTGGAAGGTAGAGACAAGGGTCGTGTAATCACAAGGAACTGTGTGGGCCCTGTCCGCATCGGTGATATTCTGATGCTTCTGGAAACGTCAAGAGAAGCAAAGAAACTTACTACCAGGTAAAAAGATACACGGTGAAAATAAATGGAACAGAGGAAATGTTATTTTTGCGGACAGATGCTGGAGCCTGGTACCGGTAAGCTCTACATCAAAAAAGACGGCTCCACATATTTCATATGCTCTTCCAAGTGCATGAGCAACTTCGTCCTTGGCAGGCTTCCGCGCCGCACCGAGTGGACTGAGAAAGGCAAAATCCAGTTGAAAAAAGCATAAATGCCGTTATTAGTTCAAATATAGTAAGGTGTGTATATGGAACAGACATACGTTATGGTGAAACCTGATGGAGTCCAGCGCGGTCTGGTTGGAGAGGTTATTTCCAGAATCGAAAAGAGAGGCTTAAAGCTTGTTGCTCTCAGAATGAATGTCATTGCCGAAGCCACTGCAAAAGAGCACTACGGCGAACACGCGGCAAGGCCTTTTTTCCCCTCTCTTATCGAGTTTATTACCTCCGGTCCCTCAGTCTCAATGGTAGTTGCCGGAAAGGATGCAGTTAAGGTAATGAGAGCAATAAACGGGGCTACAAACCCTGTTGATGCGGCTCCAGGAACTATCCGTGGGGACTTTGCTCTGGATGTAGGCAGGAACGTGGTTCATGCCTCCGATTCACCCGAAGCTGCGGCAAGAGAAATTGCAATTCACTTCAAGGACTCCGAAATCGGGAAGTATTCCAGAGTCGATGAGGTCTGTCTGTACGAGTAATGCAGGTGCATCAAAGCCTTTTCGTGTCCTTGAATTTTATTGGGCACGATTTCAAGCCTTTGTTTATCCGGTACCTGCAAAATGGGTCCTTCCGGGGAAACCCGGACCCTTCTGGACCTGCAGCAAATAAGACGCGGGAATGAGAGAGGTTTTGTATATGACCGACAAGAAAAATCTCAGGACTCCTATAGTCTGCGTGATGGGGCACGTCGACCACGGGAAAACCACTCTGCTCGACAAGATCAGGGGTACTGCAATTGTCAGTGGAGAAGCTGGGGCGATTACCCAGCATATCGGAGCTACTGAAGTTCCTATAGACGTGATTGTCGACAAGCTCGGAGATCCAAGATTAAGGGAACGCTTCATGGTTCCGGGGCTGCTTTTTATTGATACTCCGGGACACCATGCCTTTACAACCCTCAGGAGCAGGGGAGGCGCTCTTGCCGATCTTGCAATTGTTGTTGTTGATATAAATGAAGGTTTTAAACCCCAGACCTACGAAAGCCTGCAGATCTTAAAAAGGTTCAAAACTCCTTTTGTTGTCGTTGCCAACAAGATCGACAGGATCGGCGGCTGGGTTCCACAGAAGAACATGCCTTTTGCAGCTACCTTCAAAAAGCAGTCAGGGGATGTCCAGGCACGGCTTGAAACAAAGCTCTACGAGGTAATAGGTGAACTCTATAACCAGGGCTTTGCAGCAGAGCGTTATGACCGGGTTACGAATTTCCAGAACACTCTGGGCGTAGTCCCTGTAAGTGCTTTTACAGGGGAAGGCATTCCTGATGTCCTCATGGTGCTTTTAGGTCTTGCTCAGAGGTTCCTGGAGGCAAACCTTCAGTACAGTGCCAAAGGCCCGGGAGTAGGGACTGTCCTTGAGGTAAAGGAAGAAAAAGGCCTCGGAGCAACCCTCGACGTTATTCTCTACGATGGCACATTAAAGAAAGGAGATACGGTTGTTATTGGAAGCCTGGGCGAGCCTATCCAGACAAAGGTAAGGGCTCTTTTAAAGCCAAGGGAACTTTCCGAAATCCGTTACGAGAGCAAGTTCCAGCAGGTTAAGAAGGTCACTGCTGCAGTCGGTGTGAAGATCTCGGCTCCTGACCTGGAAGGCGCACTTGCAGGCGCTCCCATAAGGGTTGCAACGGAAGAAACCCTTGAAGAGATTGTAGCTCAGGTAAAGTCTGAAATCGATGAGGTCAGGATTGATACGGGTTCAGTTGGGATAATGATTAAAGCAGATACTCTTGGCTCCCTTGAAGCCCTTGTCCACGAGTTCCAGAAAGATGAAGTCCCTATCAGGAAAGCTGAAGTAGGAGACATCTCCCACAGGGACGCGATTGAGGCTTCAACAGTTGAAGACCCCCTTTATTCTGTGCTTATAGGTTTCAATGTAAAGGTTCACCCTGACGCCAGAGATTTCCTGCAGGAAAGCAGTGTAAAGGTATTCACAAATAATGTGATCTACCGCCTGATTGAAGATTATGAGAAATACGTAAAGGAACAGCAGGAACTGGCTGAAAAGAAGATTTTCGAAACGATAATTCGCCCCGGAAAGTTCAAAATTCTTCCCGGATGCGTGTTCCGCCAGAGCAAACCCGCCGTCGTCGGGGTAAGGGTTCTTGGAGGAGTCGTGCGGACAAATGCAGAGGTCATGCTTGAAAACGGGAACGTTGTGGGTAAGATCAAGGGTCTGCAGTCCGATGGAGAAAATATTCCTTCTGCAAGGGTAGGCAAAGAAGTTGCAATGGCTATTGACGGTGCAACCGTAGGCAGGCAGATCAAAGAAGGAGACGTGCTCTATATGAACGTGCCTGAGAGGCATGCCAAAGTCCTTGAGCACGAAATCTACAATTCCCTTTCAACCGATGAAAAGGAAACTTTTGATATTTTCCTTGGACTCAAACGAAAAGATAATCCTTTCTGGGCAAAGTAATGGTTGATATGCAGGGCAGCAGCATATTCCGGATTCAGCAAGGATTCAATTGAAGAGTCAGGTAAAAATTCAGATAACGAAGGCAAGGTAAGGCAAAGGAATTATTACAGATAAATCTGATTGGAGGATTTCACATGGCAAATTTCAAAGTTGTAGTTTCTGACCCAAAAGAAGCGCATGCTTATCAGATCGACATTAAGGACGCTGAAGCAAACGCTTTAATTGGAAAATCAATAGGTGACGTTGTTGACGGTGCCATTTTCGGGCTCGCCGGCTACAAAGTTAAGATCACTGGCGGCTGCGATGGCAGCGGTTTTGTTATGAAACCGGACCTTCCAGGCCCCAGAAGACAGAGAATTCTGCTGGCAGTAGGCGTCGGCTATGTCCCCAAACATCCGGGACAGCGCAGAAGAAAGATGATGCGTGGCAGGGAAATTGCTCCTGACATCGTCCAGATCAACGCCAAAGTCGTTGAATACGGAAGCAAATCCATCAGGGCTCTTCTCGGCCTCGAAACCGCAGAAGAAGCTCCAGCAGAGTGATTTCAAGTTCCGCCTTCGGGCGGGATTTAAAATACTCTTTATTTTTCTTTTGATGTTTACTGTTTTTTGATTTTGTTTTTGTTTTTGTTTTTGTTTTTGTTTTTGATTTTGATTTTGTTTTTGTTTTTGTTTTTGTTTTTGTTTTTGTTTTTGTTTTTGTTTTGACCTTATAGTTATTTTTGTATCATAGCTTAAATCATAATTAAAAGAAACCCCAGTATAGCCATCAAACAGGGTGAAAACCCTGCAAAAAGGCCGAGAGAATAGGTAAATTTAATTTTGTATTTATATACTCATTGTCCATTGGTCTTCGGTTAAGGAATTTTCTTGCCTGAAAGTATCGATTTTGCATTAGAAGTCTACCTTAAATTTTGGCCTGATTACATGAAATCGATACCGTGTCCAGCTCTCAATTTCTAAAAATATTTGATAACTGTTGTGGAAATGGAGGTAATTTATCACGATTCCTCACTTAACCGAAGACGCATGACTCATTGTCGTGTCTATTTTCCTTTATGTCTTCTACGATATATTCAGTATTGTTTTCCTTTTCCACAAGATATTCATCAATTAACGTTTTTAGATTTTCTTCAGTAATTTCTTCTTTGGGAATTTTTGTCTCATTGTTCAGTATTTTCCGCTTATGGTTTTCAGTTAAACTGCGTAAGTCCTAAACAGCTATTGCGGTTATTGTATGCGAACTGCTTTTCATGAAAATCCCTTTAAGTATAACTTTTTCAGTTCACAAATCTGTGTATGCCAATTATACAGGAAACTTAGTTATCTGAATTTTGTTTACGATGAGACAATTTTATTCCAAAAACCAGAAGTACCAGTAATAACCCAAGAATTATACTTCCTTTTAAAATAGGAAGAATAGGATAGTCAAGTACAAGGTAACGTACAAAAATGAAGGCACATGCGATTACGTAGAAAAACAGTAATCTCATAGGATCTTTTTGATCTGCTTTCCTTTCACCATATATCCTAGATTCCCGGTGGTTCATAACGAGCCCAGCAATACTTGATTGTATATCCCTTGAAATTTGAAAAGGTTATCGCATATTAGAGCGTTGATTACTTAAAAATATAAAATGTTATTTTGTATCGGAGCGTTAATATTATCCTCGTTTTGTGTTATTTTGCACATAACGATTAGAGAACTTGCGTGGCGACAAACTCGATGTCATTGAATGCTTCGAACAGCCAGGAAAATCGCTTTGAGTAGGCGAGATGCTGGAAAAACAAAAACAGCTGTACACCTTGATCTGAGGGTGAACCCGGCTACCTCGTTATGAATGGGCGGGAATCCAGGATATATAACCTTTGATAGCGCGATCCCCATAAATAATAAAAACAAAGCCCAGAATATTTGAGCTATGTTATAAACTAAGGATGCGTAGAAATAAGTAATATACAGTAATATTATAAGGATAAGAAGACTGCTGTTTGTTCTATTATACAAATTTTTTCTGATTGATAAGAAAATGCTGGTTTCTTCATTTTTTTGAGGCTCTGTGGTTTTTTCATTATAAGATTCCGATTCAAAAATATGATTTATTATTAAAAAAATTGATGGGTTCAATAATTGTTCCTTTCTTCTATACCAGACTAGGAGTGAGAAAACTATCATTGTGAAAAAAAAGGCTAGAATAATAGTTGTCAGGCCGTCTATTGAGATGTATCCTTTATGATCTAAAGTAATAATTAGAAAGAGGAAAAGAAAATAAACTGCAATAGACCGCCATAATTCTCCTTTTACTATGTAATCTATCTTCATATATTGACCACCTCTGTACCTTCTGGTGCAAGTAACTTTTTTGATGAAAGTATTCAATGAAAACTGATGGCAGATATAATTGGAACTGGCAAGAAAAGTAAACAAAAGATACAAAACTCGCTCAAGCCGAAACCAAAAGGCAACGATATTTTCGTGCCAAAAAACACGAAAATATCTTGTAAGAGACTAAGATTGACACTATTCTATTATCCTTTTTTGATATTTTCAAGATAGCTAACCATATGTAAATTAACTGGAGTTTCTCTGGAAAAGTTTTCAAATCCGATTTCTTTATACGTTTCAGGAAGGTCTGTTGTCATAACTGTATCTATGTCATATTCTGATTTTACTAAAAATCCATCTTTTAAATCAACCCAGTCGATTCCAGATAATTTACCTCTTGTTATGATACAAACGGCTGTACCATTTGTTTCTGTTGTCGTATTTGAAGCGAAATTCGAATCCGACTTGATGCCAACACATTCAAATCTACCAGCTTTAGTCGAGATTGTTTTTAAACCTACACAAGTGTAATTTTTTGTGCCTATGACTTCGTACAATATTCCCGATGAAGTATTATTTAATGTGTTATTGAATATAATCGTCCATGAATCCTCTTCTTGGATTGCTTTTTTTGGATATACAATCAGATTTGGTAATTCTGGTTGTATCTCTGGTATAATTTTGATTTCAGGATACGCCTTCATTAGATTTCCGTAGACATCCATAATTGCAGTGTATGAAGATTTTGTAGTGTTTCCAGATATTGTCTTGATTGATGTCACATTTGTGGTTATGTTGGTTCCGTCAAAATCTGAAACTAACATTTCAATATGGGTTGGTATTATATTTTTTGAGTTTTCAGTAGAATGTGTAATATTATAAACGAATATATCTCCCGCATTAAAGTCGTATTGCAGATTATAATCGGTTTGCATATCTTCACTATTATTCTTCAGATTATAATCGACTTGTCCATCTCCAATGCAACCGGTTCCAAATAATAACATGATTATAATTATTATGTGCATCGTTGCACATTTCATTATTAATTTGCTATTCGTGTTTGGTTCTCCTTCTAAAGATTGAAATGGTTGAATAAACAGTCGTAAAAGCTATAAATATGCCAAACAAGGCAAAGAACTCCGCCATTACAATACTGCCAGATGATTTAAAGTGAAAATACAAACCAAAACAGGTAGCACTCGCGAAGACATTGCTACAAATTGACAGCAATTTAGATGATTTTGCATCAGTTTCAGAAATGGAAAGTGTGAATAAAAGAGATCCGACCCCCATCAGCACCAAAAAGAAATTCATAAACGAGTCCATTAAGGTTGCTGCAATACCAGCTATGATGACACATATGGAACCTAAAAATAAAATAAGGAATCCTTTCGAATTCCTCTCTATTCTGGTCTTCATTTTGTTGCCTCTTAAGGACACCTATGGTCGCAAGCCCATTGACTTCCCTGATCGCAGTAGTAATCCATGCACGTACAATAGGCAGTTAAGCAAGCAGTGATGCCAGTATAGCTCTCTATGCATGACAAACAAGCTGCAGCTTCAGCTGGCTCAGCTGGGTCAGGGAAAAGAAGTGCACCACAAACTACTGTACAACCACCAACATATACTAAACACGCGCCTAAAGCAATTGCGCAAGCAGTGAGTGATCCTCGTATCACTCCAGTTATACTTTCTCCGGTCTGTGGATTGTGGAAATATACTAAAGTTTTGACTTCAGATGTATCATTTTCGTATGGTATTGCCACGACTAGAACTTCAGTTTTTGAGCCATCTTCTAGTTCTATTGGCACGGTAAATGTTTCAGGATTCTTTTGTGTGAATCCGTCAGCAACCAATTGCTTCTGCAATTCTTTGACTTGGCTATTTTTTAAAGCCACATCAAGTATTTTGTCTCTTTCTTCACCTGTTAATTGTATTGGGTCTTCAACATTTGATTTGCTTCCACAAGGTGTCCCGGCCGGACAAGCCATCGCAGGCGTAACCAGTATCATACCTACAACGAGCATTATCATAAAAAGCCCGCTGATCTTTCGGATTTTGCTATTTAATCTCAATTTATTTCACCTCTTTTATTTTTGTTTAAGAGGCAAGAAACAAACATTAAAATAGATTTAAAGTCATGTACTTCTTGCCTTCGGGCACGCAGGGTTCAGCATTGCTCTCAAACTCTACTGAATCCTGCAAAACGTTCCCACTTTCCAGAAATCCATAATCCTTTAAAAGTTTTATGTGTAAACTCTCAAACAATCCGGTGTAATAGAATATTAAAGAGAATATTACAAACCTGAAATAAGTTAATAAAAAGTATATTGAGAGCTTATACAAAAACTATAAATAATGTTATTTACTGCCGGCATAGTTATGCCTGTGTTTCGATATATGGACTACTCTTATAAGAAAGCGTAGGCAATACTTTTTTGAGGCACCATTCTTTCTACAGTGAAAATAAAGTGGAACTAGAGACTCCACAGGATTTTTCTAGCCTTTAAATATTCCCTATGACATATTTTGGATTCACAAAATGAGAAAAAGTCGGCTCCAATCAGGAAACCGACATTCCGCAAATGTCCACAAAAACAAAATAATTTTTATTAAATATTTTACTGTTCAATAATAATTGATCTTTATTATGGCAAATTCATTGATTCTTAAAACAGAATAAACTGAATTTGTCACTATGCTCATATTTTTCATACTGTATGACTGGTATTTCCTGAATTCCATAATAGCATCCGCTACTTGTGCTACCTGAAACCTTTGAGATTTTTTAGTTAATGAGCGTAACCCTCATCTCAAAAATAGTATTTTTCACAACTCTTTCCCATCAACCTTATTAATTTCTCTTTTATCTTATCCAAGTTGGCAACTTGAATTTTCGTTTTTGATTTCGTTTTTACTTCCACTTCCGTAATCCCCCTCATCAACATGAAAACCCATTTCAACGTCGGCTTTTGAGTTTGTTTCTTAACCTGGTTCGGTATTGATTCCCCTGTTTCTTTTAGTTTTTCTCTCAGCTTCCATTCTGCTACAGAGTAAACCATCAGAGTTAAAACCATGATCATTGACAATGCTTCAATTCTTTCGGGTTTCTTAAGATACACCTCAGAAACCCTGAAACTTTTGTCCTTTATGAACCTGAATCCTTTTTCCACTTTACTCTGGTTTTTGTATTTTTCCAACATCTCTTCAGCATCAAGATTCAGGTCACTGCTTCCGATTATAAATCTTCCATGATACTTTTTTTCATGCTGTACGAGTTCTTCATTCCTGATAGCTTTTGCATCTACAACATAATGAGTGACAAGTTTTTCGTAACTATTCAGCCACTGATAAAAAGACGTTTTTTCAGCAAAGTGCTGCAATTATCAGGATAATAGCGGCGCTCCATTGAGCGCCGCTAGAATAGCATCCATTACATTCATGCCATTCTTTTTAATTGAGGATATGTATGCCCTAATTCTGCAGAAAGCTACCGCTCCTTCTATGCTTCGGAAAGTTCCCGAAATTTTCTGTTGTAGCTTCATCATTCTGATGTCTCGCTCTGCTTGATTGTTATCAAACGAAACTCTCAGGTTATTGAGGAATCTCAGAATCGGTTCTTTGTGTATTATGAACCTATCAAGGAGATTCTTTGCTTTTGTTTGTGCTGGTCTTCCTCTCTTTTTCACCTGATCTTTTGAGGGCTCAGGTGGTGGATTTTCCTCGATTCCGTCTTGAATTATTGCATCGTATACTTCCTCGAATTCCCGAACTTTTTCTGGATCTATTGGAATTTCCATCTCTCTGCATTCATCAGTATACTTTTTCATCTCACTGAGGAGTTCATTAATCTCTTTAGCCCATTGCTGTTTAAAATTCTCTTCAATCCCAGTAAGTTCCCTTTTAAGATGAGCGTTGCACAGAGCATGTTCACATCCATACTTGTTGTATGAAGCAAGCCCATCATGAACTGCTACTCCCTTGTATTGCGGAAGAAATCCCAGAGCATCCATTGCTTCTGTCCCTCTTTTTGGGTGTGCGAAATAGTAGGTCCATAGACTATTTGATACTACATGAAGCCACCATTTTGTCCCTAAAATTCTCATTCCTGTCTCATCACAATGTGCAGAATAGGAAGCTAATAGATGTTCCATAACAGCTTTTTCAAAAGGTTTCAGGTTCTGGAAACATTTCTTTTCTGCTCTTTTTATGGTAGCTGGGCTGATACGTATACCGTATACATCCTCTACTAAATCACAAGTCCTTTCATAAGGAATCAATTGATAGTTCCTAAAATACAGAATTGAGGCTAAAAGACGAGGACCATATTGAATTGGGAATTTTATAGACTCTGGAAAAGAGCCTTTGTTAACTTTCCCACAGTGAGGACACTTCTTGATTTCACAACGATGTTCAGTAAATATGATTTTTGCAGGAGGAATTTCAGCTTCTTGTCTGCGTTCATAGTCATCAACTTCAGTATCTTCAAGATGATGACCACAATTTTCGCAGCAGTCCGGTGAATGGACTATGACCTAATCAGGGTTTTCAACCATTTCAAAAGTCTTTCCAGGATGACCTTTTTGGCCACCAGCTTTTTTGCCACTACTTGTGTGGCGACCCTTAGGTTTAGGTTTCTCATTACAAAAAACATCAGTAGAAGGAGGTTTACTGCTATTTTGGCTGTTTTGATTCAAACGAGCCTCTAAAACTCTTACACGTTCTTCAAGTTCAGAAATATGAGAAGCTTGTTTCTCCATGATAGCTTCATATCCTTGGATTTCAACAATAACTGCTTCAGGACCAGCTTCATAGGTTACAAGGATTTCTTCACGTGTAAGCATGATGTTGAAAAAGAGAGTTATTTTATATGCAATTTTTCCTCGGAAAGAGGAAAAATTGCTTTTACTAAAGGTATGGCTGAATAGTTACAGTTTTTCACCCTTTTTTGGTCTGCCCTTCTTGCTATTTTCTCGTTTTGATACCGTGGAGATGTCAACTGTTTCCAGCAAACAGTAAGGGTTTTCCTTTTTCCATCTTTCTAGGGCTGCTCTTGTGTCCTCTTCACATGCAAACTCTATTTTTTCAGCTCTTTAAGCTCTTTCTGAGCTTCCTTGACTATCTTTTTTATTTTCTTTTCAAGAGTAATGTCTTTTCTTTTATGCATCTCGGTGGAGTGAACAACTACCCATTTTTGTTTTATGTCACCATATTCAACCATTGTTTCATAAAACGAGTAGCGTGAGTCTTTCCCCTGTTTAAACTCAATATCAGAAATCAGTAGCTCTTTACAAAGATGTATAGTTGAGGGAACGCGAGTGATCCACTTCATGTCTTTTAATGCTTTGACATTATCTTCAGAATACAGAGAGCTATCAGCTATGAAATAAACATCATCAGGGAACTCTATGTTTTCCTTAAGTCTTTTCATGGCTTCTACTATGGTTTCTTTGTCGGATGAATTTCCAGAATAAGCCTGTGTAAATAATGGCATACCATACTGATTTACAATCATCCCCATTGAAAAACGCTTCAAATCATATCTCTTATCTTTTGCGTGACCATAAGTGAGTTCAATGGCAGAGCTACCATCTTCAGGTTCATAGTTTCCATGAACGCTGAAATTGGTATCATCGCAATGAAGTTGTATAACCTTAAGGTTCACAATTTCCATCATTTTCATGGAAATTTTCATGAACAGTTGAGTAGGATCTACTTCGTAGATCTTATCAAGAGTTCGCCCTAAAACGTCATCAGTAAGATCTGATGCACTAACTCCAGGACCAAGTAATCTTTCAACGGGAAGATTTTCAAAATATTGAGAGTACAGGTAAAGTCGACTGTCAGTGAATCCAAGGCAATTAAGAATCATTGCCTTTATCACTATTGAATGAGCTAATTTATGCTGCCCAACTTTGGGAAACACTTCATCGATAATACTTCCAATTTCAAGTTCATCGAAAATTCCACAAACTATACCGTGATGGTCCAGGGCGTTAGTAGTAATGTGCATAAAAATTCAAAAATTCAATAGCGAGTTACAGTATTTACAGTTTTCCAATAAAAATGTATGAATAATAATCCGAGATCTGCGGAAAGTCTGAGGAAAGTCATCAAACAAACAGCATGATCAGTACAATCCACATTTCGGCCCCTTGCATTCATGCACAACTTATTGACATTATGGATTCTGTTTTTTCAGCTGATACAATAAATTTATTCAATGGTCTCAAAAATAACCTTATTTTTGAAAGGAGGGTCGAAATGTGAGTTAAATCATAATCCATAAACCTAACAATATAAGTGCAAATCCGCTGATCTTTTTCAGGTATACTCTATACGAACGGACCTGTTTGGACAAAGTATAGCCCCCTACCAGGCCAACTCCAATAAAAGGCGTCAATACTCCGCCGCTGAAAGCAAGCAATAAAGCCAGATCATTAACAGTCCCATTTGTAATAGTCTTGTTGAGAAGTACAAGGAGCATTGGAGCGGTGCAGGGAACTTTTACAAACGAAAACAATATCCCAAGAAAGAAAACTCCACCCAGAGTACCCGCATATTTCCTGGCAGAACTCTGAAAATAATTATCCAGAACGACAGGCGATTTTAAGATCCCCAGAAGATTTAACCCAATAAGAATTACAACGATGCCTGTAACAAAAGAAAAGCTTTCCAAATCTGGAATTGATTTTCGGAATGAGAGCAAACACAGGCCCAATATTAAGTAAGAACCTACCAACCCCAATCCAAATACCATTGCACGTACCATACCGCTTTTCGCGCTATTGCTCGTCCCTGCAGTAAAGCTTAAAAGAAATCCCAGTATGGCCATCAGGCAGGGTGAAAACCCTGCAAAAAGGCCAAGCGAATAAGCAAATGGTAAATTCAGGTTTATGTTTATATACTCGATTTCCTGTTCTTTTCTCATTGCCTCTTCTGTGGTATATTCAGTAATATTTTCCTCTTCCACAAGATATTCATCAATTAAAGTTTTTAGCTTTTCTTCAGTAATTTCTTCTTTAGGAATTTTTGTTTCATTGTTTATCACAATAGCCGGGACTTCGAGAAAACCATATTTATTCCATTGGTTGAAACCATCAGCAGTACTGGTTTCGAGTTTTGATATAACAATGCTATTATTTTTATATTGATCTTCTATTCTATCGACAATCGGATCAGTTATTTCGCAATCATGACAACCTTTTTGATGGAAATACTGAATTGTGACCGGATCTGCGTAAACTACCGGGATAAATAGAAGAGATAAATAAATAATTGTCAGGAGAGCTATTGTACGAGAAATCCTTTTCATGAGAATCCCTAAAGTGTATTGTTTCTCTCACAAACTTGCATATGTCGATGATGCAAGAAAAAGGATACAGAGTCAATCATAATTTACAGAACTTTCGCTACGTTGCCTACAGAGCCTATTCTTTGATGACATAAGTAGCAAATATTGCAAATATTATGCCTACAATAATCCCATTGATAACTCCCCTCATTAAATTATGAGTCAAGTATCCTAATAATGTGCTTGTGATCAAAGCTGTTAAAAAAAATAAAATTTGTTTTTTCATGAAAACTCCTTCATTATCAACAGTATCCAGCTTCACGGCATAAATCGAGTGCAGTGGGCTCACAACCAAACTCGCCTACAACAAAACACACCATTGTTGCAATTGCAGCGCATGTTAGCCCACCAACGATAGCCGGTATTCCTAATAGTGCGCAGAAAATTGCCATTTCCAGTCCACATCCAATATTACATGCACCTTCAGCTAAAAGTTTGCATGCAGTACATGCGTCCATTGCTCGTGGAGTTATGGGAGCTAGAGCAGCCGAGGAAATCAAACTCGCTTTAGTTTTTCCATTCAATATGTCACTTACCTCACCACTCTCAGAAACTATAGTGTTTCCGTTCACGGTTAATATTTCAACGGATAAGGGATATCCAGTCTCATCTCTTTCGACAATCTGTGCCCTAACTTTAATAATTTCATCATTTTCAAATACAGCAATAAGCGCACCCGTAGAATTATGTTTACTGTCAAGTGTTAATCCTACTGCTTCATAATAGGTCTCATTATTTAGAGTTGCACCCATCCCAGCTATCTCTGTTTGATTTAGTTTATATCCTTTTGAGTCCAATTTTTTTATTAATCTTTTTACATCGTCGGATTCTAAAGCAGTTTGTACACCTTCTTCAACTTTATTAGAATCTAATTTTGTAATGTTTGAAAGGTTTCCAAAATTGCCACAAGTTGTACAATCTGTAGATGTTTGCGAGCAGTTTGTTCCAGCCGGACACGCAATCGCAGGCGTAACCAGCATCATGCCTACAACGAGCATTATCATGAAAAGCCCACTGATCTTTCTGGCTTTACTATTTAATTTCAATTTATTCCACCTCTTTTATTTTTGTTTAAGAGGCAAGAGGAAACTTTAAAATAGTTATAAAGTTATATACTTCATGCCTTCGGGTGTGCAGGATTCAGCAAAGTTTGAGACCAATCCTGAATCCTGCAGAACATTCTTACTTCCCTAGTTTTAAACAATCCTTTATGAGTTTTCCGGCCAATCTCTCTAACAATCAGAGATTTAGAGATACTTATAGATCTAAAATGAGCTAGTAAAAAAATAGTTAGAGAGATTGGCCGGAAGCTATATATAGAGCAATCCAATGCATTGTTTCATACCAGCAGTATAGTTTTTGGTTTTCTAGGCAAAAAACCAAAAACTATATTCTTTGGAATGCTGAGTCTCTTTCCATAGTAAAGCTGAAATCCACAAGATTTCGGTTTTACAATTTTGTTTAATACTTTTTTACAGCAAAATGGACGAAGTCAATTTTATTCTTGAATTATCTAAATTGAAGGTATAAAAAAATGTAGATTGGAGAAAAAAGATGCCTGAATTAAAAAAAGATTGTCGCGAAATTGAAGTAGACTTTTAAGAAGTTTTTGATGGCCAGTATTTTAAAATAGGACTTAGAGCCTATTCGAAAAGCCAATAATTGTACATTATACAAGTTACAATGCACATTTCGAACCCCTGCCAATAGAGGACAATAATGTTTGACTATTGGATATTTTATTGATATTATATCAACAAAATGACATTTTAGTATAGCATAGTGGCACAAGAGTGCCAGGGTTCGAAATGTGCATTACAATAGATCTATAACATAGAATATCTGTTCCATTTGTGCATAACATAAATTCTAAATGTTTCGATCGGTTACAACCTTTTTGGATAGATACTCGGAATATTTTACCCATATTTTTCTATCAAACTTTTATAAGAAGAATTAATTTTATAAATAATACTTCTTCCTTTTTTTGTTTCCTTTAAGAGCCCTATCTCTTTAAGTTTTCTAATGTGCCAGCTAATCGTAGCTCTGGAAACTCCAATTTCACATGCAAGGGCTGCATTTGTATCACACTTACAATTTCGTATTTCCAAGATTACCTTTTGATTCGTGCTGTTCTGAAGAGCTGCAAGAATTTTTAATTCTTTCTCGGTATAAGCGGAATTTTTCAGAAAATATCTTATTTTCTTTCCATCTTTATGGGCTTCGATTTTGTTCTGAGTTTCCAGAGTGCTGATATGATGCCTCACTCCTCCTCTATCTAAGCCTATTTTTTCTACGATCTCATTCGTATACGCTCCCGGTCTGGTTTTAATATACTCATAGATGCTATCGCGGTTTGGATTATCAAGTCCATTTGCTCGCCCTGTAATCCGGAACCCGAGTATTGCAAAAATAAGCTTTGCAGGGTTCAGCAGTATATCTATTATCGATAAGACGTGCATCAGGGCCAGCCAGAGCAGGAACTGCCAGTAGACTGTAAAGTCCTTAAGTTGTACTACCTCTTCTCCGTTAATCGAAACTCCAGCCTGGTCACTTGGAGCAGGCTTTACTATATATTCCGTAGCTCCAGCTGTTGCTGTTAACAAAAAAAATAGTAAGAAAATGGTAAGCTTTTTTTGAAGTTTAATGCTGGTAGACATTAAGCGTGTAACTTTGGCTTCCACTAACCGATTCCCCGTAGACCTTGAACTGCCAGGTTCCCTGTTCCACATATCCCTGAGAGGGATCTATATTAAGGCGTATCCTGCCATTTACGCTTCCATCATAATTATCACGGTAGGGTCCCAACTTACTTCCCGAGGGGGTAGAGATGCTAAGCGTCAGAGAATCACTCGTATCTCCCCAGTTCAAATCCGCTTCAAGATAATTTACTCCTGAGCCTACGCTCACATAGTGTGTTATAGTCTGCCCCTGACTTATATATTGAGTTGACCGTAAAGAAGAAGTAGAATTCTCTGTATCAGAAGAATTTTCTATCCAGGGACTAACAATGTACTCTATTCCAGCAGAGGCCAGCATATCTTCCGTGTCAGAATTTTCCGCGTGTTCCTCTTCGGCTGAAATTGCAGGAGTGGCTATCAGTCCTATAAATATGCATAATACAAATACTTTCCAGGTTTTCATAATATCACCCGAAAGAGGGTAAAAAGCCAGGACATATATAGTTTCTGTGTAAACTCTCAAACAATCAGCGTTACAATCCTTATGAAAAATTGCTACGAAACTAAAAAAATTGCCTGAAAAAGGCGTAATGATACCCTTTACCCAAGATATTTCTTCAAAAAAATAGAGATTTAAGGATGTTTTTTCGTCCTCAGCATCAGGATAAAATAGTAAATTTTTTATATAACCTCTGAGAAAATTTCATAGAAGCTGCTTTCCGGCTCCTGCTCCGGATTTACACTCATAAACTTCAGTAATCTTCATGATGGCGAGGGCTTTTGCAGGGAACCTGTCTCCCATGCTTTTGACCGCCTTATACATTTTTTCGTAGTCTTCCCCGTCGGTCTTGACCACAAAATCCCCTTTTATCTGGTAGCAGCCCTTGACCTCAGGCCCCCAGACATAGATTGCACCTCTCGGGTTTTCTTCAAGGTTCTGACGGGTCTTATGGAAATAATTGTCTGCAATCCAGATCGTTTCTCTGTCTTCCTGGAGCTTACAAAAGCCGATGGGTATTACGTTCGGATCTCCGCTTCTGGAAGCGGTTGCAAAAGGAAAAACCTTCATTTTTTCGAAATCTTCGACCATTTCACTGCTCAATTTGACCATTAACTTCACCCCTTTATTGAATCTTTTTTTATTACTATGGCTGCAATGGAATATAACTTTGAAGGCATCAAAATGTAACGAAAAGATAACGAAATGCAGTAAATATAAGGAAAAAAGATAAAGGAAAAGAGATCAGGAGCCAGTTACCGGAAACAAAACCGTAAACCTGACCCGTGTGCCTCTCAACAGTTTAAAATCTTATCCAGGAAATACTGGTGGATACGCAAATCGTCGGTTAATTCCGGGTGGAAAGCAAGCGCCAGCACATTTCCCTGCTCTGCAGCAATAATCATGTCTTCAAGCCTGGAAAGTACTTTCACACCAGGCCCGCAGCTCACGATTCCAGGAGCCCGAATGAACACGCCTGTAAAAGGAGAGTCAAGAATATCAACTTCAAGCTCCGCCTCAAAAGAATCTCTCTGCCTCCCAAAAGCGTTCCTGTTAACCCTTGTATCCATGATCTCGAGCAGTTCCTGACCTGTCTTTTCGACCTGCCGGTCTCCTTCCTTTGCAAGCACAATCAGCCCTGCACAGGTCCCGAGAATCGGAACTCCCCTTGCAGCCGCATCCTTAATCTCCTCTGCAATCCCCTCACGGGCAAGCAGCCTGCAAAGCGTCGTACTCTCCCCGCCAGGAATCACAATCCCGCTGCACACCGGAACAATTCCTTTATGCTTTATCTCAACTACCTCAGCCTCAACCCCTCTCTCTGCAAGGGCTCTCCTCAAAGCATCAACATGCTCAGAAACCGCTCCTTGAATAGCGATTACACCTATTTTCATTAAAAACACCATTTTCCAGAAATTAATCCTTTATTTCTTGAATCAAAAACCCTAAAAAAATAAATTGATTTTATTCTTACAAACCTGCAAGAATAAATCTGTTTTTAAAAAATAAAATTTTAGCTTCTCTTGAAAGAGACTCTTTTTATATGTGTTAATTAGTCCTTTTCAGCTCAGCTCAATAGTAACCCGTAAATTAGTCTGCTTGAGCGAAGCGAAACAGACCGCGGGCTCCCGAATCGCAATTCGGGGTTACCAGCCGCGTTCCTGAAGGGCTTCCTCGACAGGGATCATGTCTGTGCTGATACCTTTCATTCCGGCGCCTATGCCTTTTGAAATCTCGGCAAGTTTTGTAGGGTTGTCGTAATTGTTGACAGCTTCAACAATTGCTTTTGCCATCTTTTCAGGGTTTTCGGCTTTGAAAATGCCTGAGCCTACAAAAACCCCGTCCGCACCAAGGCGCATCATAAGAGCTGCATCTGCAGGGGTTGCAATTCCGCCAGCTGCAAAGTTTACTACAATCAGGCGCTGCATTTTAGCGGTTTCCATTACAAGTTCGATAGGAGCTTCGATTTCCCTGGCAACCATTATCAGTTCTTCTTTTGTCTTGCCTGCAAGGGCACGGATTTCGCCCTGAATCTGCTTCATGTGCTTTACTGCCTGGCTGACGTCTCCGGTTCCGGCTTCTCCTTTCGTCCGGATCATGGCCGCCCCTTCGTTGATCCTGCGGAGAGCTTCTCCGAGGTTCCTGGCGCCGCAGACAAAGGGCACTGTAAACTGTGTCTTGTCTATATGATAGAAAGGATCGGCAGGAGTAAGGACTTCGGACTCATCTACCATGTCAACGCCGAGTGCCTCTAAAATTTCGGCTTCGACAAAGTGTCCGATCCTTGCCTTTGCCATTACAGGGATGGTAACCGTATCAATGATCTGCTGGACGATTTCGGGGTCTGCCATACGGGCAACTCCACCTTCTTTTCTAATATCTGCAGGGACAGCCTGAAGGGCCATAACAGCAACTGCTCCGGCTTCTTCTGCGATCCTGGCCTGTTCTGGAGTTGTAACGTCCATGATCACACCCCCCTTCTGCATCCGTGCAAAGCCCCGCTTGATAAGTTCGGTCCCATGTCTCAATTTTTCAAAGTCCATGAATGTCATCCTCTTTGTTTTGATCAGATTTCTAAGATATAATACCGTGGGAAGTATTTCCCACAGGTGAAACGGCCATCAAGCCCTTTCCACCAGTTACAACCAACAGGTTGCGGTTTTCAGTATGCTGTTTCTCCAGTGAATTGTGAATACGCTCAATAGTTAAAAGCATTATTTAAGCTATTCCTTAATTGTAGAGTTCAGTACAAATTAACTTACAATGATTTAAAATTTTTTATATTATATATGGAGAGTTAACATTTTTAATAACTGTCCTGTATCTCAGGTGAGAGTTAACATCTTTAATAACTGTCCTGTATCTCAGGTGAGAGTTAACATCTTTAATAACTGTCCTGTACCTCAGGTTATTTATCCCGATGTACTCTGGAGCCTTAATGTAATTCTTTGCAGTACTTCCAAAAATAACTTTTATAAGTTGACTTTTTGGTTTGGGTTAACTATCTTAGTCTTCATATAATTTCAGTCTTCATAATATATCCGGTAGTGTTTGATATGATTCCTGTAATAAAACACAGAAATAAAATCTGAATCTCCAACGCTCAACTCTTTGATATAAAGTTTTTGTAAATTACCGGAGAGATAAGATGTAAAGTTATTTTTAAAGGGGTATATGTTTCTTTAATATATAGAGGTTTTAGACAGATATGCGAGGGAATACATGAAAAAATAATTATAAGATGTGCTGAGTCATCATATACAGATTATTTTTTTCCGGATAGTTTCTGGATTTCAGGTACTTACTAATTTCAGGCAATTACTAATTTCAGGCAATTAATATTTACTTACGTTCGGGGGAACTGGAAAATGAAGATTAAACGTCTGGTTGTATTATTGTTATGTGTTTTTTTGCTTACCGTACTTAGCGTGTTACCGGCACATGCCCAGATGGGGCCGGTAGGCGGTCCAGGTCCGGGAATGGGTTCTGGAATAAGGCAGGGTTACGGTTTTGCGCAGTATGACGGCAGGTTTGATGGTTTTGGGTCAATGACTTTTGAAGAAGCCACAGAGATCTTCGGGGTTCAGGTTGGAGATGCGATCTCTGACCTTGAGCTTCCGGAAGATATGGATATGCAGCTTACCATTCTGGAGATTGAAGAGCTGTATGGGGTCTCAGGGCAGGAAATTGCCAGTTACATGGTAATGAATATGCAGCAGCTGAATACGACCCTTAACCTGAGGGAAAGGCTCTTGATGCGCCAGCAAGTCATTCAGGTAATGAGAGCAGGTAGAGGCAATGGGATGTATTTCATGCGTCAGGGAAATTGTGCCTGTGGAAACTTTACCACTTTCACCTTCAACGAAAGCGGGGCAATAGAACATTTCGCTGTAGGAGGAAGCCTGCTCTTTGATTCGGTTGAGATTTTGGACTTTGAGTACCTTGACGAACAGATTACAGAAACAACAGCCTTTTACCAGGGCGTTGACAGCCAGATCCTGATTCAGGATTCTCCTATGGGGATTTTCCAGGTAAGGGCTTTTGCAGATAAAACAGTTACTTACAACCTTGCAGAGGGAATAACGGCAAGCCTGGAAGAGACTATTTCCAGCGGGTTTGAGAATGCAATTCCCATAAAAATTACCTCCGACAATTTCGAGGGATACCTCCTGTTTTTCAGTAATCCCCTTGCCGAAAATTCTGATGTATCTATTAACGGAACTGAAGCAGAAATCTCAGAAGACAAAATCATAGTCTATCTCGTAGAAGATAGTGTGGTAATGTTCAGGGCAATCCCGATGCTGCCTTCATTGATGCAGACCGGATACAGATACAGTAATAATTATACCTACATGCATCAGGTGCTTAACAGGGAAATAGCAACCGGAAGATTCGGAGCTGAGATAGTTCTCCGTGCAGGTTCGGATTATGTTCCGGTCACGAATTACGCCCCAGTTGACCTGAAAGTGAGGGAAAGGGATCGGGACCGCATTGTACTTGGTGTCGAATCTGAAATGCCAGCTGGAAGAGTCATTTGTATAAATGTAGACAATGAAACCATTAACCTCACCAATCCCGACCGTCTGAGGCTCAGATATGACGGTGCAATAATTGAAGAAGCTGACAGCATTGACGAACTCTTTGCAGGCGGAAACAGCTCCCTTTGCTACAGGTTATACGAAAATGGAACAGCTTCAATTGCAGTATATATCCCGCAGTTTTCGGAACACGAGATTATAATAGATCTTGAGCCCGAAGGAGAGGAAGGTTCAGCAAATCTGGAAACGGTCCTGGATGAAGAGGACCTGGAAACCGAGCCTGTAGCTCAGGATGAAGAAGGGGAAACAGAACCTTCTCCAGCTTTTGAGTTAGGGTTTGCAGTTACAGGTCTGGCAATAGCATACGGGCTGAGACACAGGAAATAAAACCCAGCACATGAGTTCTGTATCAGGAGTCCGGTAATCTTATCCCTCAAAGATTGGGATTTTTATTTCAGATTCCTGATTTATTACCTTAACTCTGCCACATATAGGAATTAACTAATTCCAATGGTCAACGCCTTTGATTGCGTTTTTGAGGTTTTTAGTTTTCACTGAGTTTGTACACGCACTATTCTAACGGTCTTTCTATTCAGCAATTCCTTCACAGTTTCATATTGAAACCCCATGGTCCCTAAATCTGTGACAAACCACTTTGGAGTATGACTGCAAACAACATCCAGCCTGTTGAATTCTCCATTTTTTAGATAGGGGATCAGAATTCTCTTTGAAGTCAAATCCGGATTCTTAAACATGATTTCTTCTATATTAATCGAAAAATCACCTTTATTCACACCGGGTTCCAGAAATTCCATGATGTCAAACTTGCAGGGTTCTTCCTGCCGCTTCTCAATTGCCTCAAGCATCTCTTTTTTGATCGAATCAAGAACATCCAGCACGCCGCTTTCCACAAGGAAAATGTCAAAACCTGCTGCCTGAAAAGTGCCAGACGCAATTCCCGGGATTTCACTTGCAACCACTACTTTTACATCACCAAGCTGCTTTACGGTATCTGCTACAGCCGTGCGTACAGCAGCCATTCCTTTCGCATTGAAAACTTGATTTTCAAAACGGTTCAGGACCTTCCATTCCCCGCCGTCTTCCTCATATACTGCAATGAACCCAGGTTTGAATATTGAACTCGTTTGCTGGTTATCGTTTTCCACAACTGCAATTTTCAAGGTGCATCCTCCTTTCATAAAAATAACCTGTAAAAGTACAAAGTAATAGCACAGAGTAATGATACATTGTATTTCTGATTCAAGAAAATGAATTTGAAACTATATATTGGCATTCAACTGTTAAAAAAAGCAATAAAAAAGATATCCTGAACCTACAACATGTAAGTCAGATATCTATCTAAAGTCTGGAGTCAACTATCCGCTAAATCTTAAGATTTAACAGATCCCCCTGTTAAGGGTTTATGAAAGATCAGTAAGTCCATCCGATTTTGAATGTCAACTTCCCGCGATCTTACAATTCAGACTTAATCTTATTATTCAGACTTAATTTACTATCTGGTTGATTTTGTTGTAAAACTCCACTATTAACTTTGCTGCTTCGCTGTCCATGTTTAGCTGGAAAGTTCGGATTTGCTTTCCGAGGGGTTTTTCCAGGATAACGCCTGACTCGATCAAAGGTGTGATGACCCTTGATACACTGGAGTGAGACAACCCGGTTGCTTCGGCTATTCCTGAAAGGTAGGTCGGTTCGTTCTGGTTTTCGATCAGGTTTTTAAGGACTGTCATCTGTGCGGTTTTACCAAATATTTTTTCCATTGAATCCATTGATATCATCCCAGAGGTGGCTATTCTTTATATGTGATTCTCAGTTCAATAACTATCTGCGGTTATATACTTATTGCTATATTGGACAGATTAGAGATCTGTACAAAATCATCTCAATATTTGGATGCCCTGTTCTATCGATAATGTGTGATAAATTTATGATGATTTGGGTTACCGTGCAAGGATAAGTTTTTATTTGAATTATCGTCAGGACATTTCAGCAAATTTTTAGCATCGTATTTCCACTCTTCTGGAACTAGTATGCTACTTTTACTTCCGTCACCTCTAGCTTTCCTGCTTAAAAAATCGATACCAAGATCAGCGTCTGGTGATCGGTTGCCGTTTACATCCACCAGAGGAAATATTCTTACTTCCCTTGAAACCCTGCACAATTCTGCCAGCGATACCAGATGAAACTCCAGCAGCTGGCATCCTGAGCCTTTCAAGCTCCTCAACCGAGTTGATTTCCTGCCAGACGAATTTATCCTGGTTCTTCCGCCGGGTGTCAATTACATAACAACAGGTTTCACCGATCCTCTGTTGGATCTGATAAGCACTGAAAGAATAAACAGGATCGATATATGTGATATTCTCGCCTCTTTCCGTAAGCTCTGTGTTGAAGCTTGCCGGGCCGTACCCGCACCCAGAATCTTTCGCTTGGATCGGCAGGGGTCAGGCTAAACATCCTTACATACTCGTTGAAAGACTTGCCCCAGGGCTTGATACCCGGATATAATGTTATCATATTGTGTACACCAGGGCTTGATACCCGGATATAAAGTTATCATATTGTGTACACTATAGATTATAAATGTATATATATAAAAACTATCTTAGTCCTCCTCTAGGTCTAAAACTTTAATTGAATAACCCCAACACTCAATTCTATGTTTACTCCCTTTTCGAACCAGTGACCCTTCACCTATTCCTCTCAAAAAGAACCAGTAACCCTTCATCTATTCCCCTCAAAAAGAACCAGTAACCCTTCACCTATTCCCCTCAAAAAGAACCAAACCCTTCACCTATTCCCCTCGAAAAATATGTAATACTCTAGGACACTGTTCCTCAGGGTACGCACGGATATATTCCAGTACATCGCTCATTTTTGTGCTAAACATGGAGACAGATGTTTCTGCACATCCGTAATAAATTCGGATCTCATCCATCACCGCGATTCATTCGCAAGGAAAAACGACATAGTTGACATCACCACCGTGGGCATAAGCCAATTTTGTAGAAATCATCCTCTGCGATCCATTATCTTATAATACCTCACTTTCATAAAATCGGTGATAACGAAAGCTACAAGTGCATAGATCCAGACAAAACCTGCCAGTTTCCATCCCAGAGCAGACACGTAGATTCCGTATACTGCAACCAGGGTTGCCAGCAGTTTTGTAATTACCGCAGCCCAAAAAAGGAGCTTTCCCGGAGGGGGGGACCAGAAATGTCCCCTGTTGCGGGCAACGAATATCGTCAGGTGCCCGGCTACGGCAAGTTTCAGGAAGATAAAAGACTGCAGTACCCCTGGACTGAGGTAAAGAACCCTGGCTCCAATATAGTATATCAGGAATGAAGCAATCACACCTATAATTCCCAGAAATGTGGACATTTTCAGGACTTCGCGCATGTTCCATTTTTCTGGTTTCTGAGAATAATGCACATTATCATATGCAATAGCCATTATAGGAGCATCATTGAAAATTGCAAGCAAAACAATCATTACAGCGGTTACGGGATAAAAATTAAACACAATTATTGTAGTGGCAATAAAAAAAAGCACCCGGACAGTTTCGGCAATTCTGTAGATGGAATAGCTCTTCATCCTCTGGAATATTTTGCGGCTTTCCTTTATTGCATTAATAATGACCGAGAGACCTGATATTGTAAACACGATATCTGCAGCTGATTTTGCAGCATCTGTAGCCCCCGAAACAGCAATTCCCGCATCAGCCATTTTCAGGGCAGGTACGTCGTTAACTCCATCGCCTGTCATGCCGACGATATGTCCTTCTTTCTGAAGGAGTCCAACGATCCTGTATTTGTGCTCGGGAAAGACCTGGGCAAACCCGTCTGCTTTCTCTACAATTTCCTGGGCTTCAGAATCAGATTTTTCTGTGAAATCGTCAGCTGTAATTATATTCGTGCCAAGGCCTACCTGACTTGCTATCTCCTTAGCAATGGCGATGTGATCCCCGGTTACCATTTTCACGTCCACGTTAAGGGAGTTTGCTGTCTTTATGGTCTCTGCGGAATCTTCATGCGGTGGATCATAAAGTCCCAGAAGCCCTGCAAATCTGTATTTTCCCTCCTTTTCCACACACACTCCCAGGGCACGATATCCTTTTGAAGCCAGAGAATCTACTTTTTCTTTTACTTTTTGCCCTATCTCTTCTTTATCACCTGACATGTCCAGAATAACCTGGGGAGCACCTTTGGCAACTTTTAATTCCCCTTCAGGCCCTTCAACCGTAGCCTCGGTGTGCTTTATGACAGGGTCGAATGGCGTGAACCCTTTAACTTCATAAGAACCTATTTTATCTTTAACGGTTTCTTCAACCTTTGCCTTCAGGAGGATTGCATTATCTATCGGGTCATTGTCCTCCTCCCTTGAAGCAAGCGAGCCGTAGAGCAGAAGGTCGTTTCCCTTAAAGCTTCCGAAAGGCACGAATTCGGATAATTTTAATTTGTTCTGGGTGATTGTGCCGGTTTTGTCTGAACATAGAACATCCATTCCAGCCATTTCCTCTATAGAGACCAGTTTGCTGACAATAGCTCCTTTTTTTGCGAGTTCAGTGGCTCCCACGGCCATTGAAACGGACATTACAGCAGGAAGAGCTGCCGGAATTGCAGCTACGATCAAAACAAGAGCAAACTGAAGGGTTTCCAGAAAAGGAGTGTGCCTGAAAAGCTCTTCTATAACTAAAACAATCGCAACAATAAAGCCTGCAAGGACAATCAGGTAATTTCCGATATTGAGTACCGCTTTTTGAAAGTGACTCCTGGTCCGGATCTCGGCCACCAGTTTGGTTGTCTTTCCAAAATAGGTATTCATGCCCGTAGCAACAACCAGTGCATTCATCTCCCCTTTCTGGATAACGGATCCCGAATAGGCAATATCATCGGATTTTTTTTCTACAGGCAGAGATTCCCCCGTAAGGGCTGATTCATCTACCTGCAGATACTCTCCTTCGAGGAGCTTAAGGTCGGCAGGCACAATATCTCCCGAACGTACGCGGACTACATCTCCGGGGACGAGTTTCTGTGCAGGTATTTGGGCCCATTGCCCTCCTCTAAGTACCCTGGCATTAAGGGCCATTTTTTGCTTAAGGAGTTCAATGGCATTGTCAGCCTTGTTTTCCTGCCAGAACCCCACGACCCCGTTTAAGAGCAGGAGTAAGGAGATTATCACAAAATCTTCCCATCGCTGGATGACCGCTGAAATTCCAGCTGCTATTTCGATCATCCAGGGGATGGGACCCCAGAAATAACTGAAAAATTTTTTAAGAGGGTTTGCCTTCTTTTCTTCAAGTTCATTAAAGCCATACTGATTAAGCCGGTTCTCAGCTTCCGACGAAGAAATTCCCTTGTTACTGGAATCAAGTTTTTTTAGGATTTCACTTGCAGGTAAATCCTTTATTTCGTCAACTTTGAGCTCCACTTTTTCTTTCATAAATACCCCCAAACCATGATTGTCCCCTTAATCAAAAATACCCAATAATGAATATTCTTAACAATGAACCTTAAGTTAGTTTTTCCCCTTCCCCTCAATAATATTCATAAAAAATGTTTGACCAGGTTTGAATTGGCTGAATTTGAATTTGAAAGTCAAATTTCTGCCTGATAATTTTATTAACTGCCCACACAATCTAATGTTAAATTTATCCTCTTTTTGGCTCAATAGACCTTCTAATATTTTCTCCAACTCCCCTGCAATATATTTCGGGATACTGTTCTTCAGGGCATCCACGGATATATTCCAGAATATCGTTTATTTTTGCGCTGGCCATGGAGACAGACACTTCTGCACTTCCGTAATAAATTCAGATCTCATCGCCTACTAAGATCCACCCGCAGGGCAAAACGACATCATTGACATCTCCACTGCGTTCATACAGTTCACGGGGCCCGAAAACCCACCCTTCTGACCTGTGGAGGACTTTCCTCGGGTCTTCAGGGTCAAGGAGGGCAATCCCAAGCCGGTAACTTGTTTTATCTGTTGTCTGGCGTGCGCCATAGTACATAATCAGCCATCCGTCAGGCACACGCATCGGATGCGGAGATAAACCTATCTTATGGGCATCCCACCATCCTCCTTCCCGGGCATACAGGAGAACCTGATGATCACCCCAGTGTCTCATATCCGGAGAAAAGGAGATCCAGATGTTTGTCTTTGTACCTACCATGCCGGATACAGGTCTATGTAAGAGAGCCCATTTGCCGTTAAATCTGACTGGAAAAAGAGCAGCATCTTTATTTTCAGGCGGCATGATAGCTCCTATTCTCTCAAAATTACGAAAATCCTCTGTAAAAGCAAGAGAAGCTAAATAACCTGAATCTGAAAAAGCTGTATATGCTACAGCCCATTTACCCATCTCATCGATGTAGGTTATACGCGGGTCTTCAATGCCGTATATCTCTTCAGGATAGTTTACAGGGTCCGGGATTAAGGTTGGTTCGGGATCAATTCCCCAGCCGTCAATCCCGTTCTTACTCCTGGCTATTGTCAGGTGAGAAAAACCTCTATGGTCTTCAACCCGTACCAGCAAAAGTATTTCACCGTCAACTATGGCAGCCGCAGGGTTAAAAACCGAACTGGTCCGGTACGGCCAATCATCAATCTTAAGGATAGGATTTTTCTTATGTCTTGCAAACAACTCCCCGTGATTTATCCAGGTCGTATTACTCCCTCCTTCCCTTCCAGCTCATATTTTATTTTTTCATTAAAGGCGGTACACACAATATTTTATTTCTTCATTAACGGCAGTGCACACAATTCCTTTTTCAAGGTTTGATCCCGAACACTTCCTCCACATTTTCATAACAAAAGCATCGGTTGCCTTGAGAAGCTTAAGAGCAAGGGATTGGTAAGCCACGAATCAAGAGCAAGAAGATTCTGCCGATTTATTTCCCCTGTATAGAGTTTATCGGCCTGCTCAGAGTAAGAGCAGAAATATCTCCTGTTGAAGCAGCAATAAAAAACGGAAATCCCGGATCCTGCCCCGATGACTGTAGAGGACGCATATCCTACAGGCCCGTTGCCTATAACCTATTCTCTTTTTATTCCCTCTTAATATGTCGAAAGAAATTTTTACCAGGCCTGATCCCACTCACGTATACTTAATTAGAGTTAAATTATTAAATAGCTGTACGTTTGGAAAAAAACGATTATACCCGCAACTATTGACTTGTTTTTGCATACTTATGAAGTCTCGTTTTTTACATTTATGAATTCCATGTTCTCCCTTTAAAAACTTAAATTCTGAGGCTTTCAGGTTATTACGGGAAAAGCATGGGGTGGGCATGGGGTGGGCCCGGACGCTTATTGCCAGCCCGAGAGCTTCTATAATTTTATTTATATGTCTGTATGTATTCTTTTATGATTTTTCTATAGGAAATACAATCTCCAGATAACCATTGGTGTTGGGTAAAAAAAATGCTTTTTGAAACCAGAGTAATTGAAGTCATCCAGGACACCTTATGTAAAAAGTGTCAGATTTGAAAAGCCCCAGGGGTTCAGTTACCTTGCAGACTATCCATTCTCAAATACTCTGGCAACCCTGAAAACCGGGGGCTCACCTGCACGATGCTGGCAGCAGATGGTGCCGTTGACTTTCTTCTGGACATTTAGGGGTTCGCTTCCATTAGCCTTCAAGCCGTGGCTGGCAGTGTAGACGAGGTGCGAATATCAGGACCTTGCGGTCAAGACAAAATACACCAGGGTTACCAGCTTTGAGATTGCTTAAAACAGCCTGTCTCATTTATTTTGCTGATCTCAAGCGATTTAGAGCTTTATAATTTGTATTTTATCAGCTGCGTATTATCAGAATTACAATGTACAATTCCTTTTTCAAGGCTTGATCCCGAGTACGTCCTCCACATATGCCCTGAGAATTTCCGCAACACTCCAGGCCTGGGCAATAGCACCACCAGGAGAGTGGGGGTAATCCCCATCAAACACTTCGGAAATTGTGCCTATACCTGCAATTTCAAGATGAGTATCAAAGCTTTCAAGAAGGATTCGCATGTCCTCAAGGCTGCTTTTCGAAGAATTATTGACTTTCAGGTAAGCTTTCACATAGGCGCCAAGGAGCCAGGGCCAGACTGTCCCGTTGTGGTAAGCCTTATCCCGGGTAAGAGCGTCCCCACGATACTGTCCTACATATAATGGGTGATCACTCGATAGAGTTTTGAGCCCGAAGGGAGTCAAAAGATCTTTTTCAACTCTGTCTACAATTGCTTTTTCTTTCTCAGGAGAAAGCATTGTATAAGGAAGCGAAACAGCAAAAATTTGATTTGGGCGAACTGCAGGGTCTTTAACCTGATTTCCGTCCTCATCCGGATATATGAGGTCAAAGAGACAGTTGGTTTCCGGGTTCCAGAATATATTTTCAAAATTCGAAGCTACCCCTGCGGCAAGAGTCTCATATGGGGAAATATCTTCGCCTAGAAGAGTACCCATGTAAGAAGCAGTTTTCAGGGCGTTATACCAGAGAGCATTTATCTCGCAGGCTTTACCTGCTCTTGGGGTCACTGCCCATTCCCCGATTTTGGCATCCATCCAGGTTAGCTGAGGCCCCTGCCGAATAAGATAATCGGAATCCATACCGATTCCAAAATCTGTACCTCCACAATAGTTGTCTATAATATCGCCTACAGTATCCCAGATATCCGAGAGGAAAAGGAAGTCTTTCGTATATTCAAAATAGCGGTTCAGAGCATGAATAAACCAGAGAGAAGCGTCCACTGTATTGTAAACCGGATCTCCTCCGAAAGCCGGGAAAGTATTGGGAATAAGGCCTCTACGACAGTACCGGGAAAAATTTTTGAGAGCAGATTTTGCCTCATCGAAACGATAAGGAATTAAAAGCAGGCCGGGAAGAGAAATCATGGCATCTCTACCCCAGTCCGAGTACCAGTGATATCCTGCAATTACCGTGTTTTCACCTGAAAAACGATTTTTCACTACGAAATGGTCAGTTGTCTTGAGAAGCTTAAGCGCAAAGGGTTCGATGAGCCTCGAATCGAGGGCAAGAAGATTCTGCCGATTTGCTTCCCTTGTATGCAGTTTATCAACCTTCTCAAGAGTAAGAGCAGAAATATCTCCTGTAGAAGCAGCAATAAAAAAACGGTAAGTTCCTACTTCGAGTTTGCTTTCAAAATGGCCCGGACTGAAGATATCTTCCTGAAAATTAAGGCACCGCTTCTTCTCAGCGTCGTACTCTAGGTTATAGTGCCACAGGGGATCGGAGTGATACTGAAGATTGGACGAAAGCGAGAAAGTAAAGCCATTGGAGCTTGCCAGTTCTACTCCCTCAGGACGAGCTTTCTGGAAAAAGGAAAGGTATCCGGAGCGAGCAGTGAGATTAAAGTCCCTTGAGCTAACCAGAGGGCAAATTCTCAGTAAAGCCCCCTCTTTTCTGGAAGTAATATCATAGAGAATGCAGGTTGTGTTACTCCCGTGAACCATGAAGACCTTTTTCTTCACAGTAAAATCCCCGGGCTGGTAAACCCAGAGGGGAAAAGGGCTATGGATGAATTCGGAAAGGTAATTGAAACCCTCAGGACAGATATTGTCCGGATACTTGTGGGTCGCAAGCCGATAGACTTCTTCATCGATGGAGATTTCTTCGTCAAGGGAAGAAAGTAGCAAAAGCCTCCCCGGAGAATTCTCCGGAGCTGCCACAAGCAGCCCGTGGTAAGTCCTTGTTCCTGCTCCAATGACTGTGGACGACGCATATCCTCCAAGCCCGTTGCCTATAACCCATTCTCTTTTTATTCCTTCTTCATACGTTGAAAGAAAATCTGTTCCAAGCCTGATCCCACTCACGTATACTAAATTAGGGTTGAATTCATAAATAGCTGCACGTTTGGAAAATAACAATTATATCCACAACAATTGACTCATTTTTTCATACTTTTGAAGAAGCAACCATAGAATCAGGGTCTGGAAAAGGCATTCCTGAGATTTTCATTCGCCAGGCCGATTGCGCTGCAGGTTGCAGGTGTGCCCACAAGTGCGTTCAGCATCACGAAATCGTGTATAGTCCCCAGGTACCGAACGGTTATGACATCGACCCCAGCCTGCATAAGCTTATGGGCATATGCCTCACCTTCGTCTCGGAGCACATCATTTTCATCGGTGATTATAAGAGCCGGCGGCTGTCCCCTCAACTGGTCGACCGAGGCCTGTAACGGAGACGCGGTTGGCTGCCTGCGCGCTTCTTTGTCGGGCAAATAGTTATCCCAGAACCACTTCATCGCTTCACGAGTAAGCCAGATGTCTGTCGCATACTTCTGATACGATGGGGTATCGAAATTTGCATCAGTCACAGGATAAAAGAGCACCTGATAAACAATTTTTGGGCCGCCCCGCTCCTTTGCCAGGAGTGAAACAGCTGCCGCCATATTCCCACCTACACTGTCGCCGGCAACTGCGAGCCTTGAAGTATCCAGGCTGAGGTCTTTCCCGTTCTCTGCGATATATTTTGTCGCAGCATATGCCTCTTCGATCGGTATCGGGTATTTTGCCTCGGGAGACGGCGTAAAATTAACAAATACAACCGCAGCACTGGTCCCCTTTGCGATTTCCCTGGCTAATCGGTCATGCGTATCTGTGTCCCCGAGCACCCAGCCGCCTCCGTGGAAGTACATCACCACCGGTAAGTTTTCCTTATTTCCTTCCGGTCGGATTATTCTAATCGAGACTTTGTCTTCAGGCCCGGCTGGAATAATGCGATCTTCAATATCTGCAGGTAGTTTTGCTACTTCAGCAGCCTGCAAATCAGAAAGAACCTTCCGAGCGTCTTTCGGAGAAAGCTCGTAGATCGGAGTTCCACCTTGCCTGTTCACTTTTTCTACAAAGGCTCTGGTCGTTGGTTCGAGTAGTTGAATAGTTTGATTCATAGATAATTTCCCCCTGTTGAGAATCTGACAAAAAAACTGATTTATATCTGGTTAATTTTTGTATTATTTTGGCCTTTAATTTTTCTTATTTTCAACTTATAATTTTCATTTTTAATTAATCCCTTTCATTTTTGCCTAATAAATTTAAATTTCGATTGCCCGGGAGTAAATACATAAATTACTGAGAAATATATAAATCAAGTAGAATATACATTTCTTTGAGTTCTTTTTTTATAAAGGAAGATATCCGGAAAATACTTGAAGCCGCAGATAAAGCCATAGATGCCATTAAAAAGATTGCAGCCGATATTGTAATTCCCTCAGGTTTGAAAGAACTCGGAGCCAGGGAAGAAGATCTCGAACTGCTGGCGGAAAAAAGCGAATATGTAGCAGGAAAAAAGGCCATGCATTGGTACTAAAATTATAAATCAATTTGAATATATATTCTACATATTAATGAACTCATAAGGGGAAACAGGTCTGGATAAATTCAAAGGCTCATCAGTATAGACCATAATGGGGAGAAGGTTCGAGTGTTATTATAGTTTCCCGGGCTGGAAGGCTGACCGGGATTATTTTTCCCTGTCCTGTGCCAGGATAAACAGAAGACCCGCGAGGGAAGAGACCTGAAATGCAATAAACAATGGGAGTGATTTTTAATGGGAAGGATTTTGGGCGGCCTCAGGGGCCGCGGAGCAGAAAGCATACAACGCTACAAAATGCACGAAAAACTCGTTTCCATAGGGGATGACTACTGGATCGAAAATGGGGTTGGAGAGAGGGCATTCTATGTTGATGGCAAAGCTCTCCGTATTCGCGACACCCTGATCATAAAAGATGTGCAGGGGCACGAGCTGTACAAACTCAAGGAGAAGCTTCTCAGGATCAGGGATACACTGGATATCCAGGATGGGCAGGGCAAAACGGCTGCGACAATCAAAAAAGCCCTGATCACACCTCTCCGCGACCGCTGGAAAGTTGAAGTCGCAGATGGGTCGGAAATGAATGTGCAGGGCAATATCCTGGACCACGAATACAGGATTGAAGCTGGGAGGGAAAAAATTGCAGAGGTCTCTAAAAAGTGGTTCCGGATAAGAGATACCTATGGAGTGGAGGTTTCTCCCGGACAGGATGCCGCCCTGATCCTGGCAATTACGGTAGCATTTGACCAGATGGTTCATGACTGAGGCCGGAGAAATGAAGGAAAGAATCACCAGAAAGAGATACATAAAACCCGGAAAGGGAAAGGGGACACTGCTTTTGCTGTAGGGTTTATGGTGCTCCTGATGGTGGTAACCATTTTTTACGTCCTGATAGTTCTGCCGCTTCATTTTTCATCGGCTATTTTTCTCGGAGGGTTTGCCGGGTCTATTAAGAGAGTGCTTGCCTTCGAGACATCACAGCGTAACCGTTCGGCAGCCCTGGCAATTTCCGCACTTAATTTTACAGATCCGGAATTGTACCTTCAAGGTGAAGGGGACATGCAAAAAAACAGTTTATAGTTTAAAAAAGTTGGGGCGCAAAAGTGGCCGGATGAATCCGAAAGTAAAAGGAATTTCCATGACATCAGAAATCACAAACTTTGTCATAGCCTTTTCAGTGCTGCTCTTTGCCTTTAGCCTTGTCTCCCGAAAAATCTCGGGCATCGTCGTCACCGCCTCAATGATCTTTGTAGCGGCTGGACTGTTCCTGAGCCTTGCAGTTTTCTTTATCTTCGGGACCACAGCAGCCACAAAGCTTCCAGTTATCGGCTTTTCCGAAGTCGTTTGTGCATTGCTGAGTCTTACTGTCATCTGTATGGTTCCTGTAGCAATCTCCCTGATAGGTGCAAACCTGGTGCAAACCTGCACCGAAAAATCGTCCTCTTCCTGGGCTGGTTCGGCCCAAGAGGCCTGGCATCGTTCGTCCTTCATGGGTTCTAAAAGAACATTGTGGAGATGTCAAACATGGGTATGAATACAAATGCAAATACAAAAAGCTCAACTCCAGCAGGTTCAATGCCAGCCAAGATTTTACTGTACACTACAGCTGTGGTTATCCTGACAATCGGGATGCGGGAAGTTTCATCAATACTTACAACCGTTATATTCTCTATATTTATTGCACTTCTTTTTACCCCTCTGGTTCGCTGGCTAAAACAAAAGGGGGTCCCAGGTTGGTTGAGCATCGCTCTGGCTATTTCTTTATTCACTGTAATTATCCTGGTTCTCGGGGCAATAGTTATCAGAGCGGCATTTCTGTTTGGGAACCAGATACCCATTTATCAAGATCAATTAACTGTGTTAGTGAACGGCTATACAAAATACATTCCTTCATATGAGGGGTTTTCCTTACAGTCAATTGTTCGCGGTATTGTGTCAATAACGATCTCTCTCATGATAAGCATCGTTAACGAGCTTGTTAATGCCTCGGCAACAGTTGGAATTATTATAGTTACGGCGGCATTTATGTTAATAGATGCTACCAGCATGCCTGAAAGAGTAAATCAGGAAACTGAAAATAAATCAGAACTCCAATTGAATCTGGGTAATTTTAGCAGGAAGCTAGTAAAATTCATTGTTATAAGAGCAGAAGTAAACCTTATCACCTCCTTCACAATTGCTCTTCTTCTCTTTATAGGAGACATCGAATATGCTGTTCTGTGGGGGGTTCTTATATTCCTGCTAAGTTATATCCCCTATATTGGTCTGGTTATAGCTTCTATTCCTCCCATAATGCTTGCACTTTTCAAATATGGGCCTTTAGGTGCTCTTGCAGTTATTGTCATTATCGTTGTTGTTGATGCACTTACAGAAAATGTTCTTTTCCCGTCAATGATGGGAAAAGGCTTGCAATTGTCTCCTGCGTTTTTGTTTGTTGCTCTTCTCTACTGGAATTTCGTATTAGGACTCGGAGGCGTGCTGCTTTCCATACCTCTTACATTAGTTTTGAAGATGTTACTTGAGAGTTTTAAGGAAACAAAATGGCTGGCCAGATTAATGGGACCAGCAGAGAACACTGAGGACAGTTAAGAACCAATTAATTGAAGTTTCTTCTTTGCAGCAGAGCAGAATTGTTAATGGGGGAATAAGTTGGACGAAGTAACTTTTGGACCAGTACAAATCTTAGCCATTGTATTCGATAATCTTAATTTCCACGGTCAAATCCGGCGTGAATTTGAATCAATCATGGATTATGGGATCACTGAGGAGGATAATCTGGAGATTACCGAAGCTGTCCCTGAAGGTACTGCTACTGCTATCCTTATTATCGAACACCTCTAGCGATTAAATTTGCAGAGAAAAACCGGGACTCAGAGCAGAATATGCGGTCTGAATGTCTGCCCACTCGAATTCCTATATAATAAGGATTTAAATTTAGTACCGAAAGTTTTGCTTTAAATCATTATAGAAGAAAGTTATCAGCAAGAGAAAGATTGGGGGATGTAAACATAAATGCAAATACTATTTCAATACCAGCCAAAATTCTAATTTACAGCACTGCTGCAGTTCTCCTTACACTTGGTATGAAGGCAATTTCAACTATACTAGTGCCGGTTTTTTTCGCTCTTTTTGCCTTTTTAATCTTTGCCCCTCTGGTTCGCTGGCTTATGAGGAAAAAGGTTCCGGGAACGGTTAGCGTTTTTCTGGTGATCATTTTGTTTATTTTTGTTTTTGTTGGAACTGCAATTCTGTTTGCAAACTCTTTATTCCAGCTCAGTGGACAGATTGCAGACTACGAAAATCAGTCTCAGAGTATTTTGAGCAGTCTTTCAGCTTATTTACCTAGAGTTGGAGTTTCCGTGGAAACGGCCCTGCGCAATATTGCAGCATTCACTTTCAAAGTGTCGGGGCAAATTATTTCAGGGGCCCTGAGTGCCGGGTCAACAATTGTGCTTATTGTTGTCACGACGACGTTTTTACTTCTGGATGCTGCAAGTGTGCCAGATAGAGTGCAAAAAGAAGTTGAAGATCAACAAACCCGTCTTTCGCAGTTTACCGAATTAAGCAGAACCGTCATAAATTACATTCTCCTGAGGACTGAGACCAATTTATTAGGGGGTATTGGAACTGCCATACTTCTCCTTCTTGGGGGTATAGATTTTGCTATTCTCTGGGGTCTCCTGTTCTTCCTTTTCGGATATATCCCATACCTGGGTTTTTATATGGCCGCCATTCCACCTATGCTGCTTGGTCTGTTCAAATACGGACCCATAGGGGCATTGGGTGTACTTGTCGCTATTACTATTGTCAATGCGCTCGTAGAAAATGTCGTATTCCCATCTCTTGCGGGAAAAGGCCTTAAATTATCTCCTGCGATTGTATTTCTTTCTTTATTTTACTGGTCTTATGTGCTTGGAACTGCAGGTGCATTGATCGCCGTACCCCTTACAATAGTTGTGAAGATCGTTCTGGAAAGTTCCGAGGAGACACGCTGGATGGCTAAAATGATGGAATCAAGTGGGAGTAGAAGGCAGGATGAAGAAAATGCGAGCAAGAATGAATCCTGAGATTTTATTTGGTCCGGTTGTAGGCCACAATTAGTGAAATTTCCAGCATTTTTGATCTTATGTGCATAAATATATGTGCACAATTTTATATAAACGGGGTTTTATATATAACATTGCTAATGCTGCTGAAGCTGTTTTTCGGGCACTGAATATCGGATAAGGGGAAAAAGGGAAATAGTCACTGGAAATGTGAAGAGATTCTGCGGCTTATCTGGATAACCTTTGCCCTTTTGATGAGGAACGGGGTAACGGAAAGAAGGTAAACGGAATGCAGGGCAGCAGAGGAAAAAGAAGAGGGAAAAGAAGAGGGAAAAGAAGAGGGAAAAGAAGAGAAAGAAAAAGAAGAGAAAGAAAAAGAAGAGAAAGAACTTTAGAGGGGGAAAACAAATGACCGAAGTAATGTATGGGCCTATGCAGCTCTTAGTGATCGTATTCGATAATCCGAACTTCCACGGCCGGATCCGTCGTGAATTTGAGTCAATCACGGATAAAGGAATGATCAGGCTCATTGACCTGCTGTTCATATGGAAAGATGAGGGTGGTAATATTGCTTCTCTGGAAGCTACACAGCTGGACGAAGAGGAGAGAATGCGTTTCGGGGCCGTTGTAGGAGGAATCATTGGGTATGGAGCTGGCGGCGAAGAAGGGGCCAGGGAAGGTATGGAGGAAGGAGCCCTGGCAGCAGCCAGGGAAAACTATGGAATTACTGAAGAAGATATCCTGGAGGTAACCGATGCAATCCCGGAAGGTACCGCCGCCGCTATCCTTATCATCGAACACCTCTGGGCAAAGAATCTTAAACAGGCGATTAAAGATGCGGGAGGAGTGCTGGTCTCCCAGGGAATGATCACACCTAAGTTACTTGCTTTAGTTGGAGAAGAACTGGCAGAAGCGGTTAAATTTGCAGAGGAAAAGAAACCGGGAATGGTAGCAGCGACACCCTGAAAAGTTACCAAAACTTAAATGCCGGTTTTACGAATGCTTTGGACCTGACACTCTGTCCAGTATCAGTGTAGAAAACTTGGAGGAAACCGGACGATAGGGCTTTCATTTTCGATATTTTAACGGCAGTGGACATGCGAAGGTGCAAAGTTACTTATTTTTTCTTTATATTTCATTATATGGAATGCAGGGGATGAGGCAGTAGTCCAGAGGATTTTGACTTAAATAGATAAGTAAGAAAAAATATACCTGATAATTCTGTTGCAGGGACCAGCCCGGGATCGGGGAAATATATGAGTGGTTGAGATTATACAGGGGCTACCCCTCGGCAAAATCGTCTCGAAGTTGGCCGTTATTCTGGTATTGACAATAGGAGCCATAATAATAAGCCGATTAATCCTGAAGCGATTGTTCTGGCCGGTAATCAAAAAAACAAAAACAAATGCTGCAGATAAGACTTTCCTCCTTTTAGAAAGCATCCTGTTGAGTCTCATCATTCTGTGGGGTACGCAAGCCGCAGTTCAGGACTCTCACATTCATAATTATAATTGCAAGGAGCATTCCTGCAAAGAGCCCGGATGCGACTCCTATGAGATGACTGCCGGAAAATTTAAGGGTTTCAAACCCACCTTCCGGGCGAATCACCAGATAAACACCTGTGATTGCGAGGAAAAGGGCTGCAATACTCTCCTTTCCAAATTTTTCTTTCAAAATAAACCGGTCATCAAGTAGAGAATTCAGCCAAGTAACACTGCCAGATGGGCACTTTTTTCACCTGAAACATAAGACAAGTAAAACTTTGGATTTGCTTAAATAACTTGCTGGAAAAGTCCCTGGAGGTTTTCGAGGATTTTTTTGAAATATATAAAACTCATAATGAAGCGTGAACTACCCCGCCTTGCTTTCTGATGAAAGCGAGGACGGAGCTTCCTTCGAGTAATTACGTCACCTGGATATTTGCATAATGCAAGTATCCATCTGTAACCCTGTTTGTCGAAGATTATCAGAAAACCTCTGATAGCCTGCCCACAAAGCACTTTGTGATAAGAATCGCTTCATGATGTTGATAGCACTATTTTGTTGATAGCACTATTTTGTTGATAGCACTATTTTGTTGATAGCACTATTTTGTTGATAGCACTATTTCTATCTCTATCAATAACGTCTCCACAATCATATTTCATAATTCTTTCCCAAAGAGGCATATCGTGTCTTTTCTTCAGTTGGGTTGATCTTTATCTTCTTCGTCAGATGCATATTTGCCCTGGTTATCCACATATTGCTTCAGTATATCTAAGGTTACTTGCCCTGTTTATGCGATAAAATACGATCTTTACCAGAACGTATCTTTCCATAACATAGTTTTTACTTCAGGGAAGTTTTTACGAATCTCCCTTGAAGTTATTGTCTTGATGGTGTTGATATATTTTGGAATTCAAGCGAAGTTTTTGCTGAAAATAATAAGTGAAAATGGTCTTTGTCACACTTGATATTCAGCACTTCAACATCAAACGTTTCACTTATGGTATGGATTTTAGTTTTTAGAAAATCAACAACTAAAGGGTTCGTTAGAGCTTTTCTCCTATATTTCACACACTGAACGAAATGATAATGGAGTGAATGCACAGAATGGCTCCTACAATTCATTTTATGCTATATTGATATAATTATATTGATGTAACTATAAATATAAATTATTATGCTACTGTTGTTTTGAATAAGTTGACGGCTTTCATCCCCCACTTGTCGCTTACGCTCCGAGGGAGGGGACTTCCCGCCTTAGAGTTAAAAAATGGAACCTCTTTCAAAAATAAAGAGTTTCAATTTATTAAACAGAAAGGAAAAATGAGAAGAAATTAAAATAATGAGAGGGTACAAATTGTAATACTATAAAAACGGAGGACTCAGCTTACACCGCAGCCAAGTTTTATCTGGAAATCAGGTCGCTTTGCACTCATTCTTTTTATAAAACGTATACGAACTAAGTGTAAAAAACAAACAGATGGGGACGTTTAATGAATCGTAATATTGTAATCTTTGTAGTTTTATTGCTTGTAACTGTAGCTGGTCCGGGGTGTATCTCCCAACCCGATAAACCACAATCAGAGGGTTCGCAACAGGATAATATGTCCGATGAAAATGTTCAAGATATAAAAGACATCGAAGGCATCTGGCTGGGAAGTCTGGAGGTTCCGGGAGGTAACGAATTAAGAATTTTATTTAACATCTCTACCGGACCTGAGGGTTTACCGACTGCTACCATGGACAGCCTTGACCAGGAAGCAAATGGCATACCTGTAGAAACAGTTACCTATAAGGATGGGGACCTGCGTCTTGAAGTGAAATCCATCAGAGGAGTTTTTGAAGGGACACTTAAAGAAGACAGAAAAACCATCGAAGGAGAGTGGAAACAGGCAGGGTCAGTTCTTCCACTTGTGCTTTCCCGTATTGATGAAAAACCTGAAATTCGCAGGGAACAGGACCCTGTAAAACCCTATCCATATGATGAAGAAGAAGTCGTTTATGAAAATACCGAAGCAGGAGTAAAGCTTGCAGGTACGTTAACCCTTCCCCGGTCTGAGGGACCTTTTCCAGCAGTAATTCTAATAACCGGTTCCGGTCCGCAAAACCGGGATGAAGGGGTTTTTGGCCACCGCCCCTTCCTTGTACTCTCAGATTATCTGACACGTCAGGGTATCGCCGTGCTCCGGGCCGACGACCGGGGCATTGGAGGGTCGACCGGGAACGTTTCGAATGTCACGTCCGAAGATTTCGCAGGGGATGTGCTTGCCGGAATTGAGTACCTGAAAAGCCGCGAAGAGATAGATCCTACCCGAATCGGCCTGATCGGGCACAGTGAAGGAGGGTTAATTGCCCCAATAGTAGCGGTGCGGTCTCCAGATGTTGCATTCATCGTGTTGATGGCAGGTCCTGGCCTTACCGGGGAAGAAATTATCCTGTTGCAGAGCGACCTGATTTCCAGGGCAGAGGGGGTAGACAATGAGACTATTACCCGGAATAATGTTCTTATGAAAAGCATGTACTCTGTGATAAAAGAGGAACAAAATAATACAATTGCCGAGAAAAAACTTCGCAAACTTATAATGGATGAAATGGCAAACATGAGCGAAGAAGAAAAACAGAATTCCGGCTACTCTGAAGCTACCCTTGACGCTCTGGTTAATGCTCAGGTCCAGACTCTTATATCGCCGTGGATGCGCTTTTTCCTGACATACGACCCCGCCCCTACCTTGATGCAGGTAAAATGCCCGGTCCTTGCGATAAATGGTGAAAAAGACCTCCAGGTGCCACCTGAAGAAAACCTGCAGGCAATTGAGGAAGCCCTTAAAGCTGGAGGCAATAAGGACTATACTGTAAAAGAGGTGCCAGGGCTCAATCATTTATTCCAGACCGCTCAGACAGGGTCTCCTTCTGAGTACACAGCCATTGAAGAGACAATTTCTCCGGCTGCTTTAGAAATGATAGGAAACTGGATTTCGGAACACATCCAGGAAAAGTGAACTGGTTGGAAAAGTGAACTGGTTGGAAAAGTGAACTGGTTGGAAAAGTGAATTGATTGGAAAAATAGATTCAGTTTTCAGGAGGAAATAACGGCACTGTATTGCTATGCAGTGTCATTTTCCTTTCTTTAGATTGAAATCAATGGGGAATTTTAATGAAAATATACTGCGCATCCGACTTTCATATCGGTTACGAAGATGCAAATTATCCGAAAATAAAAGAATTTTTTGAGCTGGTGAAAGTAAATGCAGACGAACTTATCCTCTGCGGGGATGTCCTAGATTTGTGGCGCTGTCCCATTGAAACTATCGAAAGCCAGGAACCTATGAAAAGCACTTACGAAGCGTTACTTAAAGTGGCAGAGGAAGTTCCCACCATAATCATCTGGGGAAACCATGACTATAAGCTGTGGAAAAAAGTAAAAATCCCCGTACAGGTTACTGATAGTTTTGTTTCAAACAACATCTATTATTGTCATGGCTGGCGATTTGATTTACAGCAGATGTTCGGGCACTGGCTGTACGGCTGGCTCGTAGACCAGTTCCCCTACCTGTATCAAAAATTCATTAAATCTCCTTTTGAACTAAAAATTGAGGACAAAAATTATTGCCTGCACATCGAGAAGATCCATGAGAAAGCAAGGGAGTTCATCAACAAAGAAGGGTTGGATTACCTGATTATGGGGCATACCCATGAGCCGGTAGGAGATGATGGTAAACTCTTTGACTGTGGGGACATGATTGACAGCTTCACCTACGTAGTAATTGAAGATGGAAAGCCCAGGCTTGAGCAGATGCCTTGAGGTTACTAAAAAGAGGCTCTGAATGGTGAATTCTGGTTGTAAAGATCAGAGATATTTGTAATTTAGTCCCATTGAACAAATTTCACTACTATAACCCATAAGTTTCTCAGAATCTACTTTAATTCCAGTAAACTGCTTACTATAAAGTTGGGCCTTGAATTTGTACTGGTGATGACGCTGATCGGTGCTGCAAAGAATTTCCTGTAAACAATAACCCTGCTGTTGCATAAGTAATATTGGAAAATAAAACCGGTGGCTGTGAGCAGGATCGCCATAAACACAAGCACTCCGATAAATTTCGAATTTTTTGTGTTATCGGGGACCCTATCAGGGGGTTGAAGCCGGTTACAAAAGGATTTTTGCTTACGCTACCGAAACAACCTGGAACCTTCAGGTTCTTTTGACCTGAGCAGGGAGCTGTACTTAAATGACCCTGCAGAAGTCCCGGAGGAAGAGTTGATGACAGAGGTTCAAATTTAAAAAATGTATAATCAGTATCAAAGTTAAGGAACAGATCCTCTTTATGTTGAGAAAAAGCCTGGCTTCGGCAGAATGTATACAGTTGTATAATTCATAAACCCTCAGCAGGAAACCCGTTAAATCTTTAGATTCAGTGGATAGTTGATTTGTTGATTTGTCTAATCTATTTTATTCAAGTCGATGTGAACTTTCAATTTCCTGTTAATGATAGGACTGATATGTAATATTTAGATTCCTTTTGTGTAAAAAATGAAAGCCGGTGAAATATATTTTTATTTTAGATATGTCTGCGAAAGTCTGATGGTATAATTCAATGTTTTTTGTTTTATATGATTCGTATTTATATTTCTATATATATTATATTTGTTTAAATACTAATGCTTTACTGATACAATTTGAAATCGCTTTCACTGACCATATAAAATAAGTTCAAAATTTTGCCAATAATATCTTTTTTTAGAAACTAATTCAGATGACTTATTGGTAAAACGCATATGAAATTCTTCGAATAACAGGCACAAAGAAATGAAAGTACTTTTTTTTCCTTACCTTTTTTACCTATCAACCTCATCATTCTCTTGGGCAGTAAGGTTGTACTTATTTTGGTTCTTTGAAGCCGTGATAAAACTAACCAGTGAATTGCCATCGAAGGCTCAAATGTGACTTTGATCACGGATGCTAAATTGGCCTTTGAGGCAATTCTACTGCCCAAATTAATTTGGTGATCTAATTTGGTGATCTAAATTGGTTGAAGTCATTAACAAAGCTTGTGGTTTAGACATTCACAAACTCTTTTTCATTGCTACAATCCTCAGTAGATCTGGTGAAAAACAGCAACAATATTTCTCTAGAACCCCTGACGAAATTTTAGCTTTTAAAAACTGGGTTATATCAGATAAATGTGACGTTGTTGCCTGTGAATCAACGAGTGACTTTTGGGTTCCGATTTATGATGCGTTGATAAAACATCTACCTGTTATAGTTGGAAATGCCCGAGATATGAAGGCGTTTACACACAAAAAAACAGATAAGATCGATTCCGAATTCATCGCACAACTTGCATTGAATAATATGATTCAACCATCAAGAGTTTTCCCAAAAAACCATAGAACATTTCGTTCATGTATCCGGCTTCGCCATAACCTTGTACAAAAAAGAACAGATATAAAAAATGAAGCTCACGCCATACTCGCACCTGAAATGTTTAATCTGAAGAATGTGCTAACAGATATTTTTGGTAAGAGTGGTAGAGCAATTCTATCAGGAATTTGTTCAGGTAAAAGCGTTGACCAGATTATAGCAAGCCTTTCCCCAAATGTTCGTAAAAAAAGTGATCAGATAAGGGAAACTCTGGACAGAGAAATCTCTCAAGGTGCTGCATTCAGGCTTCAGATCTGTCTGGATATCATAAAGCATCTTGACAATGAAATCAAAATTTTGGAAAAAGAAATATTCAATTATGCTTATAAAAATCATAAGCAAGAAATGGAAATTTTAATGTCTGTTCCAGGAATAGGAGAACTTGGAGCGGCAACTCTTATTGCTGAAATAGGCGATTTCAAAGATTTTTCTTCAGGGGATAAGCTTGCTTCATGGCTTGGCATAGTTCCGAATGTGTACCAATCAGCGGATAAATACCATAACGGAAGAATCACTAAGAGAGGATCTAAGGAAGCAAGGTGGATTCTAACACAGATTGCTCAGGCAGCAGCAAGAACAAAAAATAGCAGGTTAAAAGAGTTTTTCAACAGAAAAAAGAAGTCGATTGGGCATTCAAAGGCAATTATTGCCCTGGCAAGAAAAATTGCAACAATTATATGGCATCTGATCACAAACGAGGAGATGTATGAAGATGAAACTGGATATAAAAAGGGGGAAATTCAAAAGAGAAAGATAGTGGAGACTGAGATATTCTCAGTTGATGAAAGGATCAAAATAATGAGTGAAATATATGTAATTGCGAGAAATGAAGAAAGAGAGAGTACGTGAGGAAGATCTCCTCATATACTTTCATGCTAAATAATATTTACGCAGCGAATCTGTCGAAGAGATGGATCAAAAACCAGATCTAAATTGTATCGAATTGAGCAAGAGTTTGGGGGTATACAATGGGAGAACAAACATCTGGCATAACACAAAAGATATTTTGTATTTTTACATTAATTTTTGTAATCTCAGCAATAGCTGTAGCAGTAAGTGCAGCTAACGGAGAACCACCAGGTGGAAACGCAACAAAATCGGAAGATTACGTAACGGAGCCCGAAAACAATGTAACGGAGCCGGAGCCCGAAAATAAAGTAACAGAACCCGAAACCAATGTAACGGAGCCCGAAACCAATGTAACGGAGCCCGAAAATAAAGTAACAGAACCCGAAACCAATGTAACGGAGCCCGAAACCAATGTAACGGAGCCCGAAACCAATGTAACGGAGCCCGAAAATAAAGTAACAGAACCCGAAACCAATGTAACGGAGCCCGAAACCAATGTAACGGAGCCCGAAACCAATGTAACGGAGCCCGAAACCAATGTAACGGAGCCCGAAAATAAAGTAACGGAGCCCAAAAACAATGTAACGGAGCCCGAAACCAATGTAACGGAGCCCGAAAATAACGTAACAGAACCCGAAAATAACGTAACGGAGCCCGAAAATAACGTAACGGAGCCCGAAACCAATGTAACAGAGCCCGAAACCAATGTAACAGAGCCCGAAAATAACGTAACAGAGCCCAAAAACAATGTAACAGAGCCCGAAAATAACGTAACGGAGCCCGAAACCAATGTAACGGAGCCCGAAACTAACATAACAGAGCCCGAAAATAACGTAACGGAGCCCGAAACTAACATAACAGAACTCGAAGCTAACTTAACGGAAATCGAAGCCAACTTAACGCTATCAGAAATCAACTTAACAGAACCCGGAACTAACGAAACCATACCATTTGCCCTGGTATCACCAACAATCGGGACCGGCAGCGAGGTCTCTGTACTTAATGAATCCACAAACACTACAACCAGGGTGGACGTAGGTCCCGATGCAGGTGGATTTGCGGTAAATCCTGCGGGAACAAATGTGTATGTGACTAACGTTAACAACAACACGGTCTCTGTAATTGATGCAGCTACAAACGATGTTAAAGCCAAAATTGACGTTGGGGATCATCCTTCAGGAATCGCCGTGAACCCGGCTGGGACATATGTATATGTAACGAATATTAACAGCAATACTGTCTCTGTGATTAACGCAGTTACAAACGCCGTTGCAGCCACAGTTGACGTTGGGGACCATCCTTCCGGAATTGCAGTGCACCCTGATGGGACATACGTGTATGTGACGAATATTATCAGCAATACTGTCACCATAATTAACGCAGCTACAAACACTGTTGCAGCCACGGTTGACGTTGGGGATCATCCTTCAGGAATCGCAATGCACCCTGATGGAACATACGTGTATGTGACGAATATTATCAGCAATACTGTCACCATAATTAACGCAGCTACAAACACTGTTGCAGCCACGGTTGATGTTGGGGATTATCCCGCTGGAATCGCAATGCACCCTGATGGAACATACGTGTATGTGACGAATATTATCAGTAATACTGTCACCATAATTAACGTGGCTACAAATACTGTTGTATCCACGGTTGATGTTGGTAAATATCCCGCTGGAATTGAAGTCGTGGGAATATACGTGTATGTGACAAATATCATCAGTAATACTGTCACCATAATTGACACAAGCACAAACATTGTAATAGACACGGTGCCTGTGGGTAGCACCCCTGTCCCAGTTGGGAAATGTGTGTGTCCGCTTCCAATAATTAAACCGCACCCTGTTGCAAACTTCGCCAGCAAAGTCATCTATACTGTGCAGTTCACAGACCGCTCGAGATATGCAGCTAAGTGGTACTGGGACTTTGGAGATGGAACATATTCAACAAAGCAGAACCCATTGCACGTATACGAAAAAGCAGGAAAATACACCGTTAGACTAAAAGTGACCAACAAATTCGGTACAAGTTCAAAAACTTATATAGTCAAGGTCTGTACCGGAAAGTAATGGAACAACACAGAGTAACATAAATAATCCAGCATCCTCAATATCGGATTTCAGAAGGGAAAAACAGGACTATTTCAGGTACAGGTAAAAGAAAGAAGTAAGTAGAAAACAGGAAAGCTGGAAGGGTAATATCCTATCCAGCATTATTTTTTCCCTCAAACCAAAAAATTAATTGCATGCATTTATAATAGGCATTACACTCAAGCTTCGGTTATTAGGGAACCTCAGGAACATAGTAGCCGTCCGAAAGAGTTTTCAGGAATGCAACAATTGCCTTCTCTTCCGTAACGTTCAGTCTCAGATTACCCAGTTCGTCTTCATTAACATTTATAGGGACTTCAGGCTCTGGCCAGCAGCCCATCTTCAGGGCGTTCTTCTCGGTGGTGAAGGGGTCACATTCGCCCGCCAATACATCTCTGGTATTGTAGAAGTGCACAATGCCTTCCAGGCTCTTGAAGTATCCGTTATGCCCGTATGCTTTAGTGAAACCATTTCCGGGCTTCAGGGCCACGTTTCGCAGCGTTGGCACTTTATGTTTACCCATATTCTCAGTGACATTGAAAGTGTCATTCCACTCTTCTCTCGTCTCCAGGAAGCCACCAAGACCTGGATCAACCCAGTCCCTTCCTTCAGTATCATAGACAGGATTATCCGGGTTTCTGGGAATACCCAGGTTATCAAAGGTGAAATCTGTGAATAATGGATGATCGCTATAGGGGCCAGGTTCACTTGGATGGCAGTTACTACACATGGCTTTACCGTTGAACAGCTCAAGACCCCATGCTTCTTCCTCGGTCAATTCGGCTTCTCCTTTCAGGTTGGCGTCATATTTTGAGGAGAACTGGTTGACTTCACTCGAATCCTCATAAGCTGCAATCGATAGACCGACATTACCATAACTCTCATCGATTTCTTCCTGGGTGTCTAAACTCATCGGACCCCAGACAGCTTCCCACAGCCCGACATATTTCGATGAAGCTATCTGTTCCAATACTGCTAACTTGCTAGGATTATTATGCTCTACAGGATTTAAGAACGGGCCCATAGCCTGGTCTGCGGCAGGATTGCCAAGAATTTCTCCTGTGGCTCTACCATCCCAGAAATTACCTCCAATGAACAGATCTTCTTCTTCGTCATAATGGAAAACAGGGCTCAAGGTGGCGTAGGCGGCACTTGGCGGTTTACGGTTTCCAAAGCGCTGAGGCATAGCGCCGCGATATACGGAACCCTTGAGATTAATGCCAGGAATGGGTCCGGTAAATCCGACTTGTGGAGCATGACATTTAGCACATGCCATACTGTCAGGATTTGAAATCTTGTCAAAAAATATTTTTTTTCCAAGCTGTTCCGTTTCATTCAATTCTGCGGAAGCCGATCCAATGAGCACTGTCAGGAGCAGAATCAGCAAAAGCGTCCATAATTTTATTTTAATCAAACAAATCTCCCTCACTATTCTGTACATTCCGGAAAAATCAGATGATGTAAACTATTGGGTACAGAAGTCACCAATCATCACTCCCCGGCAAAGAATTCCACAAGATCCTTTTTTCGGAATTTGTGGAAGATATATGGGTTACAATAATAAAAACATTCCTGTAGTATTCTTTAAAATATATAAAGGGATATATTAAACGCAGAATAAGTAAACACCAGCATCTTCAGGGTATTGCGGGAAAACAAGAGTATAAAAATAAAAATTTGGTGTTATTTTTGACATAGGTTTCAATGCAAAAATTTAAGGAGAAAACAAAAAAAAATTTAAGCCTGTGAAGAACACAGGCGGCTGAAACTCTTACCTTTTTTCTTCAGAAACACAACGGTGTTATAGACAGGAGGCTCGGGATATACTCTTCCCAGTTCCTTAAAACCTTCCGGAAGGTCTGACAGGCAGTTCCTGTTCAGCAATTTCATTAACCCTTTTTCGTAAATCCTGCAGGAGATTCTGCTCCCGACGGGCATTACTTTGAAAAGATGATCAAGGATCTCTTTTTTGGGTTCGGCCTGGGCTGCTATCATCAGGGCTTTAATCCCTGTATCCAGATTCAGTGCAAAGCCCTCTCCATTCAGCGAAAAATGGTTTCCGTTGATTATTGTGACAGCTTCGGAAAGCCCGAGTTTTTCCAGCACTCTTTTTGACAGGTTTGCCCTGCTAGAGTCCTGTTCTATCCCCGTGCTTTTCACCCCATGCTGCCTGAAAAAGATTATCAGGGTAAGGGGAAGTGGGCCGCTTCCAAGAAAGAAAACCCTGTCCCTGGGGGAAAGCCTGAGCCCTTCATATTCCGTGCGAACCAGCTTGAGATAATTTCCGTAAAAGGGAAATTTTTCCAGAGCATCCCAGGGGGAGTTACTCTCAAGGATTTCATTTGCATGCTCGGTTTCAATCCTTACGGTGTACAAACTTCTAAACCTGCTCAGATCAGCAAAGACCGGGTCCAATTCCTTCTTTTGCAAAATTTCGAGGGCTGCATCATTTTCAATGTCCATGGTGATCAAATAATCCAGCTGCCGGAACAGTTTTCCACTCTGGTCCAAAGGCCCGTACAGGATTTCATCGTCGGACATTACACTTATATCCCGGTGCAAAGCAAGAATTTCTCCGAGAACAGTCTCAGTTGAAAGCTCCAAGCTTTCGTTAATTTCAATAACCATACAAATTCCTGAAAGAATATTATGATGTCCTGGGATATATGCATGTTGAAGATTGGAAAAAAAAACCTGATATTGAAAAAGTCCTTGCGGTTATTCAAAAATCTTTTTCAGGTCTTCCATAGAGAGGGAGACCTCAAACTCTTTCAACTTAAAAAATTTCTTGGCTCGCATGTCGTCATCTTCGAGCCGCAGGTCACTTTCAACAAATCCTGCTTTTTCCAGGCGCTTCAAATGCAGGTTCACCACCTGCCTTGAGAGGTCCAGATCCTTGGCAAGCTCATACACATACCTCTCCCTTTCAGCCAGCAGGTAGAGAAGCTTTAATCGGAGAGGGTGGGAAAGGGCCTCGCCTATGTTCACAATTTGTTGAAGTGATTTTGTCATCCGGTATACCTTCGCATTTTAGGAGTAAGGACCTGAAACATTCCTTAAACTTCTCTTCCCGTATTAAAGTTTAGATTTCTTCCAGCTTGGACTTTATTTCTTCTACTGTTTTTTTGATACCTTCTATATCCTTTTCGATCTTCACAAGCTTTTCATTACTTGCTGGTGCCTGGTACCCTGACCTGTTCAGAAGCACCATTACTGCACCCACAATGAGAAGGATAATAAGAATGTTCAGGAAGAAGCCCCAGAAAGAGCCATACATGCCGTACCCCATACCGTTCAAAATATTCACCTCGAGAAAACCAGCTTTTTTTGGTTTATCTGTTTGTTATCCGTTTTGATATCTGTTTTGATATCTGTTTTGATATCTGTTTTGATATCTGTTTTGATATCTGTTTCTTCTTATTCTATCTATTCTTCTTCATGTTTCTTCTTATTCTATCTATTCTTCTTCATTATACTGATTTCAACCATAAATATAAAAAATACCCGGTAGAGGAGGTCTAATATAATACTAAAAACCTGAATAATTAACCTGAGAGGTTAAAACAAATAAAAAAAGGATGGTTTATGGTTGGAATTTAGTTGCCATATCCCATGCAGTATCCATGTCTGTGAGCGTATCCGGAACCGCGGGCAAACCTTCCACAGGTCTGAGTTCCTGCAGGACCATCGTATCCGGTAAACACATCACCAGTTACTGTGTCGATTCTTGCCTGCGTGTATACTCCGTCTTCATCCTCATAGGAGACAATCCACCAGCGGTTCATCTGATAGATGTTGTCTTTGGAGACGTCGGCATCAATCTCAGCTTTTGCGATGTCAAAAGCCTCATCTATGGTTTTAACTTTAAGTTCTACGGGTCCATCTGCATTGTAGTAAGGGCAAGTAGCGAAGTTGCCTGCGCCAGAGTCTGTAGATCTGGCAGCCCATCTTTGCATGAACCCGTAGCCGTGTGTTGCTCCTGTATCATCCGAAGCTACTGCACTGACAACTGCTGCTCCGAAAGTACCTATCAGCAGTATGCCCAGAAGAATTGCTGTGATTGTTTTCTTCATTTTTCCACCTTCATTTTATAGTTTTTATGGTTTGGAGATTTTTTCCCTCGTAACACATGGATTGCATATCGAATTCTTGGATACATATGTAGTATTTACACTACATATGTAGTAGATAACCATATATAAAACCTGGCTGCAACTGTCACTCATATATAAATGATTCAGCGATACTTCTCATTTAGCCATCCAACAAGCGGCGGGATCCAGCAGAGATTTGCAGCAATTGTCTCAAGGGCGGTATAGGTCTGTGTTGTCGGGCTGAAACCCATAACTCTTGCTCCAAGCAGTCCAATAGGGACAATTATGATTACAAAAAGACTTGCCAGCATGACCGGGTGGTGGACATATCTGGAAAGTCCGGCTTTCCATGACCCTTCGGCCCGCCGCAGGAAAAACATGTCTGATACGTTGGCTCCTATCTGGTCGCTCAGGGCATAGAAGTAGGGGATATAAAAACCCTCGATACTGTAGACGTCTACACCGGCAAGTCGGCTTCCCAGGTCTATTATCCAGGGAATGGCAATCCCAAAAAGTTTACCCCAGCCGTAGGCTTCTGCCATACTCCCTTCAGTCTTCCGAAGGCGCTGGCGGATGGAAAAGATCCCTTCGAAGATACTTTCTCCTTCTCCGGCAAGGGTCCTGACAAGCCACTGCCCTGCAGCGTTCCGCTGGTAACCCTGAAAATCCAGAAAAACTCCTGCAAGGAGACCTTAAACGTAGCCTGGAACTGTATATTTTATAAGTTCGGAGAATTCTTCCTTCTGTCCAGGAAATTCTTCTTTAGCAAGCTCTTCTTCAGCAAGCTCTTCTCCAGCAGGTTCTTCATATTCTTTGCCCAATATTCCTCGTCCTGAAACTGATCTGTCTCCTATTCAGAATAATTTATTCGTGTATCGTTTAAAAAAAGGTTGCAATAACCGGGAGTTGCAACAATTGATGAAAAACTTCCAAAACTATGGAGCAGAAGTTTGAAAAGAAACTGGTCTAAAATAGGCATTACCGGAAACACATATAAACTGCCCTGCCAAATAGATAGGCTGGAGACTCTATGAAAGTTCTTGAATGCAGTACCATTGATATTGCCCCTACGATTTCGAGGTTGTTGAAAATTCCGATGGTTCCACCTTCAGGGAGGGTGATTCCTGAAATAGAAGAATATGCGAAAGAGAGAGGCTGCAAAAGAGCAGTTATTATTGTAGTTGACAGCCTTGGATATTCTCTCTACTGGCACCTCTCCTCGGTAATGAAAAACCTGCATGAGCTTGCCGAAAAAGGGCTCCTGTTAAAGTGCAGGTCTCCGGCAACCATCACATCCCCTGCAATTGCATCCATCTTCACTGGCTACCTGCCCGAGGAGCATAAAATCTACTCAACAGCGGACATCTATGCTGAGACCTCAAAGAACTCTGAAAATCCAAAGCTCAAAAGCATCATGGAATGGGCTTACAGGGCGGGGATGAAAGTTGCTGCTGTGATCGAGACTGAAGGAGCCGAGAGTTTCAGGGGCAGAATAAAGGACTTTTACGGGGTTCCTAATTCCGAAGACATCCTTGATTATGACCGCCAGATAACAGAGTATGCTTTACAATCTCTCAATGAAAAGCCCGATATTCTGGCTGTACATCTTAGAGCTCTTGACCGTTACTCCCACAGGGTAGAGACCTGGAATGAAATGAAAAAAGCAGCAAAAGCCATCGATAAAAATCTTGAAGCGATATTTCGGAATGCCGAAAAAGGGACCATTTTCTTCATCTGCGGGGATCATGCTGTTCACGGTGGAAAAAAGTGGTTAAAAAATGCCACGTGCGAAGAAATCAAAAACCATGAAGAAAACTATGTTGCCCTGATTGTGGGCTGCTGCTGAGAATGCTATCCCATTCTCAGTGATATCTTTTCTCAGTAGATCTCTTTCCTCGGTAGATCTCTTTCCTCGGTAGATCTCTTTCCTCGGTAGATCTCTTTCCTCAGTAGATCTCTTTCCTCAGTAGATCTCTTTCCTCGGTAGATCTCTTTCCTCAGTAGATCTCTTTCCTCAGTAGATCTCTTTCCTCGGTAGATCTCTTTCCTCAGTAGATCTCTTTCCTCGGTAGATCTCTTTCCTCAGTAGATCTCTTTCCTCAGTAGATCTCTTTCCTCGGTAGATCTCTTTCCTCAGTAGATCTCTTTCCTCGGTAGATCTCTTTCCTCAGTAGATATCACTTTCATCTTTTTTTGCCTCTTTTCATTAAAGAAACAATGAACATTATTCCGGCAAGTCCGAGGAAGGAGGGAATCCAGGGGGTGATTCTTGTCTTCATTTCGGGCAAGGAATCCCCTACAGACTCTGGTAAGGAATCATCTACAAAATCTTCAACGTTTTTCTGAACCTTGAGAGTTTCGTTTTCCAGGGACAGTCCAGTTTCTGTAAGAATCTTTGAGTTGGTAGTGGAGATAACGGAATCTTTTATATCCTCAAGTTCCTCCTCCATGTGGACAATCCTGGCATTCCCTATACCCTTGTCTCCGCTGTCAGACTTTGATTCTGAATTTTCAGTTCCTTCTGAATCAATAATATTATTAGCATCGACAGATTCATCATCATTACAGGTGGCACATTCTGTATTATCAGAGTTACTCCCTGTGTTTAAAGAGTTTTCCGCAACATCTGAACTTCCGATACTGTCAGCAGCCTCAACATTTTCTTCGTTAGCTGGCAGGACAGTTACGACTATAGATGCTGAAGAAGTTCCATTTTCATTTATAGCTGCAAGGGAGACTGTATAACTCCCGGGACCGCAGAAAGTATGTGCAGGCTCCGGACAGCAGGATGTTTTGCCATCCCCGAAGGTCCACGTAACACAATCTGCGTTCTTGGAAATGTCAACGAATTTTATGACAAGAGGGACATGGCCGCTTGTGGTGTTATAAATGAATTGAGCTGTAGGAAGTATGGGACCGGATGGTTCGGAAGCGTTTAAAACATATATAGTTACAGATGCCGAATCACTACCGTTCTCGTTGCTGACAGTAAGAGAAACAACAAAATTTCCCTCACTGGGATAAGTATGCTGAGGATTCTGATAACTTGAGGTGTTACCATCTCCGAAATCCCACAACCACGAGGTGGCATTTTCGGAAAAATCCTTGAATCTGACAGAGAGGGGGATAGAGCCTTCTGTTACATCTGAAGTGAAATGAGCTTTGGGCAGTATCGGAGGTGTTTGAACATACTTCATTAAAGGCATGTAATCCATACTTCCGGCTTTAGGGTTGATGGGGTATGCAGCATCTCCTATACAGTCTCCGTTTTCATCCGTTCCTTCGTAATCACTCCAGTAATTACCTTTACTCTCATTCCAGACATTGAACTTATAATCCCTGGCATTTTCTGCGTTGTCGAAGTAGTTGCCGCGGATTACATTATTTGAAGAAGCCAGAAGTTTGATGCCGCAGTCCAGGTTTGAATATACCATATTGTTGTTTAACAGGTTATTGTCAGATTTGAACAGATAAATACCTGCTTCCTGGTTTGAAATTTTGTTACCATTTATTATGCAGTTTTCAGCATTGTTAAGGAAAACTCCACATCTGCCGTTAGTTATCGAAAAATCGCTGATCTTTACATTATTGGCAACAATTTCAAAAACGTAATTTCCGACTGTTTCCCCCGCAATAAATGTATCATCAGGATTTCCAGAGGCCGACTTTATGGTTAAATTATCCTTGTTAACGTAGACACTCTCTTTAAATTCTCCGGATTCTACGAGGATAATATCTCCAGAATATGCTTCATCTACTGCATTCTGGATGGATTCTCCCGGCCAAACACGAAATTCTGATGCCATTCCAGTCTCCGAGACTGAAATAAAAATTAAAATTGCCAGTAAAAAGCAGGTTCGTCTGAAGGTTTGTGTTTGTGCCATCTAAACCCCTATTATATATTCAAAAAATTACTTAATAAGTTTTTATAAGGAAAGGATATAAAATTGTTGGTTTAAAGAAATATTAGAAAAAAGAGATTAAAATTAAAATCAGTAAAAAATTAGATTGAATATATAATCAAATTGGGAAAAATAATGGCAACGAATAATATGTCCGACCTTCCGCAGAAGTCCACAAAAATGCCACTAATTTTCTCAATATGACCATGGCTTAAAAATCAACTTGCCATAATATTGAGAATATTGGATAAATCAGCAATAAATTGCCTATTTGTGTACATCTGCGGAAAGTGAGATATGTAAAAAAACCCAGTTTTTTTGGCTACAGAGTCGTATATTGACACCTATTGATGTATAGATATCTATTGATGCATATGATTGTACTGGGTTACATAGAGTTGTATATAAGTGTATTTCCCCTTTTTTTTTACATGTTTTTGCCATGGAATTGAATTGTCGAACGACCTGTTTAGCTCAGGGGTAGTTGACGAATGGTAACGATGAATGTTAACGATAGATGGTAATGTATATTTATTATAATTTTCAATGTTTCTGGAAAAACTTTTTTTCTAACAGGTTCAGGTAATCCTGGGTATAGCACAAAGGTTTTTATGTAAATATTAAAGTTAGATTTCTCAAATAAATCAAGCTGGAGAAGATTTATTATGCAGGAAAAAATAAAGGAAATTGCAGCCCGTGTCCGTGAACTGCGGGAACTGTCCGAAATTTCTGTCGAAAAAATGGCAGGGTATCTTCAGGTCTCGGCTGAGACCTATGAGAAATACGAAAACGGAACAGAGGACATTCCAGCAAGCATACTTTTTGAAATTGCACACAGGTTGCAGGTAGACATGGCTACTCTTCTGACAGGAGAAGAGCCTCGCATGAATATTTTTACAGTCACAAGGGATGGAAAAGGGGTAAGTGTTGAAAGGAGAAAACAGTACAGATATCAGAACCTGGCTGAAAAGTTTATCCACAAAAAAGCGGAGTTCTTCATTGTTATAGTCGAACCCAAATCTCAGGGAACAAAACCTGATACTAACTCCCACCCGGGACAGGAATTCAACTATGTGCTTGAGGGAAGCCTGAAAGTCTACATCCATAATAATGAAATTGTCCTTAATGAAGGAGACTCCATTTATTTTGATTCCAACTATGAACATGCCATGGAAGCCCTAGAAGGAAAACCCGCTAAGTTCTTGGCAGTTATTATGTAACTCGAATCAAATGTAAACCGGATTAATGCAGACCTGAATAATTCACGCAAAATCCGCATAAAAAATTCGAAATACAGGAAAAAAAACTCTGGGAGTTTTTGAAACTTAAATCAGCCTCCTGAAGCCTGAAGAACTATAAAATATGTAGAGAAAATCAAATAAAACGGGTGACTAAAATGACTTCCTTGCTGAGCCAATTCGTTTCCAAAACCGATTTTGAATCCTATGGGGATTTCCGGGAAAACTTCAATATCCTTGTCCCTGAAAACTTCAACTTTGCCTATGATGTGGTCGATGCCTATGCAAGAGATTCTCCTGAGAAACTTGCCATGATCTGGTGTGATGACAACGGGGAAGAGAGAAGGTTTACTTTTAAAGACCTGAAGTACTACAGCGATAAGGCTGCAAATTTCTTTGCAAAATATGGCATAGGAAAAGGCGACTATGTAATGCTGACCTTAAAGAGCCGTTACGAATTCTGGTACTGCATCCTGGCTCTCCATAAACTTGGAGCTATTGCTGTTCCTGCAACCCATATGCTGAAAACCCGGGACATCGTGTACAGAATTGAAAAAGCTGAATTAAAGATGATTGTATGCATATCAGAGAACGATGTCCCTGAACAGGTTGATGAAGCCCATTTAGAATGCGGGGATGTCCCTCTCAAAAAAGCCGTGGTGGGAGGGAAAGCCCGGGAAGGCTGGATTGATTTTAGAAAGGAACTTGAGGAAATTTCCTCGATCTTCGAACGCCCTACGGGCGAAGCTGCAACAAAGAACGAAGACATCTGCCTTGCCTACTTCTCTTCCGGGACCGCCGGTTTCCCAAAAATGGTAGAACATGACAACACCTACCCTCTGGGACATATCCTGACCGCAAAATACTGGCAGAATGTGGAGGATGACGGATTGCATTACACCGTTGCAGACAGCGGCTGGGGTAAATGTGTTTGGGGCAAGCTCTATGGGCAGTGGATAGCTGGCTGTGCGGTCTTTGTCTATGACTACGACCGGTTTGAAGCCAAAAACATGCTTGAAAAAGCCTCCAAATATGGCGTTACAACCTTTTGCGCCCCGCCCACGATCTACCGCTTCCTGATTAAAGAAGACCTCACCCATTATAACTTCAGTACTCTGCAGTATGCAGTAGTTGCAGGCGAACCTCTCAACCCTGAAGTCTTTAACCGCTTCCTTGAATTCACCGGAATTAAACTTATGGAAGGGTTCGGGCAGACCGAAACCGTTGTTTCCATTGCGACCTTCCCCTGGATGGAACCAAAACCGGGGTCTATCGGAAAGCCCAGTCCAGGGTTTAAGATTGAACTTATGGACAGGGACGGTAAGATCTGTGATGTTGGAGAAGAAGGGGAAATCGTAATCAACACAAAGGACGGAAAACCTGTCGGGCTCTTTGCCCACTATGGAAAAGATCCCGGAAGGACGGTGGAAACCTGGCACGACGGCTACTACCATACAGGAGATATGGCTTGGATGGACGAAGACGGATACCTGTGGTTTGTGGGACGGGCTGACGATATCATCAAGACATCAGGATACAAGGTCGGGCCCTTTGAAGTGGAAAGTGCCCTTATCCAGCACCCTGCTGTTCTGGAGTGTGCAATCACGGGCGTTCCCGACCCTGTCAGAGGTCAGGTCATCAAGGCAACCATTGTGCTTACAAAGGACTACACGCCGAGCGAAGCTCTTAAGAAAGAGCTGCAGAATCATGTAAAAAATGTCACGGCTCCTTATAAGTATCCCAGGATTGTAGAATTCGTCCCCGAACTTCCAAAGACCATCAGTGGAAAAATCCGCAGGATAGAAATCCGTGATCAGGATCAAAAACAATAATCACCCAAATTGCGCCTCACCCGAATTGCGCTTTGGGATCGCAGGAAATCGGAGATTTTCTGGGAGTTGCGATGTAATCGCAACAGTACGCGGTCCTTTTCGCTGTGCTCAAGAGGACTAATTTGTGGGTTATACTAATTATGGGTTATAGCTGTGCGCTTTGTTCAAGAAGACTAAATAACAAAGCTACAGTTTTTTCGTTTCCTTCCGTGAAAGCGAAGATAAAGTCCTGATTAAATCAGAAAAAGGAAAAGGAAGAAAAGAAATAAGTACCTTAAACTTTTTCTGAAAAGTTTGCTCAATGAATATATAGTTCGGATTTACTCTCAAAAATATACTGTAATTCAAGAGATACTGTAATTCAAGTGATACTATAATTCAAGAATTCGAGAACATATCAGAATTCAGAAAGCCCCTTAAAAATGATTGGCTCTCCTGTCTGCCATACAATATCGGCTGGAGAAAAACAGGGACTGGAAGAATAGCGTGAGGATTCTATATGGCAAAAACTGATATAAAAAAACCGTACCCTGTTATTAATATTCTGGAATGCAAGGCATGTGGGCGCTGCCTTCTTGCCTGCCCGAAGGACGTACTTTTCATGAGTGAGAACCTGAATGCGCGGGGTTACCACTACGTAGAGTATAAAGGAGAAGGCTGCTCAGGTTGTGCGAGCTGCTACTATACCTGCCCTGAACCCCTGGCACTGGAAATCCATATTCCCCTGAAAAAGGAGGAAGCCGAATAAGGCAGGATAAGGAGGAAGAAAGATGGCAACACAACTCATTAAAGGCAACTCTGCAGTAATCGTCGGCGCACTCTACGCTGGCTGTGATTGTTTCTTTGGATACCCTATAACTCCGGCAAGTGAGATACTGCACGATGCTTCCAGTTACTTCCCGAAAATTGGCAGGAAATTTGTTCAGGCCGAATCTGAAGAAGCCGCAATTAACATGGTTTTCGGAGGAGCATCAGCCGGACACAGGGTCATGACATCCTCATCAGGGCCTGGAATCAGCCTGATGCAGGAGGGAGTTTCTTACCTTGCAGGTGCAGAATTGCCCTGTGTACTCGTGGATGTTATGCGGGCAGGACCGGGGCTTGGGAACATCGGGCCTGAGCAGGCAGACTATAATCAGGTCGTAAAAGGTGGAGGGCACGGAAATTATAGGACCATTGTGCTTGCTCCCAATTCTGTGCAGGAAATGTGCGACTTTACTATGAAAGCCTTTGAGCTGGCTTTCAAGTATAGGAATCCTGCAGTCGTGCTTGCTGACGGAGTGCTCGGGCAGATGATCGAGTCCCTGGAGTTCCCAAAAAAAGCTCTTTCCCCGAAAATCGATGCCAACTGGGCAGTCAACGGAACGGCAGAAACCAGACCTAACCTGATAACCTCAATCTTCCTGGACTTCAATGAACTCGGGCAGTTCAATGAGAAGTTGCAGGCAAAGTACGAGGTTATAATGCAGAATGAGGTTGACTACGAGGAATACATGACCGAGGACGCCTCAATTGTGCTTGTCTCTTACGGTATAAGCAGCAGGATCTGCAGGTCAGCCGTAGATCTTGCCAGGCAGGCAGGAATAAAAGTAGGGCTTTTCAGACCCAAAACTCTTTTCCCGTTCCCGGAGGCGCAGTTGAAAGCCCTTGCAGATAAGGGATGTTCCTTCATCTCTGTGGAGATGAGCAACGGGCAGATGATAGACGATATCAGGCTTGCTATTAGATGTTCACAGCCCGTGGAACTGGTAAATCGCATGGGAGGAAACCTGATTACCCTTGACCAGATTATGGACAAAATCAGAAAGGTTGCAGGGGAGGCATGAAAATGGCAGCAGAAATTATTAACGGAGAAAAAGTTATCGGAAGGCCAAAAGCCCTGTACGCGGAATACCCTCGCAAAGGGGGTGCAGCTCCAACAGCCACCCACTATTGCCCTGGTTGCGGACACGGGGTTTTGCACAAGCTCATCGCTGAAGCGATTGATGATCTCGGAATCCAGGACAGGACAGTTATGATCAGTCCTGTGGGCTGTGCAGTCTTTGCCTATTATTACTTTGATGTAGGTAATATTCAGGTTGCACACGGCCGTGCCCCTGCAGTAGGGACAGGTGTTTCAAGGGCTGAAGAAAATGCTGTGGTTATCTCTTATCAGGGCGACGGAGATCTTGCTTCAATTGGCCTGAACGAGACTCTGCAGGCAGCAAACAGGGGCGAAAAGCTTGCAGTCTTTTTCGTAAATAACACCGTATATGGCATGACAGGCGGGCAGATGGCTCCTACGACCCTTATAGGGGAAAAGACCACCACCACCCCCCAAGGCCGTGACCCTCGTTTTGCAGGCTACCCGCTGCACATGTGTGAACTCTTATCCAACCTGAAAGCCCCGGTATTCATTGAAAGGGTTTCGGTCTCGGACATCTCTCATATCAGGAAAGCCAGAAAGGCTATCAGGAAAGCTATGGAGATCCAGCGCGACGGCAAAGGCTATGCTTTTGTGGAAGTCCTTGCAGCCTGCCCGACAAATTTGAGGATGGATGCCAAACAGGCTATAGCATTCATCAATGAAGAAATGGAAAAGGAATTCCCACTTAAGAACTTCAGAGATAACTCCACAGAAGCCGAAATCCTCCACAGGGGCGTAAGCGACTTCACAACGGAATCCCTGGAAAAACTTTACGGGATTGAAGCCGGAGCCGGGGAAAAACCCATCAGAGCAGACTTTGCTCCGATCCAGACGAAGATTGCGGGTTTCGGTGGTCAGGGAGTTCTGAGTATGGGGCTTATCCTTGCACAGGCTGGAGTCAAGGCAAACCTTAACGCCTCCTGGTTCCCTTCCTATGGTCCGGAACAGCGTGGGGGAACCTCAAACTGTTCGGTCGTGATCTCAGGCCAGGCAATAGGTTCTCCTACGGTCTACACCCCAGACATCCTTATAGCCATGAACCGCCCCTCCCTTGAGAAATTTGAAGGGGCAGTAAAAGAAGGAGGCTTTATTCTCTACGATTCGACCATAGGTGAAGCTGAGACTCCTGCAGGCGTAAAAGTCGTTTCAGTCCCGGCAACCGAAAAAGCCAAGGAAGCAGGCGATGAAAGAGCTGCAAACTCCTTTATGATTGGAGTCCTTCTGGGTCTGAACGCAACAGGTCTTGAAGAAGAAGCCTTCAAAGAAGCTCTTGCCGAGAACTTTGCAGGTAAACCAAAGGTTATTGCATTCAACCAGCAGGTGTTCGAGGCCGGGGCAGAGTGGGCAAGAGAAAATGTTAAGGTATAAAGGTAAATATTTCAAAAGGTAAATATTTCAAAAGGTAAATATTTCAAAGGCAAAAAATTTCAGCAACAAGCAGGCGGAGAAATAAGTTAAATCCGTCTGTAATCTTCTTGCCGGTAATGAGGCAAAAGGAAACATAAAAATAGTTGAAAAAAGTCGTAATTTATGTAGAACGGCAAAATCCAACTCATCACCTCTCCAGCTTTATTTTGCCGTTCTTTATATCACCTTCTGTGATATGATGCTCTGTGTCTGTGATATGATGCTCTGTGATATGCTTTTTTGACTTCTCGTAGTAGGGTAGAAGCTCAACAGGAGCTTAGCTGAAATAAAGGACTGTTAGCAAAAGAACTGTTAGCAAAAGAACTGTTAGCAAAAGGACTGTTAGCAAAAGGACTGTTACCAAAAGGACTTCTAACAGCCGGTAAGCATACTAATTAAAGAAAATCAGAGATTTAGGAACGGTCATAAGGTTTATTTAAAATAAAGACATTGTAAAAAATAGTACGTCATAGTGAAAATTAATTTGCAAGTAAATACAATTTAAGAATTGTGTTTAGAATTAATTGTTATTTTAAAAGTAGATGGTAGGGGTCGAGTCCCTATTCTCGAGGTCCCTACCTGCGATCCAACCCTAGATTGAGAGGAAACCCTATTACTCTCAATCTACTATATTTTATAACGATCCGGTAATATATATCATAACCGATCCAAAAAACCTTTTTTAATTCTAATTTTCAAATTGGCTATACGTTTTCGTTGCAATTGAACTTTTAATGCCATTGAAAATTTCAATGCAATTATAATCCAACTATAAACCAGAATTGTTGGAACAATCATAAGGCTTATTTAAGCCGAAGACATTATGAAAAAGAGACAAATATTTTAAAAAATAATTAGTGAGTAATTATTTTATGTGAAACAGTTGTCAGCTAAATTCAATTACTGTTAAAAGATGATTATTTGTTCAGAAGTAGTTGGTAGGGGCCGAGTCCCTATTCTCGAGATCCCTACCTGCGATCCAACCTTAGATTGAGAAGAAACCCTTTAACACTCAATCTACATTTATTTTATAATCATGTAGACATATATATTATAACCGCTCAAAAAAATCAGCCACTTTATATTTTTTTGATATCATTAAAAATTACTATGATGAACAAATTTTTAATATCCTTAAAATAAGGTGAAACTCTCCTGTTTAACTCTAAGGCGGGATAGTTCACTGCTTTTAAAACGCTCACGATCTTGATACCGTTCTCCATTAGAAGTGTGATACATATACACAGAAAGTAAGATCATATCGAAAATAAATCTAAAAGGGTAGTTCAGAACCTTATACAGTCTAAACGTGAAGTCTCCACCTCTCTGTTTCCATAAGAAATGAGATACACATATAAAATCAGTTTTTTCTTTTTCGTTAATTGTGAAATGAATACCTTCGTTTTAGTTTTCCCGGTATGGAAGGCCTTTCACTTTAAAGTTGGGTGATTGATCGACTGATCTTTCGTCCAGGCTTTTTCATAACTACAAAAGATATGGCTCTTCGCTGTTTTGAGTGGGTAACTTCTATTCATCCCTAAATGTTGAAGTAGAATATCTAAAATTTAGAAACATTTGTTGTTGAAAATCACATTCAAATTTGATGTTTTTTTTGGCCTGACTACTTTCCAACTAAACAATTATTTTCAACTCATCCAAAATAGCGAAGAGCCATAAAAATAACGTGCTAAACTGTATGGGAAAATTTAAGTACTTGGCTGGGTATAACTTACTAAAAAATTACTATATGTTACCTAGGAGATTATATGCTGGAAATATTGTTCCTTAAACTGAAAAATACATTAATAAACAATTCCAGAATATTTATTGTTGTATTAGGGATGGCAATAATATTATCCAGCTCTTGTGTTTATGAAACATATACACAAGATGTGCACGAAGAACAAGAAAAATTGATTTCTTCCTATACACAACACGGAAAATATACATATACAGCCCCTGTAACAGAGATAAATCCACTCTATTCTAAAGGAACCAGACTTGAAATGGGAAAACCAATGTATTTTTTTGCCGTGTCTCCTACTCTTGATGTTTCATTTGCATACAACCTAAATGCTACAGATTCGACCAATCTTCGAGTAGAATGTGAAACTGTTGTTGTTGCAACCAGTAGGGAGAACTCAGGAGAAAGTCAAAAAATAGTATGGGAAAAGGAGTTTCCCGTGGAAGAGATGGGATATGTTAACATTGGAAATAAAGATGTACTTATCCATGAATTTTCCCTTAATGTGTCGGAAATTCAGTCAAAGGTAACAAAAATACAGGACCAGATAAAATATTCATCAGATACAACTATTGAAATTGTTACTCATGTTAATTATAAGGGAGAAATAAACGGAGAAGAAATTAACAATACAACAGATTTTGCTTTACCCTTGGTGATCAATTCTGCATATTATAAGATGCCTGAAAAACTGGAATTTAACGAAAGTACTGATACATATAAAAAATTTCAGGTTAAAAAAGAGCCTTCCGTATCAGCAATTAAACTGCCTCTTTCCTTATTTCTGCTTAGCACAATTCTAATAGGGGCACTTATTCCATGCACAAAAATGACTAAAGTTGATCCCGAATTAATTAAAAAATTAGAAAAAGAACAAAAATATTTACCTTTTATAAAATTTATTAGCAAAGGCAAAGTTCCAGATAACTGGGATTCTCTTATGCAAGTTGAGATATATTCACTCCAGGACCTTGTGGATGCTGCTGTTGATATGAATGAACGTGTAGTCAATGATATTGAATCTGGTGCGTATTTCATAATTCATGATAATGTACTATATATTTTCTTTGATATATCTTTAAAAGAAAGTGAAAATGAAAACTGACGAGAGCCAAGAATAGTTATTGGAGGAAATGAAACTATAGATCAATTCCCAAACTGAAATTTATAAGTTATATTTTTGTCATTCTTAAATGATATTCTTTTGTTTAATATATCACTTTAACTATATATTTGTATAAAAACCAGAAACCGATGAATTGAAGTATCCTCTTCAAATTCTAGGGAGAATTTTACAACCAGGAAAATATGCAATATTTTTGTCATATATTTCGAAATATGGATTGATCTCAATTACTATTAAAGAAGCAAATTAAGACGAGAACTTATCTCCATTCTAAAATTATGGGTATAAGCGCAAGAAGGGCATAATGATGGAAAACAAAAGAATGATTTTGAGTGTATTCATCATCGGTGTAATTTTAGTTATAGTAGGTGTTGAAACAGGGGCATATTTCAGCGATACAGAAATAAGCAAAGATAATAAATTTACCGCAAAAGTTCTGGATATTAATATCAGTCGCAGTTTCAACTTTGATAATGTTCCTCCGGGTCTTGCCAAAAAAGAATCAATATTAATTCACAATAATCCAGATTCTATGGAATCGAATGACGTCTATTTGGAAGTTATCGTTACTAACCGTGAAATTAGTGACGATACAGATGCTGAGCGAGACTCTGAAATTCTGCTTGGGATAACTAATGAAGCTGGAACTAACAGAGGGGAGACTGAAATCAGTAAGTGGATTCAAGTAACTAAAATGAGATATAATAATACTAACATCCTCAATCTTTACACTGATCTTAACGGAAATGACTACGTTGATCTCGATGATCTTAATCAAATTGGTCGAGTTAAAGTCAATGGTAATAATAAATTATCTCCTGATGAAGTTGTTTATATTAATATGACTCTCTTATTCGATCCTGATTCTGGAAATGAACTTCAGGGAGACAGAGCTATAGTAGATGAAGTTATCACAGCTATGTGAATTATTAAAAACATGCCTAATTTATTTTGTTACAGTTACAAAGTCTTTAGTTTCGTGGAATATAAACGTCAACTTTTATATATTTTCAATTGTTGATTTTGCTAAATTATTTTTTGTATTAAGTTAATTTTATAGTAGATTCTGTCACCTCAACCCAAAATGCGAAAATCAAGCTGAGGGAGTTGGATAATAGGATATCGCATACCTGAAGGGATCGGAAAATTAAGCCGGAGAAAACCGGAAGCTTTTAGATTCTGTTTTAAAATTCAAACCGTTTCTACATTTGGATAGTGGTCATTGCTGACTTTAAATTAGACTCTAAATTTATTACATCAGGCTTACTCGTTCGATATATGAAAGCAAATACATGTTCGATATATGAAAGCAAATACATTATACATCATTGTTAAAATTTACACTTTAGACATTTAATAGTTTTATGACATTGTTTTTCAGTTCAAATGGTAATTACTGTTACTATTGTAGAATTAAATTTAATTTTAAGACACTCTCTTAGGTAATTTAATTTGAAATTAAATACCAATCGATACCATTTTTCATTTTTTTTATTAGAGCCTGAAAAACAGATTTATTCCCCCAGATCAATAAAAATTTATTGACAAATTATAAATATTATGGAAGTGTTTTAATAACTGTTTGAAGTGTTTTAGTAATTGTTAAGTGTGCATAGCTTAACAGATGTAAAAACTATGGGGGGTCGGATAAGCACCCCATATATTCCAACAATCGCCATGGTATGAGAAAAAACACTTTAATCTCAATTCCTTCCTTTCTACAACTTTTATAAACAAACACTTTGAGCTTGGAATATTAATAAAAATAATATTTTAATAAATATGAGGAGTATAAACAAATGTTAAACAAAAAAATGCTTTTGAGCGTGCTTATCATTGGCCTGGTCAGTGTTATAACAGGCTCTTCGACATGGGCATATTTCCAGGATACAGAGCGAAGTGATGATAATACTTTTACTGCAGGAACTCTTGACCTTAATTTAACTAATGCTCAATTTACACTTAGTAACAAAGAACCTGGGGATTCCGGCACAGAAACTCAGACAATCCGAAATAATGGATCTCTTGCTGGAGAACTGGATGTCACGTTTTCCGAAATCACAAATACGGAAAGTACAGGAAGTACTGAGTATGAGCAGGATGGTACTCCTGGAGAACTCGGAGCAGAAGCAGAGATGTTAGTATTTATCGACGTAGATGGCTCAGGAACACTTACTGAAAATGACATTGTACTGAGATCAGATGAAACTGTTGTTACAGCACCTGCCTCCCCAGTTGAAGGAAATTATTTCGCTAAAGTAAACTTGTATGGTTCAAATGATTTTGATCAGGCCATAGTATCAATGGATCCTAATGTTCAACGCGATATTATTTTCAAGTGGAGAATTCCAACTGAGGCTGGTAACACGATTCAGGGAGACAGTGTTAGCTTTGATGTTTCGTTCACTCTTGAACAGGCTGACATGGATTATTAAGACGAATAAATAATAATAACAAATATAGAACTTACGCACTTGAACTAGAAAATCATGTGCATGCGGCCTCGTCAACATTATTTAAATTTATACAGTTAAGTATTTCTTGCTCGTGGTATTTAATTCAACTGCTTAAGTCCTAAAATAGTGGGTTTAACCCACTATTTAAATTTAATTACTAGGTAAAAACATTCAAAATATCGTATTACAATTACTTAATTAAACATAGAGGATCTGTCTTGCCAAAGAGCTTTCTTAGATGCAATATAAATTGTAATCTAAATTTTTAAATAAAGTCTGAAGGATAATTTCATAATCCAGATTGTGATTTTGGAGATCCGTTGTTTTGTGTGGGTATTATCATAAAAACCAACGTGATCTTGAGTTAAAAATCATCTTATCCATAGATTATGACGAAAAGCCAAAATTTTAATACTCATTTATGGTACAAACTGTTTCAAAATAATCTGAACACAAGAGATAGACTTTATGTAATTCTGCTGATCATTTTGATAGTCTCTATTATCGACACCATGATTCCAATTGGCTCGCTTTATTTTATAACTGTAACGGGTACAAGCATGGAACCTATGATAACTTCAGATGATATTATTGTTATTAGTTCCAGGGAGACTTCCATTGAATTGGGGACCATCGTAGCATACTATTACCATTTTGAGGATAGCTCCTCTCCATCCATAATCACACACAGAGTAATAAATTTTGCACCTGAAGGTTTAGAACAAAAGGAGATGCATGCGCAAATGCGGACAATTACATTGTGGCAGCTGAAGACGTAATCGGAGTTATGCGCTTTAAAATTCTTTATTTCGGCACTCTTATACATTTTGCCAATACCTTAACAGGACTTTTTATATTTGTTATTGCACCAGCTACTTTCCTGATAATTCAAGAGATAAGGAATTTAATGGGAAATGGGGAGAAATAGGGATGAAGGCTACAAATAAATTCATACTTTTTTGCTTATTGCTTAGTTCCTTTTTATCACTAAATTATATATGTGTCAGCGACGACATCAGCACTTTAGCATATTATTCTGATATTGAATCCTGTGCCGGAAACACAATTATCGCTGGGGTATGGAATTCTAGTCTTTCTTCTGCTGAAAGTAAAGCGATCAACGAAATTGACTTCTTTAACGCTAATGAATCTTTTAATAATAGTGGCTTCTCTGCTAATAGTGAAGCTGACTTGCTTGAATTATTAAATAGCGTCCTTGTGATCCCTTCTGATAAAGAAAAGCAATCTTACTGGAAACTTGACATAAAGGGAACTTCGAATCTAACTATTGATGTAATTCATGTATGTTGGAATAGTTCTCAGATTAATAACAGCAATCTGACAAAGATAACAATAAAAGAAAGCGAATTTTTTAACGGCAGCAAATCGTCAGGAGAACTTATTGATGGCACTAACTATTCTTTTCATTCCAACAGCATGGTAAATCTCAAATCATATTTTGATAGTGATGTTTCATATCTTATTCCATTAACTATCAATATAACTATGGGAGACGGGTCTGTAAAAAATTACACATCAATATAACTAGAAAAAACTGGGCTGTAGAACTTTTATACCGGATATTTAATTATCCCTGCCTTTGATCTATATTGAAGTTTCAGTCAAGAATAGTAGATAAGCTGGTATAAATATATGGAAAAAAAAGAAAGTCTTTGGATAGCGATTGTATTTGTAATTGCGATATTCCTTATCAATGCTTTAATTCCACTCTTAACAGGATCAGAAAAGGCTATGGTAGTGTTAAGTGGAAGTATGACGCCGATAATGCTAGCTGGAGATATGATAGTTGTAAAGTCTGTCAATCCGGACGAACTTACAGTTGGAGATGTCATAGCTTTCCGGGATCCTGGTGGCAAAGATACATTTGTAACACACAGAATTATCAAAATAGAAGTAAAAGATGAAAAACGAATTTTTAGGACAAAAGGGGATGCAAACGAGGAAGAGGATTTCTTTAAAGTCCCAGATTCTGATGTGGTTGGGAAATTAATTTTCGTCATTCCTTTTGCAGGATATTTGCCTGTGGCTTCAAAGAATAAAACAGTTTTTTTACTCGCAGTGATACTTCCTGCAATCATCATACTAGGGGATGAAATCAGGACAATGATAGAATATTCAAATCCGGTTCGTGCCCATAAAATTGAATACGATAAGAAAAAAGATTCCAGACGTGTATATTTTATGATTAAGGGGAAACGGCTAATGGCAATCGTTTTGGTAAGTGGCTTAGTATTTTCAGGAATTGCCACTATTAATTTAGGGGAAACCGGATCTATGTTTCTTCAGGGAGACAATAAGGTAGATAATTCGGGCTTTCTTCCTTCTGTATGCGTGCTTCTGCCGGAAGATTCCAAGAATAGATTTGCTATTGAACCATGGTACGCAGTGATTCCTCCGAATTGTGAAATTCAGGTTATTGCTCCTAAAAACATGCATGTAATGATAAGCTCAGCACCTTATATTCTGCCGGTCTTCTGGATAATATCGCTAGCTGAAATAAATCCTTATCTACCTATGGTTACCGAGATTGTACTTTATACCTCAATTTTTACGTTATTTATGCTTCCCCTGTGGTATCGAAAAATAATACTCGGAAGAAAGGTTAAAAGAATGAGATTTAATCGCTTGCTGATGCTGTCGAAAAGAACTCTTAATTTGAGACTTTTTACTGTTTTGCACGATTTAGAGAGAAAAATCTAAAGACCAGAAAATAATAAAAAGTCTCAAAATTTAGGAATTTAGGGACGGTCATAAGGTTTATTGAAATTAAAAACATTGTATAAAAGAGTGGGTGTTACTGAAAATTAATTTGGAAGGAAATATTGCTTGAGAATTTTGTTTAATATTAATTATTAGTTTAGAAGTCGACAAGTCGATGGTAGGGGTCGGGTCCCTATTTTCGAGATCCTTATCTGCGATCCAACCCCGAATTGAGAGGAAACCCTATTACTCTAGATCTACGATATTTATAAAGGCCCGGTGATCTATATCATCATCGACCCAATAAACTTTTTTAAATTCTAATTTTCAAATTGACCATACATTTTCGTTGCAATTAAACTTTCAATTGTGTTGAAAATTATTATATAAATACAATAAAAAAAGTAAGGGCGTCTGCCCTTTAGATAATGTAGGCTTTGAGAGATGGAAAGCCGTTAAAATTCACGGAACAGTAACTCTGGGTGTAGGCTCCGGTTGTGAAGATATATACACGGTTGCCTTCTCTCATAGTATGGGGGAATGAATACTTATGGTGCTCATAGAGGATGTCCATGCTGTCGCAGGTAGGACCTGCAAGGATGACCTCTTCTGCACATCCTTTTTTATCACATAAAATGGGATATTTGATGCATTCGTCAAGGGTCTCAATAAGGCCGCCGAACTTTCCGATATCAAGATAAACCCATTTGTACTGGTTGAACCTGGCCTTTCGGGATATCATAATGACTTCACTTACGATTATCCCGGCATCGGCAACCAGAGAACGCCCTGGCTCGATAAGGATTTCGGGGAGCTCTTCTCCGAAGTCATCATGCAAAAAGCGGCGGATTTCCATGGCATAAGTCTCAAGGTCGTTGGCCTGAGACTGGTATTTTGCGGGGAAGCCTCCACCGAGATTGATCATTTTAAGCTTAATTCCTTTTTCGGCCACTGCTTCAAAAAGGTATTTGCACTTGGAGATTGCATTGTCCCACTGTCCTATATCTCTTTGCTGGGAACCAACATGGAACGAAAGTCCGTAAGGTTCAAGCCCAAGCTTTTCGGCTTTCATAATCAGTTTGTATATCAGGTCAGGATGCGAGCCGAATTTTCTCGAAAGTGGCCAGTCCGCGCCATCACTTTCTGTAAGGATCCTGAAAAAAACTCTTGAACCGGGAGCTTTTCGGGATAACTTTTTCAAATCACTTTCTGAATCAGTAACAAAGAGCCTTATTCCTTTCTCATAGGCATAACCTATGTCCTTTTCTTTCTTGATCGTGTTTCCATAACTTATCCTCTCAGGCTCTACCCCGAGCTGTAGCAACTGATCAAGTTCGTAAACCGTTGCAACATCAAAGTTGGAACCTTTGTTCTTCAGAGCAAGCACTACTTTATCCATAGGATTGGCCTTTACAGCATAGTGAATTTTTGCAAAAGGCATGTGCTCTACAAGTTTATCATAACTTTGCTCTATTCTCTGAAGATCAATGATCAGAAATGGTGTTTCTTTATCCCGGGAGAACTTTTTAATTTTGTTAAAATCTTCTCTTGGACTGAAATCTTCCAGTGGGAACTCATAAGGCTCTTTTCTCATATCTACTCCCTTTTTATCCGAAATTATTTGTAAGCGGAACTGAAGCTTCATCTTGGTCTGAGTAATAAATCTATTTAGTTATCTCAAATCTGTTTAATTATATTCATACTGTTCTGTGTGTAAATTTTTAGTATATTACAGATCTATTCCATTTTAGAGATTTATAATTAATAATAGAGATAATCCCTGCAATTCCATTTTAGAGATTTATAATTAATAATAGAGATAATCCCTGCAATAAAACGAACTAAATAGGGTTTTATGTATATAAAACTAATTCTTGCTGAATATTAAGAACCAAAAAGAACTAAAATCAAAAAAAATTTGCTATAAATAGTCCTTTATTTAAAAAGAGCTTAATTAAGCTTTTTTAATCAATTAAAACCATCTAAATTCTTTTTTAGCTTATTAAAAGCATTCTGGCCCCATTTCTATTTATAAAACATTCCAGAAAAATTGGTGTATTCCGAAAATATGCAGGTACCGTTTAAACCTGAAAAAGGAACTTAAATGGATAAATAAGATAAAAAATGGTTTTTAGAACGAATAAATGGATATTAAGGCTTTTTTAAGTCCTTTTCTTGATAAATAATTCTTAATTTTGATTTATTTAATTAGCTCAAATACCTCTATCAGATTCAACTGTAAAAATAATATTTATGTCTTTGTGAAATTAACCACAAGAAAACTATAATGAGAAACAAATCAAACAGCCGGAATTTCAAGACTTTTTTCTGGTTTTGAGAAGCACTATCAGTATACTGATTCCTACAAGAACAAGCCCGTAAATTATGATTTCTGCATTTAACTGAGAAAAGAGAAATAAAGAAGAAAGAGCACCAAGAGAAGGAAGCAGGGGAAAGCGGCCTATACTAAAAGGAACTTTAAAAGGACGTTGTCTTTCAGGGTCAGAATAACGGAGTTTTATAAGGGAAAGATTGACCATAAAAAAGACAATAAAAATCATAAAGTTCGAAATATTTGCTACGGTTGCAATGTCTCTGAATAAGACAAACAAAATCGAGAGGGCGGCAACTCCGAAAATGGCGGCCCATGGAGTCTGGTAACGACTGTGTATCCTTGAGAAGCTTCCGGGAAGCGATCCTGCCCGTGCCATGCCGTAAACAATCCTTGACCCCCCTAGCATTACCACAAGCACGGTATTCATTGTAGAAAAAAGGGCGATCCAGGAAAGAAGAACAAAAGCTTTATCCCCAAGAGCAACAGCTGCAACGTCAGCAAGTGGAACGTCTGAATGTCCAAGAACCTGAAAATCAAGCACGCTTACAGCAGATACTGCCACACAAATATAGATGAGAACTGTGAAGGAGATAGCAATAAGCAAAGCTCTGGGGGTGGTTTTCTCTGCATCTTTTGTTTCCTGGGACAATCTCACAATATCTTCAAAACCCAGAAATGCAAAAAAAATCAAAGCAGAAGCCTCAAAGACTCCTGAGAGGTTCGGAGACTCAAAGTAATTTACCGTACCAAGATAAGGGATTCCCACGTAGATAATTATTAAAAGTCCTGAAAGTTCTATCAAAGTTATGATACCAGCGAGTCGCGCAGATTCCTTGATACCATAAACCATGATGAGGCTCAGGACAATAAACAGGCCTACTGCTCCTAGTAAACTTCCGCCCCCGAAAAGGTTGCTGAAATACCTTCCAAAACCGAGGGCAACCGCAGAGCTGGTTAGTATCACAAAATAGACAACGAGCAGTCCCACAAACAGCCCCATACGTTCTCCAAAAGCTCTCTTTGCAAACTCATATTCTGCCCCTGCACGGGGGTACATGGAAGAGAGCTCCATGTAGCTGAGGGCAGAAAGTGAGGCAGCAACTCCTGCAAACAGAAAGGAAAACCAGACCATATTCCCTGCAAGCCCCGCAGCTTTTCCCATAAGCACATAGATCCCGGCTCCGAGAATGTTGCCAATTCCTACCAGAGTAATTTCCAGTAAACTCAGTTCCTTTTTTAGTTCAGATTTTCCTTCCATAAGAAGCCCTCTGAATCTGAAACTTGAAATTCAAGCTTGAAGATCATCTTAAAAATGAACCTCATACCTGCTGAAAAGGTAGGTTTTGGAAAAGACCAGAACCAGACCTATTAAGCGTATTTTAAAAGCACAAAAGTTAATAATGTTAAGCCCGCAAATATAAGAATGAAAGTTGAAAGGCCAAGTTCGCTTATTCGCTCCATAGACCTTGATTATCCTACAAACAGGGTAATTGTGATAATTACCCTGCTTTTCCTCTTTGGAATAACAGGCCTTCAACTTGTTATAGGGAAAGATATTTCTTCTGCTTTGTATTTAGGCTTAAGGGCAGGAACATCTGTATTTTTAACCTGGGCGTTTGCGAGGGAACTGGATCCGGACAATGAACTCTCTGCTTTTTTTGCAGCGTTTTTGGGTTGTGCAGGCTTTCTGTTTTTTCCTTCTCCTTTTTTGCTTGCTCTCTTCTTGGAACTCCTGCTCATTCGTATAGTTAACAGAAGTACCGGGAGGTCTTCAAAAACTTTCGATTCTCTTGCGGTACTTCTGCTTTCGGGCTGGATTTCACTGCAAGGAAACTGGATTTTTGGCTTATTTACTGCACTGGCATTTTTTCTGGACGCTTTCCTTCCTGCACCCAATCGTCAAAACCGTATCTTCGGAGTAGCAGCCTTTACATCAGTACTTTTTTTCTTACCGTCCGCAGGACAGGAGAGCACTTATCTGGATATGCAATCAGTCTTATTCTTGTTTTCAGCAGCTATCCTTTTTATTCCCATTGTCCTTAGATCCCGAAAAATAAAATCCGGAGGAGACATGACAGGAAGTCCTTTAAATCCTCTTCGAGTGCAGGCAGCTCAACTGACAGCTCTGCTAAGTGCAGGCTTGTTAACAGCTCTAAGAGGATGGGCAGGAGCCGAAAGCCTCATGCCTTTGTGGGGAGCAATTTTAGGCGTTTCCCTTTATGGATTACTTACACATACTACTGAAAAGATCACATAAGGCTTCTCAGTCAGATTAACCGCATAAGTCATATAGAGTAGTACTGACGTGGAGTACTGACGTGGTGTAGCCTGACGCGGAGGGCCTGATATGTATGCCTGAGAGGATTCCTCCTGCAGACCTCTTCCTCCTGCGACTCACTGAGTCATACTTTCATTTTTTGAGCCAGTTCTCGGCCGATTTCCTCAACTTTTTTCAAGTCTTCTTTTTTAGCTCTGCCTTTCACCTGATGGGTTCCTACAATCTCCATTTTCAAAGGAGCCAGGATTTCACCTGCTTGCTTCAGTGCCCCTCCACCCCAGCCAAAGGACCCGAGTGCAACTCCATATTTTGCCGGTGGGTTTAGAGCTTTTACCAGGGAAGCTCCATAAAGGGCAATCGGATGCATACCTCCCAGAACGGTCGGGGTTCCAAGGATAATAACTCGGGAATCAACCAGTTCTCTTGCAACATCCCCTATATCCGAAACTGCAAGATCATACATTCTAACATCTACACCTTCTTGTAGCAGAGTTTCTGCAATTGTCCGGACCATCTCCCTGGTAGATCCCCACATACTCACATAGACAATAAGGGCTTTATTCTCTGTTTTTCCTGCAGTCCATTTTTTATATGGATCTATAATTCTCTCGGGATCTTTGTAGATAGGTCCGTGGCTCGGGGCAATAATTTTTATGTCGAGATCCTTTATTTTTTCAAGAGCTTTTGCCCCCATTTTCCCGAAAGGCATCATAATTTCGCCGTAGTAGCGTTTTGCGAAAGGAATGAGATCCTCTATATCTTCATCATAGATACCCTGGGCTGTATGAGCTCCGAAAAAGTCGCATGTAAAAAGAACTTTGTCTTCAGGCAGGTATGTGAACATGGTTTCAGGCCAGTGGAGCCAGGGAGCTTCTATGAAACGAAGGGTCTTTCCCCCCAGATCGAGGCTATCTCCTTCAGCAATGATTTTGATCCTGTCTTCAGGCAGCTCATGGTAGAGCTTTGCCATCTTCACTCCTTTCTCAGTTGTTACAAATAAGGCATTAGGAGCTTTTTCAAGGATAAAGCTAATAGCATTGGAATGATCCGGCTCAGCATGGTTCATTATCAGGTAATCAAGTTTTTCCAGGTCTGAGACCATATTGATTTTTACCTCTAATTCCTCTTCAAAACCCGGATTTACGGTATCTATAAGGGCTGTTTTCTTCTCGCCTTTTACAAGGAAAGAATTGTAGCTGGTGCCCTCTGGCAGAGGAATTAATGAATCGAACATCCTGCAGTTCCAGTCTTTTGACCCGACACTGAAAACATTTCTGGCAATCTCAGGAATATTATAGGTTTCCATACTTTTACTCCATTCTCTTTTTGGAATCATTAGCTTCTATGAAAAACAAAATTCACAGAAGTTTCTGGTTGGTTTATCAATCTCATAACCATATTTGCTATAACTATATTTATAAAAGATCTTTATTGTATTGATTCAATATATTCGGTGGGAGGAACTACTTATTTTCACCTGTCCGTGCGGTTAGAATAAAGAATTGGACAGAACAAGCTCATTTTGGTTTTCGCTGTATAGTATTTTATTAAAAAAATAAAAAAAAGAAAAACTTTATATAGACAGCAGTAAGTTATCTCTTTCCTGTTCAGACATAAATTTTCAAAATCATGATTGATACGGCAATCATTAAGTCTGAAAAATATTCGGTATTGAAATGAGGCTTTGAATACTCGAATATTCCAATATTCCGATCAAAAAAGAGGGATAATTATGAAAACATCATCTGTAGAACTTAATCCGAACAAACTGGTACAGTACCTCAATAAACCAGCAAGTGAATTCACCAAAGAAGACATTATAAAATTCGTCAAGGAAAACGGCATTAAGATGCTCAACTTCCGCTATGTTGGCGGGGACGGAAGACTTAAAGCCCTCACCTTCGTGATCAGAGATGAAGAGCATCTTGATAATTTACTTTCTGCTGGTGAGAGAGTCGATGGATCAAGCCTTTTTACATACATTGAGGCAGATTCAAGCGACCTCTACGTCGTCCCTAAATACAGGACTGCCTTCATAAATCCTTTTGAAGAAATCCCCACTCTGGATATCCTCTGTTCCTACTTCGACAAGGACGGCGCCCCCCTCAAAAGTGCGTCTGAAACCGTCATGAATAAGGCTGTCCAGACTCTTACCGAGAAGACAGGCTACGAGCTCCAGACAATGGGTGAACTCGAATACTACATCATCGCCAACAAAGATGAAGTCAACATGAATTTCCCGGCTGTTGACCAGCAAGGATATCACGAGTCCAATCCTTTTACCAAATTCGATCAGCTCAGGAAGGAAGCAATGATGTACATTTCCGAAGCTGGCGGAAAAATCAAATACGGACACTCGGAAGTCGGGAACTTCACTGACGACAAGTACTATTACGAGCAAAACGAAATCGAATTCGAGACTGATACACCAGAAAACAGTGTCAACAGTCTGCTTATTGCAAAATGGATGCTCAGGATGCTTGCCGACCAGTACGGTGTAATTGTTAGCTTTGCCCCAAAGATCACTGTCGGAAAAGCCGGAAGTGGACTGCACGTCCACATGAAGCTCCTGAAAGATGGAGAGAGTGTCATGGTCGAAAATGGCGATGTCAGTGACACTGCAAAGCGTGCAATAGCTGGTCTTCTTGACATTGCATCAGGAATCACTTCCTTTGGAAACAGGATCCCTACATCCTACCTGCGCCTTGTCCCTCACCAGGAAGCCCCAACTAATATTTGCTGGGGAGACAGGAACCGCTCTGCCCTTGTCCGTGTGCCCCTTGGCTGGTTCGCTGAAGAATCCAGCAGGATGATTGCCACTGCCAATCCAAATTACAGAGATGATTTTAAGAACCACAACTACAAATCTACCTTCGAATTCCGCGCTGCAGATCCCTCGGCTGATCTTTACCTCCTCCTTGCGGCTTTTGCTGTAGGTATTCGCCACGGGTTTGAAATGGACAACGCTCTTGAGGTTGCCGACAAGCTCTATATCAGCGTAAACATCTTCAAGGACGAACATAAAGACAGGCTTGCCCAGCTTGAACACCTTCCTGCTTCCTGTTACGAATCTGCTCAGGCCCTGAAGAAACTGAAGGATGTTTTCATGCAGTACGATGTCTTTACTGAAGGTATGATTAACGACACTGTAAAATACCTTGAAGGCCTTAACGACGATCAGCTCAGTGAGAGGCTCTACGGCAAGAACGAAGAAATCAAGAAACTTGTGGACAGTTACATCCACATCGCTTGAGTTCGATAGAAGTATTTAAAACAAACCGGTATTCTTTTACAGGACCCATGCTTTCCACGGAGCAGGGTCCTGTAAAAAACGACTCTGCAACAACCCAGTTTTTCTTTCTGATTTTTTGAATATTTTTGACGCTGATGGTATTTGATGTCCTTTCCTGGACATCTTAAAGACAGACGGTTTTTTTAACTGAAAGAAAACAGCCGTCGGGTTGAAAATTAAAAAGGTGAGTAGAAAGTAAAAGTGATAGATAAACTGCCATGTTATAGAGATAGATAAACTGCCATGTTACAGAGATAGATAAACTGCCATGTTATAGAGATAGATAAACTGCCATGTTATAGAGATAGATAAACTGCCATGTTATAGAGATAGATAAACTGCCATGTTACTGCTAAAACAGGTACTACTATTTTAAATCTGAGGAACAATAACTCCTTATTCCCTATCCTTATCTTTTAGTCCTTGTCCCTTATCTTTTAGTCCTTGTCCTTTATCTTTTAGTCCTTGTCCCTTATCTTTTAGTCCTTGTCTCTTATCTTTTAGTCCTTGTCCCTTATCTTTTAGTCCTTATCCCTTATCTTTTAGTCTTTGTCCTTTATCTTTTAGTCCTTGTCCCTTATCTTGACAGCTGTCCCGTATGCAAGTATCTCAGCTGCTCCTGCCATCACCATGGAAGTCATGAACCTGACATTTACCACGGCATCAGCCCCCATCTTTTCGGCATCCTCAACCATACGGTTGATTGCTTTCTCCCTTGCCTCTTCAAGCATCTCTGAGTATTCTGTCAGTTCTCCCCCTACGACGCTGCGCAACCCTGACATGATATCCTTGCCAATATGCTTGGCCTGAATGGTATTGCCGCGAGCCATTCCAAGGGTTTGCGTGATCTGCTTTCCTGCTATTGTATCCGTGGTTGCGATTATCATTTTCTCACCTAGTATCTTCTTTTAGTTTCCTTATCCTTAACACTCATTTTTTCCTTTATCAGGGTCAATAAAACCAGCATTATACCTGCTATAATTGCCCCGATAGACACTTTAAGTACCGGGCTGGATTCAAAGGTAAATAAATTATAAAGGCCATATCCCAGCAGTAAGAGAAAGCCAATGACCGCCAGTCCTATTCCAAGATTTTTCGCTGCTGTGTTGCTATTCATAAGAACATCTCTTCAAGCAAAATTGAAAATCACTCCAGAAACCAGATTGTTTGAGATATAGTATATGTGCAGGATACACTATATCACTTTCTTTATATTAATAAACATGTTTTAGCCAGGAAACATTCGAATCGTTCAACATTATAAAAATAGGTCATTATGAAAATATGTCAAAGACTCAATTATTTAACTATTAATGTTGGTTACTCCAAGAAAATACTTATTACTTTGTGAAACATAGGTGAAAGTAACTGCTTTGTAAGATGCTGCACTATAACCGCAGCTTCTAAAATCCGGATTGCATATCAAACTCTTGTTGCGTGGATGTTAATATGGTTGCTTCAGTGAAAAATAACCCGCAAAATAAGCCACCTGAGAATAACTGGCGAAATACGTTATACACAATAATATTTGAAGCAGACACACCCGCTGGAAAACGTTTTGATGAAATCCTGATTCTTAGCATCCTGCTGAGCATTATTGTTGTTATGCTCGATAGCGTAAGTAGCATCTCGGCTTTACATGGCGATTTGTTCTATTCCCTGGAATGGGTTTTTACGATACTGTTTACAGTGGAATATTTTTTGCGCCTGGGCTGTGTTGGTCGCCCCAGCCGATACGCCACAAGTTTCTTTGGCATCATAGACTTGCTGGCAATTCTCCCGACATATCTTAGCCTGATACTGCCGGGCAGCCAATATCTGCTGGTGATCCGGAGTTTACGGTTACTCAGGGTTTTCAGGGTGCTCAAACTTGCCCAGTATATTGGTGAAGCTGATTTATTGATAAGAGCTTTACGCGCAAGCCGGCGAAAAATAACCCTGTTTCTATTTACTGTTTTGACTCTGGTGGTGATATTGGGCTCCCTTATGTATGTTATTGAAGGGGCAGAGAGCGGGTTTACCAGCATACCCCGGAGCATCTACTGGGCAATTATAACCCTTACAACCGTAGGATACGGGGATATAGTCCCTGAGACTAATCTCGGACAGGCACTGGCATCAGTTATCATGATCATAGGCTACAGCATCATAGCGGTTCCGACAGGGATTGTCACATCTGAGATCAGCTATGCAAGCAGAAACATTAAAGGAAGAGTATGCCAGAATTGCAGTTTTGAGGGGCATGACAGCGACGCTAAATTCTGTAAGCGTTGCGGAGCAGAATTATAAGCTTCTTATTGACCGGTTGACCCATTTGTTTTCAGAATCTATTTGACCGGCTGATCCATTTGTTCCCATAATCTTGTTCCATACTTCTTACGAAGAGAAAATAGCTTTTCGAATTAAAAGTCCTGTTCGGGACATCCTCCGTATAGGAGTGTGCCATTTTTCTCTGTAAAATCACAAATGTGAACTACCACTCAGCTAAAGACTGAGTGGCTTCTTGGTTCATCCTCCCTCTATTGAGGGCAAGTCCCCAAGCTCATCCCCGTAGTCCCTACGGTGTCATAATCCAATTAGATTCTGATCTATGAGAGCGAATTTTTTGATATTGATAGCGGCATTAATGTCTCTATGGTGTTTGGTTTTACAGTCTGGACAAATCCATTCTCTGTCTTTTAGCTGAAGCTCTTTATTGTGGTATCCACACACACTACATAGCTTAGAAGAGGGTTCAAATTGTCCAATTCTCAGGACGGTTTTTCCAAACCATTGAGCCTTATATTCCAACTTTGTTACAAAACTACTCCACGCAGAATCACTTATAGCCTGTGCTAAGTGATGATTCTTAACCATGCCTTTAACATTTAGAGTTTCCAGAGCTACAGCTTGGTTTTCGCTAACAAGTCTAAAAGAGAGTTTGTTCTGGAAGTCATTTCTCTGATTTGTTATTTTGTCATGGAGTACAGCAAGTCTTCGTTTAGCTTTTGCCCTGTTCTTAGAGCCTTTCTGTTTCCTTGAGACTCTTTTCTGTAATACTTTGAGCCTTTTAAGAGAGTTTTTCAAGTACTTTGGATTCTCAACCTTTTCTCCTGTTGAAAGGACAGCAAAGTCTTTGATACCTACATCAATTCCTACTGTTGTTGATTCTGTGAAAGCTTCCTTTACTGGAAGTTCTTTTCCATCTTCAACAAGGATACTGATGTAGTAATGTCCTTTACATGTCCTTGATACCGTAGCCGTTTTAGGCTCTCCTTCAAACTTCCTGTGAAGAACTGCTTTAATTGGTTCTATTTTAGGAAGCTTGATAGTATTATTTTCAAAGTTTACAGTGTAGTGTTGAGGTACAGGAAAAGACTGTATCGGATTCTTTTTTGATTTGAACTTTGGAAACCCTGTTTTCTCTCTAAAGAATCTAGTGAAAGCGGATTCAACCTGCTTAGTCATCCCCTGTAATGATTGAGAGTTAACTTCTCCTAACCACTCATTAGAAGCCTTTAGAGTAGGAATTAATTTGTTTAAGTCAAATCTGGAAATTGATTCCCCTGTCTGCTCATAAGTTTTAATTTTCTGGTCAAGTGCCCAATTATAGACAAATCTACAGCTACCTATATGCTGATTCAATTGAATAGCTTGTGTAGTTGTAGGATAGAGTCTAAATTTGAACGCTTGCATCATACAAAGGCATTATATGCTTTAACAACACATGTACTTTTTGGTAAATACGAAGTATGAAACACGGAATCATAGCAAATTTTTGTTAATGTATCATGTTATTTTTGTTTGCAAATACCAAAAAGTCATACTTGAACCAATTAGCGAAGAACTCAAACAGATTATGATTGACATTTCAAAAGAGTCTAACTTTGAAATCCTTGAAATGGAAACTGACAAAGACCATATTCATTTCTTGATCAAGAGTGAACCGAAAGTTAGCGTTTTGTCAATTGTCAGAAAATTGAAACAAGAATATACTAACAGGTTATGGAAAACTCAAAAAGAATATCTGAAAAAGTATTATTGGGGTGAGAATACGTTATGGAGTGATGGTTATTTTGCGTCTACTATCGGAAATGTTAGTAAAGAGGCGGCAGAATATTACATACGAAATCAGGGTTGAAGTTGACGCTTATATCCCCTGAGCTAAAGACTCAGGGGTTTTACGCTTCTTCATATAAAATATTAATGTATATTTACTGATACCTCACTTTCGGCAGGTCGACATTAGAAATTAGAATATTTTTCTTGATACCGTTTTAGAACCTTAGCTAAATATATGTTATGTTTAAAATTGGTTAACGTGTGACCCAACTCTCACGACCTATATAAGCACTGAACTATTTTCTCATTAAAGTTTAGTATGAGAGATTAATAATTGGTCATATGTAAACCTAACAACTATTCACAATTATGAAGCATCATTTCAAAATCGCCATCAGCAAAAAGTATCAAAAAGTAAATGTCGACCTGCCGAAGGTAAGTGATACTATTAAAATAAGACTATTTTTAATTAGTCCTAAAAATCTAGTTTTTTATCTAAAAATCTAAAAATAGGCATTTTTTAACATTTATTATTTAATAATATAATTTATTTAATTAATATGTTAATAAAATTATTTGATATATTTGTTCATTAATTAATGCAATCAAAAGTTAAAAACTTTTAGCCATTTTATTGCGATATTTTATTTAAAAAATATTAATGTTAGTTATCTCTTAAATTTATATCATTATTTTTAGCTAGATTATTATGTCTAAATATTTTTAGATTTTTTTCAACCCTTAAAATATTAAAGTGGACAAACACTTTCAAAAATATGTCTCTTAGCTTTCGTTACTGATGTTTATATAAGGGCAAAAGTAAACATAGGTACATGACCAGAGACATCCATAAAACGCACATGAAACTCTTCGAATAGCAGGCACAAATAATGAAAGTACTTGAGAGCACTTTCATGCTAAACAAGTAGTTCCCATCATAGTTCTAATCATTATGCTTTTTCAACCTTCCAGGTGCATAAGTTTCCTGTTCGGGTTCTGGGCTGTATGAACAAGAAACCAGCGCATCAGTCTCGGATAAATAGGGACGGTCAAACAGACAAATCAAAAACTTTTTGGTCAGAGCCGGAATTTTGGGGTTGGTTTTATCTATCTTTACGAATTTTAGAGACAATTGTTTTTGAACGAAATTGTTTCTGAACGAAAGTCCAGAACAGATTCAGGATAAATTCAGAAGAAAAGCGGACTGATCCGACAATGACAGATATAGATCCAGAAAATGTGAATAATTCAAAAATCACCATCATCTGTTCTGCCCCTGACCTTGCAAGTCAGAACATAAAGAAGCACCTTCTCGCCCTCAGGGAATGGAAACTCCTGGAACTCCCCGAAAACTCCGGTTTCTCAGCTGCCCGGGAGTCTGCAGATGGGAAGTTCAGGCTTGTGGAAATTGAGGAAATCCATGTTTTCCAGGACGGGCTTGATAAAAAACTGGAAGTTGCGGGGCTTCCTGCCAAATTAATTATTTTTGCCTCCAAGCATAGGAGCAAGGAGGAAGTGAAGTCCCTGACCGTGCACTGTACTGGAAATCCCTCGGACGAAGCCAGGCTCGGGGGGCACCCGAGAGAACTTGCTGTATCCTCTCCACCGGCAATGAAATCCATCCTTATGGAGATGAAAAGGCTTGCTGAAACAAAGGGGCTGGCTTACGACGTAACCCTGGAAGTAACTCACCATGGGCCAACTGAACTAACTGTGCCTTCCATCTATGCCGAAATCGGGAGCACCGAGGGGCAGTGGGAAGAACCGATCCCCGGAGAAATTGTTGCCAGGGCCATCCTTGCAGTCTCTCTGGAAAAAGTGCCAACAGCAGTTGGTTTCGGAGGAGGGCACTATGCCATGCGCCAGACCGGGCTTTTACTTGAAACCGGTATATCTTTCGGGCACAATTTCCCCAAGTATCAGCTGGAATTCGTGGACGAAGCTCTTATCCGACAGGCGGTTGAAAAATCAAATGCCGAATTTGCTTACTTTGATCGGAAATCAATGAAAAGTAAGGACCGAAAACGGATATCTGAAATTCTGGATAAACTGGGGTTAAAAGTCTTAAAAGAATCAGAGATTAGGGAGAAGTACGGAAGGGGAGAATAAAGTTCATTGTATAGATCGTTTCTTGGTATCCATGTGTATCCAAGTATCATAAAGGTCGTCAGTCAGGTCAGTCAGATCTTCGGGGCAGAAACATTATGCTTGAAATCGATCCTTTTTCTTTATTCCTCCGTTTCTTGTTCGGAGGAAGCGCGGTTTTAGCTTCCACTCTGATAGCTAGGTCTTTCGGGGGCAAGCTCGGAGGAATCTTTGCTGCCTTTCCGGCAGTGTACCTGGCAGCAGTCGTGGGTCTTAGCCTTGAATATAAAGGCAGTGAACTGCTGTCCGTGACTGAGCAGCTTTCGAGGGGAGCACTGGTGGGAATGGCAGCAGACATCTGCTGTGCACTCGCTGCCAGTTATTTTATTCTCAGGTACGGGTGGAAAAGAGGTCTTGCTTATGCTCTTCTCCTCTGGGCAGTGCTTGCTCCGTTGATTTATCTCATCTGGTTCGGGTTTTGAAAAGAGGAAATGGTTCGGAAAATAACAGTCAAGGGAAAGCAGTTTAAATCGCAACAATCAAAATAAATATTTTTAGTGATATAAATCAATCGGGGACTAAACCAATGGAAATCAAAACAAGTTCTGAAGCATGAGGCTGCTTATGAAAGTTGATATCTACGACCTGGGCCTGAGGTTCATCTTCGGAGGCCTGGCTGTCGCTGCCTGTTATATTGTACTTCAGCTCGTGCCTTCGAAGTCTTTTGCAGGGATTTTTGCCGCTTTTCCTGCGGTAATGGCTGCAGCTGTTATCATGGCCGGACACTTCGGAAGCTCCGAGCAGGCTGCAGACATCGCGTTTGGAGCCAGCGCCGGGATGATGGGCTGCACGGTCTGCGTCTTTGTAGCCAGCTTCTGCATGCAGCACGTGGGAAAATGGGGACTCTCCCTTGTTATTGCCCTCATGGCCTGGCTCGTCAGTTCTTTCATGTTTATCCAGCTGATGCACTGCTTTCTGGAAAAGCGGGGGCGGCAGGTTTAAAACCTGTTCTTTGCTGCTTCTATGGCTACGTCCTTGAAGAGCACATGGAGGTCCCAGAGCAGTTTCCTGTTGGCTTTGAATAGGGCAAAGAGTAGGTCCAAAAGCCTCATGCTTTCGAATTTCACGTCTTTGACGGAGTGGGCAAGGGAGTTGAGGTCTTCATCGCTCAGGTTGACAAAGCAGTTTTTGACGATAAGGTTCGTGTCGATTTTTTTACCGACACCTGTCTTCCACCGTTTTTCGTAGAGTTCTTCCAGTTTCTCTTCTGAGACGTCCCCTGTGGAAATGGCTTCGTAAGCGGCTTCTCCTGCCATTTTCCCGGCATCCATTCCGTTCAGGATCCCGCCGCCTGTTATTGGGTCGGACTGGCGTGCAGCGTCTCCGATCAGCATGAGCCCGTTTGCGGTGAATTTTTCAATGTTTCCCGAAACCGGGACTCCCCCAAAGACCATTTCCACGATTTTGCCTTCCGGAAAGTGTTTTTCCACAAATTTATTGAGGTAGTCGACAGGTCTGGGCTTGAACTTCCCCCCCTTGCTCCCGAGAATCCCTATTCCGACGTTTGCTTTCCCTTCCCCTTTCGGGAAGACCCAGACGTAGCCTCCGGGAGATATCTCATTTCCAAGATAGAATTCACAGCATTCCTGGTCAATGTCAACTCCTGCTACCAGGTACTGGACACAGGTTTCGATATCTGCGGGCTTCAGGGATGTATCGATTCCTGCCCACCGGCCGACCTTTGACTCTATGCCGTCGGCCCCAATGACGATGTCTGCTCGGACTTCGTACTCTTTTCCGAGGTGCATGAGCCTGGCGCCCTTCACGAACCTGTCTTCAATGATAAGGTCCGTGGCCCGGGTCCTGACCCTTACCTCTGCTCCGGCTTTCGCGGCAAGTTCTGCAAGGGCGAGGTCGAAAACTTTCCTTTCGAGGACGAAACCGACTTCCTTTCCCGAGAGTTTTTCTGTCATCTCTACCTTTGTTCCGTCAGGTGCGTATACACGGGACCCATTGACGTCGGCGCAAACCCATCGTTTGTCGATTTCCACGTGCTTCCTGAGAAACTCCTTGCTCACGCCTTCGGCACAGCGCACCGGAGCTCCTATTTCCTGGCGCTTTTCTATCAAAAGTACATCAAGCCCTTTTTCTGCCGCGGTTTTTGCAGCAATGGAACCTGCAGGTCCGGCTCCGACCACTATAATGTCATACCGCTCCTTCATTTCATTTCCTCATGTTTTACCTGAAATTATTCTGTTTTTTAACTATCTCATTTCCTGTTTCCTTACTATGTTCTGTCTACTTCCTATGCCAGGTTTCCTACTTTATTTCACTAATTCAATTGCTCCCACAGGGCAGATTCGACCGCATATACCACATGATGTGCATGTATTCTCATCTACTTCCACCCAGGTTTCTACGAGTTCGAGGGCTCCGCGAGGGCAGACCCCTACACAGGCACCGCAGTAACCACATTTGTATCTGTTTACATTTATTGTCACAAGTTCACCTGCAAATTTAACGGGAAAATTATGGTCCCTGATTAAAGTTCAATCTTTGTATATAAGTTCGGGTCATGTTTCCAATTCAAATTAACTGGAATTCTCTATTCCTGCATTTTCCAGACCGGAAATTTGCTGGAAAATCCTGTGTTCCCTGAAAAGAAAATAAAGAGTCAGGACAACAGCCATCAGGTCTGCAACCGGAAACGCCACCCAGACCCCATTGAGGTCATAGAGCCGCGGAAGGAGGAGCACCATGGGCAAAAAGAAGAGGATGGGACGGGAGACCGAAAGAATAAAAGAAGGCTTTGCCCGCCCCAGGGCCTGGAACAAAGTTGCCCCAATTATATTAATGCCCACCAGAGGTATCCCTAGAACGAAAATCCTCATTGCGGTTTTTCCAAGGTCCAGAAGTGCCGGGTCGGAACTGAAGATGGAAAGGAGCTTCTGCGGGAAAAGAAACATGACCATAAAACCTATGGTCCCGAAAGAAACTGCTCCCAGAGCAGCAATTTTTACGGCTTTGATCACTCTTTCTGGTTTGCCTGCCCCGTAATTGTAGCCTGCAATCGGCTGGAGGCCAAAGGACAGGCCAATAAGGGGCATAAAGACAAACGAGAAAAGCCGGAAAATAAGCCCGTAAACGGCAATTGCGACATCTCCCCCGTAAATTGCAAGAGCAGCGTTTACAAAAATCATATTAACACTTTGTGAAATGTCCATCACAAAAGGTCCTGCCCCTATAGCTGTGATCTCTTTAAGGATTCCCGGATCGGGTTTCAACATCTCAAAGCCGAAGTGAATGGCACTTTTTCCTGCCAGGAAATAATGCAGAAGCCAGAGGGCACACACACCCTGGGAAAAGACGGTTGCAACTGCAGCCCCCCGGACTCCCATCCCTAATCCGAAGATTAGCAGGGGGTCAAGCACGATATTCAGTCCAGCCCCAAGCAGCATTGCGTTCATGGAAAAACGGGCGTTTCCTTCCGCACGGACGATATTCTGAATGGATATCCCGAGGATGCAGGTAATTGCCCCGGCCAGTATGACCTGTATATATTCAACGGCGTAGGGCATTATTCCTTCCGTTGCTCCGAACGCTTTCAGGACCGGGGAAAAGTCCGAAAAACTGAATACAAAAATCAGCACACCCGTTACAAGCCCGGCAGAATAGACATTTCCAAGGGCTCTTCTCGCCCTTTCAATTTCCTTTGCCCCAAGGGCTCTAGAGATAACAGACGCACTCCCGGTCCCCAGCAGAACGGCAATTCCTATAAGGATCATCTGGATCGGAAAAGCAATCGTAAGCCCACCGATTGCAAGAATGCTCTCCTCTGCCCCGTACGCTTTTGCCACGAAAAAAGTGTCCACAACATTATAGAAAGCCTGGACTATCATTGCAATGATTCCGGGGAGAGAAAGCTTGAAGAGCAGCTTTTTGACATCTTCCTTTCCCAGAATATCACTTTTTTCTTCCATTTTTTACTCCTTTTTGTCCTGATACCTGTTCTGGTCCATGTTCTGGTCCATGTTCTGATCTATGTTCTGGTCCATGTTCTGATCTATGTTCTGGTCCATGTTCTGCTCTTTACCCAGATCTCTATTCTGATCCGCAGTTTCTTCCACCAGTACCGGAGGCTCAAACCCGGGTTCAAGGAGCTTTCTTGAAGCTTTTTGTACCAGCTGCCTGAATATTTCTTTTTCTTCCGGGGTGAAATCCGAAAGGAGAGTATCGACAAAAGAAATCAGCTTTTCAAGGACGACACCTCTTATTTCCTTTCCTTTTCCAGTCAGGTAAACTTTGTAAGCCCGGAGGTCATCTTTGTCCCTCTGCCTGTACACATATCCCTCTCTTTCCAGGCTCTGGATCGCCCTTGTGCTTGTTGCTTTGCTTACTTTCAAACTTCTTGCAAGGTTTTCCTGAGAGATGCCGTCTTTGCGGTATAAAACCATTAAAAAATCAAATTGTCCACTTCCGATCCGGTAAGCTTCCAGTTCCTTTGCCATGTATACCAGGTGGCTCCGGTAGATGTGGGCGATCGGGCCGCAGATTGCTCTTGGGTCTTCCATAATTTTATCCTCCCTTTTATTCACCCTTTTTCCAAAGCTGAGAAGCTTGTTTTGAGATCAAGGCGATTTGGAATATAGTTTCATATGAAACTAATCTGATGCCCTCAAGGTTTCAGATACATATAAGAGTTACGGAGGAATCTGAATAAAATAAGGAATCTGAATAAAATAAGGAATCTGAATAAGATAAGGAATCTGAATAAGAAAAGTATTCAGCTTGTTTTCAAATAAGAAAAGGAATCGGGAGTTTATGTGCCTGAAAAAAAGTATATAGAACATATTGATATAATTTGCATATATTCGATGAAGACCTTATCCTGAAATGGCTGGATGAAGGCACTATTGATAACGCTCAGGCAGAAAAGATGAGGGAAGAACTTGCGGAGTATAAAGGGGAACGAGGGTCAGGAAAACAAATCGTTGTCTTTTCAATCATAGAGGTTATTTTATTGGGATTGGTGTCATCCTGTTTGTAGCCTGATTTTACTCTCAGCCTTGCTTTTTGGAGCCAGCTTATTTTTAACTCTAAGGCGGGGTAGTTCACGAATCATAATACCTTTTGAATATTTTTTTATGCTTTTTATATAATACGATATGTTTAAATATAATCTCATTATTTAGTTGTAATTATCAATTAATTTAATTATTTAGTTGTAATTATCAATTATTTATAATTACATCAGTTGTGGCTGTCAAAAAGTAAGTTTTCATTATATAAAAATAAAGAAAATCCTCAGGCGCGTATAGACCGACGCTGTAATATGGCTATATGGCTATGGCAGCCTTGCATCTATACTCTGCAGTTACATATATGGCGTCCTGGAGGAAACATGTTAGAAGATTATAAAATTAGAGAAATCAGGCTGTTGATGCTTGAAAGGACAGTACTTTTCAACAAATTGTTCGAAAGAAAAGTCTATCAAAAAATATCAAGAACCGGCTTGGACGAACTCGAAAAACTCAGCAAACAACAGCCTCTTGCCATAATAATAATTGGCACAGCAGGAGAAATAATCCCTTCATATCTTGGCCTGTGTATGAATCTGGACAGGAGTAGCCTCTCAAGGATGATAGATTCCCTGGAGAATAAAGATATTGTTAGGAGAAGAATAGACCCAAATGACCGCAGGAGAGTTCCGGTCTCCCTTACTGAAAAAGGGAAAAGGTACTATGAGATCCTTAACAAGAAAATGGGGGAAGTTGACGCTTTTCTTATGGGACATCTTGAGGAACAGGACATCAAAGATTATGAAGAATGCCTTAAAACAGAGGTGCGGATCATGAGAAAAATCGAATCCGTAAAGGAAGCATGAAATTGATCCTTAAAAGAATAAAATCCAAAAGAACGGATTCAAGCATTTGGCCTGATTTGATGGATTCTCCTTATACTATATTTACAGAACTTGATCCTCTGTACCCGGGGATCTGAGAAAGCACTTTTTCAGGGGGTCCTATGAAAAGCATCCTGATCTGATTATTAGAGATTCAATGCTAATCTAAGCTGGAATCTAAGCTGAATTTCCTCAGTAGATTTCACGATACTTGGAAAATTATTTGAATTATTTTCATGGAAAAATCAGTTTTGACTAGCTGTGGCTGTGGATTTTTTTTCTGAAAAACTGCTAATGATGCTTATGATATTCCAGAATAAAGCCTGAATCCAGAATAAAGCCTGAATCCAGAATAAAACCTGAATTCCACAAAATTAGAGCATTCCAGTGATATCTGAAAACTCATGCAACAAATATCCAAAACAAAGACTGTTCAGAACTAAAAAGAGTTAATGTAGCCTACAAGGGGGTACTGCCATAAAAAACATATTCGAAAAATTAGGGGTTTTTATCCAGAGTAACCGCCCAAGTATAATTGCCATTATGTTCCTTCTGATCTTGCTGTCCGTTGAAGGGGCACAGATGATTGAGATGGCTTCAGGGACGGAAACTTTTGTCTCCAGAGACACCCAACTATATAAGGATTATGATCACCTTTTCAAGAAAAATTTTCAGACCGAGAACATTATAGTAATGGTTGAGGGAGCTGAAGTCAAATCTTCGGCCGTTATGAAAGCTGCAGACAGGCTGGAACATAATATGCTGCCTGTCCCGGGAGTTCTGTCTGTCACAAGTCCTGCTACTCTGATAAAGCAAATCAATTACAAAGTCTCCGGAAGGGCAAAAATTCCGGATTCAGATAGGGAAGTCCTGGATATACTTAATATCCAGCCGGAGGCGTTTGAATCACTCATGCCTGACAATACTCATATGGTCCTTGTGATCAAAGTCGCAGGCAGTTCAACTGACACGCAGAGGGAAGATATCCTTAATGCCCTGGACATTTCCCTGAAAGAAGCCGTTTTTCCCCCCGGCTACGGACTCGTTGTTACTGGTTCCCCTTCCCTGAGACTTGATATTAACAAAGAGATAAGCCAGAGCATGGGCATCTTGCTCGGGATATCTTCACTCTTGATGATTGTCGTGCTCTTCCTGGTCTTCAGGCATGTAAGGTGGGGGCTGCTTCCCCTGCCTATTGTGCTGCTGGGAGTTCTTTTTACTTTTGGGGTTATGGGCTATGCAGGAGTGCCCATGACAATGGTCTCTATGGCAGCTTTTCCTGTTCTAATAGGATTGGGGATTGACTATGCGATCCAGTTCCATAACAGGATGGAAGAAGAAATCCATGCTGGAAAAAGTCCAGAAAAAGCCCTTGTAAACACCATAAAACATACAGGTCCTGCCGTTTTGATAGCCCTGACAATGACTGCTCTTGGCTTTATCCCCCTTTTTACTTCCACCATACCCATGATCCAGGATTTTGGGAAACTGCTGATGATAGGGGTTTTCATGTGTTACATCTCTGCGCTCTTTTTCGGACTGGTAACCCTTTATAGTTTCGACTGGATTTCCAGGAAGAATCCATTTAGGCTGTTTAAGAAGAAAAAAGAAGAAATCCATACCGAAATTGATCCTTCAAATTCTTCTGTGGCAAAGGTTCAGAAAGCCAAAGCCCTTGAAAGAGTTCTTATGAAGGTTGCAAACTTTACCATAAAACATTCAAAGGTTATCCTGGTAATTTCCCTGCTTACATGTTTTGCGGGGATTTATGCAGACCAGTCAGTTCCTATCCAGACCGACACAAATACTTTCATTCCCCAGGATATGCCTTCCCTTGTACATTATAAACAAATGCAAAATTTGATTTCCGGGACGGGCGATCATCTGAATATTATCCTTAAAGTAAAAGATAACAGTGACCCGGAAATTTTGAAGTGGATGGATAAGTTTTGCCAGTATGAAGTTAAAAACCGGGGCCATGTGTACGAGGCTACGAGTATTGTAGACTTTTTAAAGGAAAAAAACGGAGGTAATATACCTGAAACCTCTGAAGAAATTCAGAAAATATATGAGGAAATCCCGGAAAGCCAGAAAAAAGAATACATACAGGGCAACCAGTTGCTGACGATTAACCTTGATATAGGGCAAGCTATGGATAACCTCGAGATAACAGGCATTAAAGAACTAAGAGACATTGTAGATAAAGATATACAATGGCTTCAGCCGCCCCCCGAAGTTAATGTAATTATTACCGGTCAAAGTGTGGCGATGATTGACATCATCAGTGCCCTTACAAGTGGGAGGGTCTTTATGACTATTTTTGGAATAGTGTTGGTGTTACTCGGGTTGCTTGTGGTTTACAGGAACTACATAAAAGCCTTCTCCCCTATTGTCCCCATGTTTATTGTAGTGGGCTGGTCAGGCCTCGTCATGTCCGAGTTGGGTCTTTCATACACACCAATGACCGCGGTGCTTGGAGCCCTTATCCTGGGTGTGGGGTCCGAATATTCTATCCTGATGATGGAACGTTACTTTGAGGAAAAGGAAAACGGCATGACTCCTGTGGAAGCAATTAACCAGGCAATGACAACCACCGGCTCAGCTTTGATAGCTTCGGGAGCTACAACGGTCTTTGGGTTTTCAGCCCTAATTTTCTCCCCTTTCCCCATCCTGAGCAATTTCGGGCTTGTTACTGTCATTGATGTTTGCCTGGCAATCTTTGTCACTTTTGTGGTTTTTCCGCCCATGATTGTGATGATGGACACCCTCCGGGAGAAGAAAAAAGCAGGAATAGCCTGAGAAAGGGATGAAAACCATAGGAGTGGCTTAGGGACCAGATTCCTTTTTTTAAATATTTTTTCTTTTGTGAAAAGAAAGAACATCAAAAAATAGAGGGTCTGCTCTTCACCCCTCCATAAACTCCTTCACTTCCTTCAATATCTCCCTTATCTTAATATTCTGCGGGCAAACCTCCTCACATTCCCCACACTCAACGCAGTTCCTTGCCTTTTCCTCAGGTGACAGAAGGACCCCATACTGGAACCTGGCATTTTCCACATCATCAAGCATATAAATGTCATTCAAATAACTGAGGTTCCGTGGGATATTAACTCCCGAGGGGCAGGGCATGCAGTACCTGCAGCCAGTGCAGTTGACCTTTGTCCGGGCCCTGTAAATCTCCTTAACTTCTGCGATCAGGCTTTTTTCGTCGGCTGAAAGGGAGTTAGGTTGCCCTTCTTCTGCAATTCTCAGGTTTTCTTTCAGGTGCTCCTGTTTCGACATCCCGCTCAGGACAACACTGATTTCGGGATAGTCCCAGAGATAGCGAAAAGCCCATTCTGCAGGGGTTCTTTTGATTTTGGCACGGTCCCATACCTTTTTGGTTTCTTCCGGAACCTTTGAAGCCAAGTTTCCGCCGCGCAGGGGTTCCATGACCACGACTGCAAGCCCCTTTTCAGTTGCGTATTTCAGGCCTTCGATTCCTGCCTGAAAGTCTTCGTCCAGGTAATTTAACTGGATCTGGCAGAGGTTCCAGGGGTAGGCGTCAACGACTTCCTTGAAGGTCTCCAGCTCGTCGTGGAAGGAAAAACCGGTGTATTTGATTTTCCCTGCTGCACGAGCTCTTTCCAGGAACTCTATAACCCCAAATTTCTTCATTTTCTCCCAGTAGCTTTTCTTTACGGCGTGCAGGAGGTAGAAATCGATGTAGTCCGTCCGGAGCTTTTCAAGCTGCTCGTTTAAAAAGTGGTCCATGTCCTCTTTGCAGTTTACGCGTTTGCAGGAGAGCTTGGTTGCAAGGAGGACTTTTTCCCGGTAGCCGTCGGCAAGGGCTTTTCCCAGGAAAACTTCGCCCATCCCGCCGTGATAGGAATAAGCAGCGTCAACGTAATTTACCCCATGGTCAATGGCGTAGCGGAGGAGCTCGGTTGCCTTTTCCTCGTCTATTTTCTCGGGCGCGTCGTCGAGAACTGGAAGCCTCATGCAGCCGTAGCCGAGAATCGAGACCTTTTCGCCCGTGTTTCCTAATTTGCGGTATAACATTTTTTGTCCCTGTGATTGTGTCTATCCAGCAATATAGAAGTAATTGTTTTAAAAAGCAAATCAAGTTTTCGTCATCTATTATTATTTTTCGTTATTTATTATTCATTTTTTATATAAAATATTTCAATGTTTTGTAAGTGAGTGTGGAAACTAATAAGAGATGTGTTAAGAGATACTGTTATATCCGATCCTTGCCTATCACATATTGATTATTATGGGGCAGAATATCCAAGCAATCAAAGAAGTAAAGGGCTTTTTACCCAGATCTGTTGTTTACGCTGAAAAGATAAATGAAGATTTTGGCGAAGGGCTTGCAGGCTTTTATAAAGCCGTCTGGTCTGAGAGAGAAGGCGGGCTTTCCATGAAACAGAAACATTTGATGGTCTTTGCTATCGCCTGTTCCAACAACAACACTGAAAGCGCGGTCAAGATCCTGGAAAGGCTTCATAAATTCGGAGCCACACGAGCTGAAATTTCAGATACTATGATGATGGCTGCCTGGACTGGCGGGATTCAGAATTTCACGGATTTCAGTGCACCTATTTTGAAGGAAATGGAGAAACTTGGGTTTTAAAAACCATTTTTCTCCATTTTTTTAAATCTTTTTAAAAATTTCTTTTTTAGTTCTTACCACTCCTTATTCCAGTTTACTCTTGCTGGACATTTCACTTTTGCTGGATTATACCATACAATTTCTCTAAAAAACTTTTACATAGTTTTCTCATAACTCTTTTTATAATATTTTCGAAAAAATCCTCTAAATTTATATGAAATGATAATAAAGTATTAATTAAATATTCGGAAACCGGAATAATGTACTGCGCAACAGAAGGAATGAGCGGGATACGTAATCCAGTTCTCTTTAGAGAAGTTCAGAAGATGGATCAGGTGTGGGTCCGGCTTGTTGTTGGGGTTCCAGCATTTGTTTCCTGGTACGGCGCTTACCAGCAGCTTTTTCTCAGGAGACCTTTTGGGAATAATCCTGCCCCTGACTGGATGATGCTTGGTTTACTGCTGGTTTTAGGGGTTCTTTTCCCATTTTTTTTCTATTCCCTCAAAATGATCACCGAAGTCAGGAAGGATGGTCTGTATGTCCGATTTTTTCCGCTGCATTTTTCTTTCAGATTCTTTCCTTTAGCGATTATCCAGAGTTACGAAGTCATGACCTACAGTCCGATAAGGGATTACGGAGGTTGGGGCATACGCTACGGGTTAAAAGGGACTGCATATAATGCAAAAGGCAACAGAGGCGTGCTTTTCGAATTTGAGGAGGGGGGCAAGGTAAAAAAACTGATGATTGGTTCTCAGGTTCCTGAAAAACTTTCTGAAGCTATCAACAGGGCAATAAAAAACCAGATGTCCGGGTAATTCTGCCAGCTTTCTTAAGTTTTTATCTAACTTTTTTAGTCAATTCAGTAGGTCAATTTAATATATCACCAGAGACATCTCCGTAAATATAATTTTTAGAGTAAATAATGAGATAGTAATCAAAGACAGTTACTAAAAATGATTACCAGAGATTTTTTTAAATATATCTGTGCTAAAATAAAGACAGAGGGATTTACAGATATGGACGATGGTTTTCAAGGAGTATTGAAAGGTCAAAAAATAGCTTATTTTTCCATGGAGATAGGACTTAGCAATGAAATCTTTACATATGCAGGAGGACTTGGGGTGCTCGCAGGCGATACAATCCGCTCGGCTTCAGACCTTAAAGTTCCGCTTGTTGCAGTTACTCTGGTTAGCAATAAGGGATATTTCAGGCAGTGCCTTGACTTCGTAGGGAACCAGACCGAACAAATCGAAGAGTGGAACCCTTCATGTTTTATGACCAAAATGCCGCAGGAAGTGAGCGTTAAAATTCAGGACAGAGAGGTTAAAATCCAGGCATGGCGCTATAACTGCAAGAGCCAGACAGGGGGCTGCGTACCCATAATTTTCCTCGATACCAATGTAGAAGGAAACTCATGGGAAGACCGCGGGATCACAGATTTTCTTTATGGGGGTGACCATACCTACAGGCTCAAGCAGGAAATAGTGCTCGGGATAGGGGGAGTGCGGATGCTTGAGGCAATGGGTTTTAAAATCCGAAAATACCATATGAATGAAGGACATTCAAGCCTGCTCGCCCTGGAACTTTTAAAGTGCAATGGCAAAGACGCTATGAAAGTAAAAGACCTCTGTATTTTTACCACCCACACTCCTGTAGAAGCCGGGCATGACAAGTTCGATTATGGGCTTGTGGAAGACATGCTCCGGGATAAAAACGATGTGGGCATACTAAGAAGGTTTGGAGGGGCGGACCGTTTTAATACGAGCCTTTTTGCCCTTAACCTGTCCAACTACGTCAATGGAGTCACAAAAAGGCACAGCCGGACCTCAAACGAACTCTTCCCAGGATATTCAATCCAGGCAATAACAAACGGTGTCCACTCCTATACTTGGACATCTCCTTTTTTCAGGCAACTTTTTGACCGATATCTGCCTGGCTGGGCAAATGAACCTGAACTCCTGGTAAGGATCGGAGGAATCCCGGATGACGAGATCTGGGAAGCCCACTGGAGTGCGAAAAAAGCGCTTATAGATGAGGTTAACAAAAGAACAGGGGTAGGTATGGACTATGAGACCCTGACAATAGGTTTTGCACGGCGTATGACGGAATATAAACGCGCAACCTTAATCCTCTCTGACCTCGAAAGGCTCAGAAAGGTGAACAGGAAGGGTAGGATTCAGCTTATCTTTGCAGGCAAAGCCCATCCGCATGATGAGGCTGGAAAGCAGCTTATAAGAGATATTTTCAAAATAATAAAAACGCTCCGGGACGAGATCAAGATCATCTTTCTGGAAAATTATGATATGGATTTGGCCGCAAAAATGGTTTCCGGAGTTGACCTCTGGCTGAACACTCCAACTCGTCCGTATGAAGCTTCGGGCACAAGTGGCATGAAAGCTGCCCATAACGGGGTCGTAAATTTTAGCGTGCTTGACGGCTGGTGGATTGAAGGGTGGATTGAAGGGGTTACTGGCTGGTCCATAGGACCTCAGCCCGAAGAACATTTTTCCGTAGAAGAGGCCAGACTCTCTGAGCTTGATGATCTTTACAACAAACTTTACTACATTATCGTCCCCATGTATTACGACCGTAAAGATGAGTGGTTTAAACTGATTAACAACTCAATAGGTATGGTTGCATATTATTTCAACAGCCACAGGATGATGCGGCGTTATGTCACTCATGCTTATCTGTGAACTTCAGGGAGGCTGCTCTGGTCAATCGGTTGATATTGTTCAGAAACCAGGAAACTTATTGGATAAATTACAAAAAACAAAAGTAACTATTCAGCCACTGATAAAAAGACGTTTTTTCAGCAAAGTGCTGCAATTATCAGGATAATAGCGGCGCTCCATTGAGCGCCGCTAGAATAGCATCCATTACATTCATGCCATTCTTTTTAATTGAGGATATGTATGCCCTAATTCTGCAGAAAGCTACCGCTCCTTCTATGCTTCGGAAAGTTCCCGAAATTTTCTGTTGTAGCTTCATCATTCTGATGTCTCGCTCTGCTTGATTGTTATCAAACGAAACTCTCAGGTTATTGAGGAATCTCAGAATCGGTTCTTTGTGTATTATGAACCTATCAAGGAGATTCTTTGCTTTTGTTTGTGCTGGTCTTCCTCTCTTTTTCACCTGATCTTTTGAGGGCTCAGGTGGTGGATTTTCCTCGATTCCGTCTTGAATTATTGCATCGTATACTTCCTCGAATTCCCGAACTTTTTCTGGATCTATTGGAATTTCCATCTCTCTGCATTCATCAGTATACTTTTTCATCTCACTGAGGAGTTCATTAATCTCTTTAGCCCATTGCTGTTTAAAATTCTCTTCAATCCCAGTAAGTTCCCTTTTAAGATGAGCGTTGCACAGAGCATGTTCACATCCATACTTGTTGTATGAAGCAAGCCCATCATGAACTGCTACTCCCTTGTATTGCGGAAGAAATCCCAGAGCATCCATTGCTTCTGTCCCTCTTTTTGGGTGTGCGAAATAGTAGGTCCATAGACTATTTGATACTACATGAAGCCACCATTTTGTCCCTAAAATTCTCATTCCTGTCTCATCACAATGTGCAGAATAGGAAGCTAATAGATGTTCCATAACAGCTTTTTCAAAAGGTTTCAGGTTCTGGAAACATTTCTTTTCTGCTCTTTTTATGGTAGCTGGGCTGATACGTATACCGTATACATCCTCTACTAAATCACAAGTCCTTTCATAAGGAATCAATTGATAGTTCCTAAAATACAGAATTGAGGCTAAAAGACGAGGACCATATTGAATTGGGAATTTTATAGACTCTGGAAAAGAGCCTTTGTTAACTTTCCCACAGTGAGGACACTTCTTGATTTCACAACGATGTTCAGTAAATATGATTTTTGCAGGAGGAATTTCAGCTTCTTGTCTGCGTTCATAGTCATCAACTTCAGTATCTTCAAGATGATGACCACAATTTTCGCAGCAGTCCGGTGAATGGACTATGACCTAATCAGGGTTTTCAACCATTTCAAAAGTCTTTCCAGGATGACCTTTTTGGCCACCAGCTTTTTTGCCACTACTTGTGTGGCGACCCTTAGGTTTAGGTTTCTCATTACAAAAAACATCAGTAGAAGGAGGTTTACTGCTATTTTGGCTGTTTTGATTCAAACGAGCCTCTAAAACTCTTACACGTTCTTCAAGTTCAGAAATATGAGAAGCTTGTTTCTCCATGATAGCTTCATATCCTTGGATTTCAACAATAACTGCTTCAGGACCAGCTTCATAGGTTACAAGGATTTCTTCACGTGTAAGCATGATGTTGAAAAAGAGAGTTATTTTATATGCAATTTTTCCTCGGAAAGAGGAAAAATTGCTTTTACTAAAGGTATGGCTGAATAGTTACAAACAAAATGCATAATAAGTAGGAGTTTAAGGAATAAATTCCGTTAAAGGAAAAAAGTCCAGAAAAATTTACGCGTTCCCTGAGCCCAGTCGATTTATTTTTTCACGGGCATCTTCAGCTTTTGCTTTGAGCCCTTTACTTTCCCAGAGGTCAGCTGCAATCTTAAAAGCATTTTCTGCACCTCTCAGATTTTCAAGTTTCAGGAAAACCTTTCCTTTTTCATACCAGGCTTCGGGGTAATCGGGTTTAAGACGGGTTGCTTTCTCAAAAGCGTGCAGAGACTCTTTTTCCGAACCGGCTTTAAAGAGGATTTTTCCCCGGAGCTGCCAAGCTTTGGCATTTTCAGGTTTTATTTCAAGGGCTTTTTTAAAAGACTGCACAGCTTTTTCCTGTTCTCCAAGCCTGAGATGGAGTTTCCCTTTTTCAAACAGGGTATCCGGATCATCAGGATTTATTTCCAGGGTTTTTTCAGATTCAAGGAGTTTTTCTTCACAGAGGTGTATCCGGGCGAGCACTGCATCTTTGCCTTCCCATGCGTGTTTCTGCACAGGGTTCAGGAAAATCGATTTCTCGAAAGCCTCAAGAGCTTCTCGGAAGCGCTCAAGTTTTGTTAGGGCAAACCCCAGGTTAGTCCAGAGCCCTGCATTATCAGAGTTAATTTTCGAGGCTCTTTCGAAGATCTCAAGAGCTTCTTCATAGCGTTTGAGTTTTAACAGGGAATTTCCTTTATGGAACAGGGCTGCAAAATCCAGAGGTTTTGCTTCAAGCACACGGTCAAAAGCTTTGAGCGCGAGCCTCAGCCTTCCCTGTCTGTAAAGAGCCACACCTTCTCCATAGATGTCTTCCGTCTCTCTACTTTCCGGGCTTCCGGCTTTTCTTTCACTTTTGGTCTTGTCTCTTTCTAGCCCGGTTTCTGAGAGGTACCTGAACCCTGCCGAATCTCCCCGGTCAGGCCTAGAATCAAGATGTATAAACTCCTCTTTTGGCACGAAGGATTTGCAGATCCATCTTGGCTCAGTCCGTAGGTTAGTGATTATACAGTACCCATTTATGTATTTTGAACAGACCCCGCAACAGTAGATGTGCCTCTCCAGACGGTACCGTATCTGGTCAAGCTCTGTAGTAACCAGCCCCTGGTTTAGCCTTGTTTTGAAAGTTTCATAAGGAATATTTTTGATTTTAATATAGACTGTTGAAGGAGCAGGTGGGTCCCATTCAAAGGGTTTTTCGGTTTGCTTTTTGCGGATCATAACTTTCTTTGAGCGTTTTGGTTCGGGCTTACCGGTGTTTTTAATAACTTATTACCTCAAGTTTTAATAATCAAACAAATTAATTAAGGTAACGAATATTTTTAGTTATTAACATTTATTCAGCATATTTGTTATAAATAATGGAGGGTAAATTTATGAGTTACAAAAAAACACACGGCGTTCCAGCACTATTTTCTTTTTTCATTCCCGGCCTGGGCCAGCTTGTAAAAGGGCAAGTATCCAAGGCACTTGGCGTCTGGGCAGCCCTGTTAATCAGCGCATTCATGAGCATTATCGGAATAGGGATTTTAATGGGAATGGTTGTATGGGTCGCACAGATCTATGACGCCTATAATGCCTGAATAAAGAAACAAGTCAAAACTGCAGAAGTTTTGGTCTTATTTCTCTTTCAAATCTGTTTTTCTTTCTTTTTTCGCGGCTCCTTCAGATAAGCTGGCGGAAGCGCCTGTATTTCCCTGTTAATTTGAAAAACAGGCTCCTGGAAGTTAAGGAAAGTATTCTTTCAGCCCTGGGGATTTTTCTTCAGCACTTTCTCTCCCTTAATTGGGGTGTCTTCCTGTCAGGCACTTATTATCTGGATGACTGGCCGGCCCAGGCCCTGCGCGGCGCATGGAAAGATAACTGAAAGCTTCCAGCTCCGGGTACTGAAATAGATATACTATAAATTACAATAGATCTGTAACTATAAATTACAATAGATCTGTAGAGTTTGGAAAAAATTTTAAAATAGAATGGAAGATAAAATTCAAAAAGGAAACTTACCTTCTGACGATCATGGATCTCAGCCGGTCAGCTGCACTTGCGGACTTATCAGCAATGCCTCCTATTCTTTCAACAAGTCCTATAAGATGGCAGACACCAGCCCCTCCAAGAGCCTCTTCGTGTTCGAAGATTTTTTTTAAGAGAGCTGTCTCAAGCACGTCCACATCATGTTCCAGCTTTTCTACCTCAGGGATGATCTGCATTGTTTCTTTTATTTCTTCCTTGCTGAAAGATGTTGCAAGCAGCTTGTAAAGTTCTCCCACAAGCTCGTTATACATCCTGGCGGTTTTCAGGGAGGCTGCCATGAGTTCCAGGAAGCCTTCCTTGATCTCCTCAGGGAGGTCTTTGCAGGAGCGCAGGGTCATCCAATAGGCTGAAGCCTGTGCAAAGTCAGCGATAGAGTCCTGCTGCTTGAGGAAAGAAAGGAGGTCCTTTTTGTTCACCGGCAGCCTGATGGAGGAGGGTATGCTTACTCTTATTTTCTGTTTGATTTTGTCGGCATCATGTTCCAACTTATCGATTTCGTCAGTTCGCTCATTAAGAAGTGCCTGATCTCCTTTGCAATAAGCGTCCATCGCTTCAGCGAGCTTCTCAACTGCAAGCACCCCTTTTTTAGCATGCATTTCGAGGGGGACGAAGGGAGAATCTGCGACCACGTCGAGTACGGAACGGATGTAGTCTTTCATAATAAGATCACCTCTAGCCCCACAAAAATTATTGCCGATGTAAGGGCAGCTATGGGGACTGTTGCTATCCAGGAAGAAATAATCCTCCAGATTACGCCCAGGTCAACGGCTGCAAGCCCTCCTGCAAGCCCTACACCAATAACCGAACCTACAAGGGTATGGGTAGTTGAAATCGGAAGGGAGCTGTAACTGTGTAACAGAACCACCGAGGCAGTTGCAAACTGTGCGGAAAAGCCTCGAGTTGGGGTGAGTTCCGTGATCTTTGACCCTATGGTTTCGACCACTTTATAGCCCCAGGTTGCCATGCCTATTACCATGCCGAGGCCTCCCATTACAAGCACCCAGATCGGGACTTCGGTTCCTGTCCCTGTTACTGTCCCTGTTATTTTCATCACGTTAAGCGCGGCAGAGAGAGGACCTACAGCATTTGCTACATCGTTTGACCCATGCGCAAATGCGATATAACAGGCAGTTATGAGCTGTAAGAATATGAACTTTTTCTCAACGCCAGGCATATCTGAAGCCCTGTGAAGGTAGAGGTTCCTTATAATAGAAAAGATCAGAAACGCAAAAATAGCGTAACTATTCAGCCACTGATAAAAAGACGTTTTTTCAGCAAAGTGCTGCAATTATCAGGATAATAGCGGCGCTCCATTGAGCGCCGCTAGAATAGCATCCATTACATTCATGCCATTCTTTTTAATTGAGGATATGTATGCCCTAATTCTGCAGAAAGCTACCGCTCCTTCTATGCTTCGGAAAGTTCCCGAAATTTTCTGTTGTAGCTTCATCATTCTGATGTCTCGCTCTGCTTGATTGTTATCAAACGAAACTCTCAGGTTATTGAGGAATCTCAGAATCGGTTCTTTGTGTATTATGAACCTATCAAGGAGATTCTTTGCTTTTGTTTGTGCTGGTCTTCCTCTCTTTTTCACCTGATCTTTTGAGGGCTCAGGTGGTGGATTTTCCTCGATTCCGTCTTGAATTATTGCATCGTATACTTCCTCGAATTCCCGAACTTTTTCTGGATCTATTGGAATTTCCATCTCTCTGCATTCATCAGTATACTTTTTCATCTCACTGAGGAGTTCATTAATCTCTTTAGCCCATTGCTGTTTAAAATTCTCTTCAATCCCAGTAAGTTCCCTTTTAAGATGAGCGTTGCACAGAGCATGTTCACATCCATACTTGTTGTATGAAGCAAGCCCATCATGAACTGCTACTCCCTTGTATTGCGGAAGAAATCCCAGAGCATCCATTGCTTCTGTCCCTCTTTTTGGGTGTGCGAAATAGTAGGTCCATAGACTATTTGATACTACATGAAGCCACCATTTTGTCCCTAAAATTCTCATTCCTGTCTCATCACAATGTGCAGAATAGGAAGCTAATAGATGTTCCATAACAGCTTTTTCAAAAGGTTTCAGGTTCTGGAAACATTTCTTTTCTGCTCTTTTTATGGTAGCTGGGCTGATACGTATACCGTATACATCCTCTACTAAATCACAAGTCCTTTCATAAGGAATCAATTGATAGTTCCTAAAATACAGAATTGAGGCTAAAAGACGAGGACCATATTGAATTGGGAATTTTATAGACTCTGGAAAAGAGCCTTTGTTAACTTTCCCACAGTGAGGACACTTCTTGATTTCACAACGATGTTCAGTAAATATGATTTTTGCAGGAGGAATTTCAGCTTCTTGTCTGCGTTCATAGTCATCAACTTCAGTATCTTCAAGATGATGACCACAATTTTCGCAGCAGTCCGGTGAATGGACTATGACCTAATCAGGGTTTTCAACCATTTCAAAAGTCTTTCCAGGATGACCTTTTTGGCCACCAGCTTTTTTGCCACTACTTGTGTGGCGACCCTTAGGTTTAGGTTTCTCATTACAAAAAACATCAGTAGAAGGAGGTTTACTGCTATTTTGGCTGTTTTGATTCAAACGAGCCTCTAAAACTCTTACACGTTCTTCAAGTTCAGAAATATGAGAAGCTTGTTTCTCCATGATAGCTTCATATCCTTGGATTTCAACAATAACTGCTTCAGGACCAGCTTCATAGGTTACAAGGATTTCTTCACGTGTAAGCATGATGTTGAAAAAGAGAGTTATTTTATATGCAATTTTTCCTCGGAAAGAGGAAAAATTGCTTTTACTAAAGGTATGGCTGAATAGTTACAAAATAGCTCCAAAAACCGGAGATATAAACCAGCTGGCAACGATTTTTAGAAGAGCAGACCAGTGAATGTCAGAAAAAGAGATAATTCCTTTATAGGCTGCAATCAACCCGAAGCCGAGCACAGAACCAACAATTGAATGGCTGGTTGAGACGGGGAGGTTGTAAAAGGTTGCGAGCGTTATCCAGAAACTTGCGGCAAGAATTGCAGCCAGCATCCCCAACACCACGATATCCGGGTGAACGCGGCTGATCATATCAATGGGAACGATCCCTTTTGCAATTGTCGAGGTAACTCGTTTCCCAAAGAATACGGCACCCAGGAATTCAAACACAGCGGCAATGACAATGACCTGCTTGATTGTTAGGGCACCCGTTCCTACTGAAGTCCCCATAGCATTTGCGAGGTCGTTTGCCCCTATGTTCCAGGCCATGTACAAGCCTGCAAGAATAATAGCTATGACAAGTAAATCCATTTTTTTTCCTTACTCCAGAGATTTTTAACTCCAAAATTGCTGTAATTGCTATGATGCATAATTGCTAGATCCATAATTGCTATGATGCCTCAGATTTCTTCCATTTTATTCTTGATTTATGGAGTCTTCACCCGTTTTTCTTAAATCCATGTCTCTTATGGTATTCCAGACCATTTCATTATATTTTATGTTTTCCATATATTTTAGGCTGCTCTATATAATCTATAGATCTATATATGCCTATTTTTAATATATTCTAATTTCTCTTTTCGAGTGCAGAGATCCCTCTATAAGGTGTCTGACGACCATTTAATTTATTTTCGATATGGCACAAGAGTCCGATTCAAACAAATTGGTCTTTCAGGCAGGTCAGCCCAAGCACCGGGCGGCTCAGGGAGAGAAAACTGAAAAATTCTTCTTGGATTCCGGAATAGATCAACCAATTTTTAAACGCAGGCCTTATGGTGATTATCCTGACATCGTCGATATCATCAAGCATAACCTGTTTTTTGTTCTCCTGCCGTGGGCTTCCACGAGGACGTTAATCTCTTTTCCTTTTAACTAATAATTACTTTCTTAAATTTTTATTAATATTCAGTCAGTTATTTTCTATTTTTTTTGCAGGAAATAGTCAACTTTTTTCTCTGAAAATATCTCAACTTTGTTTTTACTTTATAAATAAATATAAACCCTTATCTTTTGGGGTTGGTTTTCCATGGAGACCTCAATAAACAGATGACATTATCATTTTCATCATCATTATACTGTCTGTTTCAAAACATAACTTCAAAATGGTTTTGAATATTAATGAAGAAATAAATTATTTATGGAAAAATAAATAACTAAAGAGAAACAATTAATGATAGGGAATTAGGGTATATTTTAATGTTTTAAACGAATAATTTGAAAACTCAATATACTAAAATGGGAACTAAACGGGGAGAATATTTTTGAACAGAAAACTCCGAATTCTACTGTTTATAGGGGCTTTATTGCTAATTGCAGGAACACTTTTGAATATTACCAGAGACCCACTTCTTTTGAGCTCAGGAGCTGTTGCTACGTTATTTATGATCCTGCTTTTCAGAATTGACCCTCTGAGCCCTCACGAATGACAGAAAAAGAGAGGGTTCGTTTTTTTACGTACTAAATACTTAATATTTTACGTTAATTTATTTTTTACTGGTTTTGCAAGGTATCGAGAATGGATCCGAGAACCAAATTTGTATCAGTCTACCTGATGCTTCTGCTTTTTGTTTTTTTTGCTGGTTGCTCCGGAAAGGATGCAGGACAGGACACATCCGGCTACACCGCAGGTGTGCTCAAAACCGAAGCCGTAATTTACTCGAGGGTTCTGGGGCAGGGGGCTTACCTGCCGATAAATTACAGTCTGGAAGCCCTCGACGTCGAGTTAAAAGCGCCTTCTTATGAGTTGCCCCTGGAAATGGATAAAATCTCCAATTACGCAGCCTTTTCAGGAAGAATCCCTCTGGACGAATCAGCGCTTGAAATGCTGGAAAACAATGGTTTTGTGGTAATAGAAAACCCTTACGACTCCTCAGAAGAAGACATTACTTCGATGTACGTGACCCTCAAGGAAGAGGAAATTCCTGTTTTTATCACCACGGACTCCCTTCTGCACCTCTACCACATCCAGTTTGACGAGACCCTGCGCCAGATCGAGGAAAAGGAATTTTATGATACTCTCTGGGAGACCGACCTTGCTCTGCTGAACAGCTCGGTCGAAGAATATAACAGTGCTTCTAACAATGTTTTTAACAGTTCTTCCGATGAAGAAAAGGAAGCCGCAAGAAGAAATGCAGCCTACTTTGCGGTTGCTTTGAATCTGCTCCAGCCGAAGCCCTCACAGGTACAGGCAGTAGAAGATCCTTACGGCTTTGTTGATGAGGCTCTTTTCCCTACAGGTTCAGCAGAAAAATATCATTTTGAGGTCCCATCGTTTGTAAAAGAAGAGGTTGAAGCCGAACTGGCTCTTATCGAAGCCCACGGAGGTTTTGCGACCTCTCCTATTTTCAAGTACGAAGAAGATTATTCCCAGTACGTGCCAAGAGGCCACTATACCCGCTCCGAGAAGCTGCAAAACTACTTCAGAGCCTTTATGTGGCACGGCCGGATGAGCATGCTCCTGAAGGACAGATTGATAGAGTCCAAGGACCCTGCAAAAGATGCCCGCATCCAGACTATCCAGGGAAGTCGGATTTCTTCTCGGCTCGAAAACTCACCTGAACTTCTTGAAAACTGGGACCGGATCTACGGAGTTACGGCTTTTTACGTGGGATTTTCCGATGACCTCGGACCTTACGAATACATTGAAGCCATGGACCAGGTCTTTGACAATGGAGAGAGGAAGTTTAATGAAACAGCAGTAGAGGAGTTAAAGGCTGTACTTGCCGAAAACCAGGGTCCGCAAATCTACGGAGGCACAGGAAACTGTATCCTGGAACCACCCTTCACCCCGGAGCAGGCTGACGAATGCCTCGAAAATACCACAGGTTTCCGCTTTATGGGGCAGCGTTTCATCCCGGACTCTTACATGTTCTCAAACCTGGTCGGAGCCTACACAGGCGAATATCAGGGGGAGAGGGATGAACCCTTCACTTATGTAATCTCAGGAGCCGGAAGGCCTATCCGCGGCTTCCCGCGCGGGCTTGACGCAATGGCTCTCCTGGGCTCGAAAAGAGCAGTTTACTGGCTCGATGAGCTGAACGATTCAAGCTACGAAAATTACAGTGTCCGGTATGAGGAACTGGATTCGGAGCTTTCGAACTTTAGTACAGCTGAGTGGAACAGGAACCTCTACTGGTCCTGGCTCTATTCCCTTCAGCCCCTCCTGAAGGACCATGGAGAAGGATACCCTACCTTCATGCAGACCGACGCCTGGCAGGACAAGGAACTGAGCACCTCACTGGCTTCCTGGACCGAACTCAGGCATGACACAATTCTCTATGCCAAACAGAGTTACACCATAGTTGAAACATCTATGCCCATGCCTCCTGAAGAAAAACCGGTTGTAGGCTATGTAGAACCAGTCCCTGACTTTTACGCCAGGTTGCTTGCCTTAACGAAGATGACAAACCAGGGCTTGGATGAAATGGGTGTGCTTGATCCGACATCAAAAACAAGGCTTACATACCTTGAAACTATAATTTCCAGGCTTCAGGCAATTTCGGAAAAGGAACTCAAAAACGAAGAACTGACAGAAGAAGACTACGAGTTCATCAAGAATTTCGGGGACCAGCTTGATGGGGTTATAGCTGATGTCGATGAGAAAGCCAGAAAAACTACAGTTGTAGCTGATGTCCATACCGACGGCAACACAGAAAACGTACTCGAAGAAGGGGTTGGATACGTGGACATGCTAGTAGTTGCGTATAAACTTCCGGACGACAGGATCCTTATCGGGGCAGGTCCGGTCTTCAGCTATTACGAGTTCAAACAGCCCATGTCCGACCGCCTGACCGATGAAAAATGGAGAGAAATGCTGGAGGCAAACCCACCGAAAAGGCCTGAGTGGGCCTCTACTTACATTTCTTAATTATTTCTTAATTTTTAATTTTTTTTGAAAAGGATTGCCCTGATGAGGATTGCCCTGATGAGAGAACTGAGGTCAGAAATTGCTTGGGAATAGATATGGAAAGATATTAATTGTATAAATACGAGAAATAATAAGGGGTTATATCATTATAGTAATCCCCTTGATAAAACCATGAGGTAATAAGTATGTGTAGTGTTGGAGACTCTTTTGATATCGATATGGAAGGAAAATTGCCGTTTAAACAGTATGCATGCAAGGACTGTGGAAATAAATTTAAAGGTATTGGCAAAAATGTGAAATGTCCTTCCTGCCAGTCTACAAATGTAGAAGAATCCTAAAATGTAGCAGAATCCTGATGATCAACTGGATTTTTTAAATAATTATTTTTAAAATGGAAAAATCGACCTCTTCTAAAGAAATTTCACTGAAGGAAAGTGAAATGCTTCTCCTGCGCGGAACGGCAGGAACAGTGGCTATTGTGAAAGCAGGTCCGAGTGGGCAGTTCTTTCTGGAAACTGAGAACGAAGAGATTGTACTCGGACTGGAACCCCATGACCTGATTGTTGCTTCTGCGCTTTCGGTGGATGAGAAAACTGAAAAAGGGCTTAAATGCGTTCTCTTCATGATTCGGGAAATCAGGTCCCCATTAATAGTTCTTCCAAAAAAACATCCTGCGTCACCAAGGCTTCCAATCGTAGTCTCGGCTGGTAAAAAGACTGTGCTGAACTGCAATATCACACCTGGCACGCACCCGAATCAGGATGTACTATGCGGTTCAAATGAATTTGATAGTCTGGAAGTAACAGGAACACTGGAGGGTGTCCAAATTAAAAATATGCCGCAGTGTGAGGTATTAAAGGTTAACTTTGATATCTGATCAGCGCATCTCTTTAGTTCTATTGTCCTTACTTCTATTGTCCTTACTTCTATTGTCCTTACTTCTATTGTCCTTACTTCTATTATCCTACTTCTATTGTCCTTACTTCTATTGTTCTTACTTCTATTGTCCTTACTTCTATTGTCCTTACTTCTATTGTCCGAGATCTGTTTCCGTTTTAGGTTAAGTCAAAAACAATATTAAACCAACCGCAGGTAGGGATCCTGGATAACACTTAGAAGCAGGTTACGATCTGAAATGATACTTTTTCTTAACCCCGAAACTGTTTTTATATTCAAGTAAAAACGTGTATGAAATTTTCCAAATAACAGGCACAAACAAATGAAAGTACTCACAGCCCTACCTTTTTTATCTCTCAAATTACGTGAAGATGAAGCATCTTCAAGTTCACATTCCGGACTCTGGCTCCAATTTAGAGACTTTTTAATATCTTCTGGGATCATTAAAATTTGTCATTAATTCCGTTAGCTATTGACTGCAACCAATCTAAAACCCAGAAACTAACAAAAAGACTCATATATCACGCTGCAACCTCAAAAGGATAAACTTCCTCCCATCTGCCACCGATAACCGAAATAACACCCCTTCCTTCTACCCTCATCTGCATTGTATCCCCTTCTAATCAAATTGTTATGAGGTTTCCACTTTCGTAATAATCGCATTTTACAGGGGAGGAATCTTTATAGCATAGGAAGGCAATACCGCAGTCATACAAAACTAGATAGTTATTTCCTGATTGGAATTTTCTTTTCATGTAGGGGATCACCAAAATTTAGAATTTTTTATGCTGTATTTTTAAACCCATTCCGGGAGTCATGGGAATTATTTATACTATTTATACTGTTGATTGGGCAGATATTTATTAATTTTTTGTTTTTGTTTTTGTTTTTGTTTTTGTTTTTGTTTTTGTTTTTGTTTTTGTTTTTGTTTTTGTTTTTGTTTTTGTTTTTGTTTTTTTTCGTCCTGCTTTTCACCGGCCGTAGTTTTCTCCGGTCATAGCTACTCAAAACGAGCTGTATCTTAAGAGTCCTCACTGGTAAACCTAAATAAACTAAAACTAAATAAATTTTAAAATATATTTTATTTATTTTTATACATTTATTTGCAAAGTAACTTGCTAGAATTATTATCAATTCTTACTATTTTTGTTTCAATTTCAGAAACCAAGTCTAAAACAGATTCAAAAAAAGCCGTGTTAAATATATATAATTAAATGCAGATATTACTATATATAAAACTAATATATATAAAACTGGTTAACACTAAGGTTTATCCGTTATAATACTACATTAATAAATGGGGAATAATATTTATGGAAACAATGGACGCGATTTTAACCAGAAGAAGCATCCGGAAATACCTGCCAGAACCAGTCAGCAGGGATATGATTGAGAAGATTTTGAAAGCCGGTATGAGTGCACCATCAGCAGGGAATGAACAGCCCTGGCATTTCATTATAATTGACAGGCGTGATCTCCTTGAAAAAATCTCGGAAATGCACCCTTATGCAAATATGTTAAAAGGCGCTCCGGCTGCATTACTGATCTGCGCAGACCGGAATACTCCGAAATTCAAGGATTTCTGGGTTCAGGACTGTTCTGCTGCAAGCGAAAACATGTTACTGGCTGCCCATGCCCTGGGGCTGGGAGCGGTCTGGATAGGAGTTTACCCGGCTGAAAAACTTATCACCGATATCCGGGAATTATTTAAGATCCCAGAGCATGTGACCCCGTTTTCAATAATCTCAATTGGTCATCCGGCAGAAGAAAAACCAGGAGAGCCCAGGTACGAAGCCTCAAGAATTCATGACAATTCCTGGTAAAGCCTCTCTAAATACTGGTTATGAAACAGGTTAGATCACTGATTGGAGGCTTTTTCTCCCTATTTTTAATCTTTAAGTGCCTTTTTATTTTTCGAAGGGCTTTTCATACCTATTTATTGTATTAAATGTGAATATACCAACAAATGGGAATATACCAGCCAGAATATCCTGGTATTCATCGGAGTGGTTAACCGGAAAGACTCGATTAAACCGGAAAGACTCAATGGTACAAAAGAAGGTAATTTTTATGGAAAAGAAGCTGGAATCACTACTTATATTATTTATGATACTTTTTGCCGTACTGCCTTTTTCGGCAGGTGCCGCTGATGAAGAAACCATGCTTAAATATACGAGCTCAGGAAACGTTTTTGGCGGCGGGGATCAACTTAAGATCAATCAGGATATCCCGGGAGACCTGGTACTTGGAGGGTCCAGGCTTGAGATAAACGGAAATGTTATAGATGATTTCACCGGGGCCGGCGGAGAAATAATTGTTAACGGGGACGTTTCAGGCAACATCATGGCAGCCGGAGGCTCGATTCGGGTAAATGGAAATGTTGGTGGAGACCTGGTAGCAGCCGGTGGTCAGATTTATCTCTCAAAGAACAGCGCAGTTGAAGGCGATATCCTGCTGGCCGGAGGAGAAGTAACTCTTAACGGGATCGTCAATGGAAACGGGTCAGCTTCTGCCGGGACACTCAAGACAGGAGAGGACTTTGAGCTTAAAGGGAACCTTAAACTTCAAGCCGAAAATTACCCTTCTGACCTTGAAGATAAGGTAGGGGGAAACCTGAGCATCGTACCCGTAACCAGAGAGCGAAACCAGTATACAGGTGGAGCTGAAGGTTTTGGCATCTTTTCCTTCATTTTGGGGCTGCTGGCAACTCTTGCCCTGGGCTTTATCCTGATCTATACTTTCCCGGGTTTTGTAACCGGACTTGCGGAAATTGTAAGGGGATCAGCGTTGAAAGCCGGACTGCTGGGCTTAACGCTCCTTATTTTCGTTCCGGTCCTCTCCGTAATCCTGTTAATTACAATGTTCGGGTGGAGTCTTTCTATCCTGCTGATGTTGATGCTGGCCCTCGCAGTCCTTATCGCTACAGTACCGGTAAAACTGCTCGCAGGGGAAATGATTTACTCTAAGGTCTTTAAAAAAGAAGCCGGGAAAATGATATATTACCTCACCGGAGCGATTGTATTTGCAATAGTGTATGAAATTCCTTTCCTTGGAGGACTAATAAAGTTTATTGCACTGCTGGCAGGGCTGGGAGCACTTGGGATCTGGATTTCAAAGAAGGCAAAGTCGGAAAATTAACCGGTTGTTTAAGAGGGAAGGACTTCTTTCCTATATTTTTCAATTCCCAGCCTTTCAAGGAGTTCTCCGAATCTCTCCCCATCAAGGCCTTCTCTCCTGTAATACTCAAAGGTTTTTTCAAGGATTGAGAAAAGCTGCTCCTCGTCTGCAAGCTCAAGAAGCTTTGTCCCGTGCCTGGGCTGGCGTCCTGCTTTGCCTCCGACAAAGATCGTGCATCCGGTTTTTTCGGCTCTCAGAGCATCTTTCCGGCAGGCTTCAATACAGGCTCCGCAGAGGATGCACTTTTCGGTATCTATGTGGGCTTTCTCTTCCAGGACTTTTATTGCCCCCACCTTACACGCCTTTTCACAGCGTTTGCAGCCGACACAATTTTCTTCGAGGATTTCAGGTTTTACCGTGCCCATGACCCCAAAGTCATTTTCCTGAGGTCTCATACAGGCTGCAGGACATCCTGTTACTGCAATCTTGAGCTTTTTAGGGACAGCTTCCCCGAAGTATTTTTCATCGATCCGGCATGCCAGGTTCTGGCAGTCGATCAACCCGTTTCTGCAGACCGTATTCCCCTGGCAGGCGACTACAGCTCTTACCTTCTTTCCGGAAGAGCCTCCTGAAATATCCAGTTTTTCAAGCTCATAGCTTGCTTCTTCCGCATCTTCAAGTTTGACAAAAGGAATCTCAATCTGCTGCCTTGAGGTTACGTGGACATATCCATTACCGTATTTCTCGGCTGCATCCGCAATTGCCCGCAGTTTTTCAGCATCCAGATTCCCGCTCACGACTTTCAGCCGCATTGAAAACATATTTTCCTGCCTCTGGGGCAGAAAACCTTTACTTTTGAGTGAAGAAAAGTCAATTTTTTTCTCAGTCATATAAGTCACTTCACTTTAAGAGGCATAATAACTGATGTATATAAGAATTGTGATGATTGGGACTTTTGACCAATCCTGGATTTCTGCCAGGTCTGGAATACGAATAAGTTTTGGAACTGTAGCCAAAAAAAGTAACTGTAGCCGAAAAGATGATCAATCAAGTGGATGAAAGAAGATAACGACTTTGGGGTTTTACGCTTCTTCCTATAAAGCCTGTAGCGAAGCAGGGTTTAGGGCGTGAGCAAAAGTTCCATAATTGGCTCATTTTTCTATACTGCTAAACCGGATAGTGAATTCTGTTCCATGATCTCTTCCAAGATCCATTTCACCGTCTAACTGATCGACAAGGATACTGACAAGCTGCAGACCAAGAGTTTCCGGGTTTCCAAAATCAATGTTTTCGGGAATACCAACTCCATTATCGGAGACTACTAAAGTATACTTTGTATCTTTTCCAGTAAGCTGCTCTTTATTATTTGGCTCATTTCCAACCTCTTCGCTGAAGAGCTCAATGTGGACTTCTCCAGTTTCCCTGCCCGGAAACGCATATTTGAGAGAATTGGAAACCAGTTCATTAACAACTATACCCAATGGGACTGCTGTATCCATGTCAAAGAAAATATCTTCTCCAAGATCCATGTTTAAGTTAATATTGGCACTTCCAAGCCCGTAAATCTGGAAAAGATTCTTAATGAGTCTCTGCAAATACAATGAAAAGTTAAGTGTATCAGCTCCTTCACCTTCATGCAATTCTTCGTGGATCAGGGCAATTGATATTACTCTATCCTGGCTTTCCCTGAAGGCTTTAAGAACTTCTAAATTGTTTATATATTCTTTATTATTGAATTTCTCAGCCTCAAGGTCCAATAGAGAGGAGACAACCTGCAGGTTATTTTTAATGCGGTGATGAATTTCCTTTTGGCGGGCAATTTCAATTTTTTCGAGGGCTTCTTCAGCTTTCTCGCGCTCGATAAGCTGCATCTCAGTTTCTACTCTTGCCTTTTGTATTTCCTCGCGAGTCAGAAATTCCCGCCTGCGCCAGAAGTGAAGCAGCCAGCTGGAAGCAATGGCAACGGCACTCGCAATGAACATGTTGAGAAGCACCGTAAAGGAAGCTTGTGGTGAGATCCACAGACTGGATGCGATAATCAACGTCTCCCCGATGGTGTACACCAGGGACAGAATAAGCTGGTTGGTGAACCTATTTGGAATGGCGAGAACCATGACAAAAATAGTGAGAACTATGGTGATGGTATGGGCGACGAAGTCAGCAGGTCGTGTCGCGTTCAATGTGATGTGGGTGAACGCAAAAATGAGAGCCCAAACGAATTCAGCCCGGTCGTAAGAGTGGTAGTTCGGAAGTCTTCGAAGGTTTTTGAGGAATAGGATAGTGTATGCAACAATAACAAATCTAAGCGCAAAAAGCCCATAGAATATCGGTGAGATACCAAAAAAACCATAGTCATTGGCTGCAAGGGCTATCAGGGGCAGGATGATCAAAAAAATGAAAATCCGAGCCTGGGTGACGTCTGCACCAAAGTTTGTCTTTCGGAAGCGATCCTCCTGCTCTGCGCTTAATCCGAATGTCAGCCATTTCTGGACGTCTCCGGCTGTGTTCATTTATCATCCCCCACGGATTTAATGCAATAGGAAAGCAGCTCGTTGAGCTTGCAGCAGAGTCGTTCGTTCCCTCCCCCAAGTTGTTCGCCACATTTCCCAACCCACTATTGTGCAGTTGAAGCGCGCCAGGAACTTGAATGTTATTCATGTTTTTCTCTGACATAGGGCACAAAGTCAGAAAGCTCTCATCAACGTCTTCACCTACCAAAAATTACAGATCTTATTTAGCATGAAAGTATATGAGGAGATCTTCCTCACGTACTCTCTCTTTCTTCATTTCTCGCAATTACATATATTTCACTCATTATTTTGATCCTTTCATCAACTGAGAATATCTCAGTCTCCACTATCTTTCTCTTTTGAATTTCCCCCTTTTTATATCCAGTTTCATCTTCATACATCTCCTCGTTTGTGATCAGATGCCATATAATTGTTGCAATTTTTCTTGCCAGGGCAATAATTGCCTTTGAATGCCCAATCGACTTCTTTTTTCTGTTGAAAAACTCTTTTAACCTGCTATTTTTTGTTCTTGCTGCTGCCTGAGCAATCTGTGTTAGAATCCACCTTGCTTCCTTAGATCCTCTCTTAGTGATTCTTCCGTTATGGTATTTATCCGCTGATTGGTACACATTCGGAACTATGCCAAGCCATGAAGCAAGCTTATCCCCTGAAGAAAAATCTTTGAAATCGCCTATTTCAGCAATAAGAGTTGCCGCTCCAAGTTCTCCTATTCCTGGAACAGACATTAAAATTTCCATTTCTTGCTTATGATTTTTATAAGCATAATTGAATATTTCTTTTTCCAAAATTTTGATTTCATTGTCAAGATGCTTTATGATATCCAGACAGATCTGAAGCCTGAATGCAGCACCTTGAGAGATTTCTCTGTCCAGAGTTTCCCTTATCTGATCACTTTTTTTACGAACATTTGGGGAAAGGCTTGCTATAATCTGGTCAACGCTTTTACCTGAACAAATTCCTGATAGAATTGCTCTACCACTCTTACCAAAAATATCTGTTAGCACATTCTTCAGATTAAACATTTCAGGTGCGAGTATGGCGTGAGCTTCATTTTTTATATCTGTTCTTTTTTGTACAAGGTTATGGCGAAGCCGGATACATGAACGAAATGTTCTATGGTTTTTTGGGAAAACTCTTGATGGTTGAATCATATTATTCAATGCAAGTTGTGCGATGAATTCGGAATCGATCTTATCTGTTTTTTTGTGTGTAAACGCCTTCATATCTCGGGCATTTCCAACTATAACAGGTAGATGTTTTATCAACGCATCATAAATCGGAACCCAAAAGTCACTCGTTGATTCACAGGCAACAACGTCACATTTATCTGATATAACCCAGTTTTTAAAAGCTAAAATTTCGTCAGGGGTTCTAGAGAAATATTGTTGCTGTTTTTCACCAGATCTACTGAGGATTGTAGCAATGAAAAAGAGTTTGTGAATGTCTAAACCACAAGCTTTGTTAATGACTTCAACCAATTTAGATCACCAAATTAGATCACCAAATTAATTTGGGCAGTAGAATTGCCTCAAAGGCCAATTTAGCATCCGTGATCAAAGTCACATTTGAGCCTTCGATGGCAATTCACTGGTTAGTTTTATCACGGCTTCAAAGAACCAAAATAAGTACAACCTTACTGCCCAAGAGAATGATGAGGTTGATAGGTAAAAAAGGTAAGGAAAAAAAAGTACTTTCATTTCTTTGTGCCTGTTATTCGAAGAATTTCATATGCGTTTTATTGATTTTTACTGCTTTTTCTTCTCGAATTCTTCTTTCGTCTTCCTTCATTCTTCTTTCGTCTTCCTTCATTCTTCTTTCGTCTTTCTTCTTTTTAAAAGGGTTGCCATAAAAGCTGGCGGAGGCATCTTATAACGTGTTGATTTTTTGGCATTTATCTTAATCATTTTAGTTTTATTCTCATTTTGAAGCTTTATTTAGGGAAGTATCAAAATCTTTAAATATAATTAGTTATTAGTTGATTTATCAATAATTGATATTTTAATTGTCGTATTTTGAATAATTGAATATTCAATGTGTTTTTATGATAATTCATTATGTTCCAAATAATTATAAGCAAATTCTTCGAGTCAGAGCCTGGCAGACTCCGTGAAAAAGGGATGATTAAAAATGGATGAGGCAACACTGAGTAAGATAATTCTCCTGTCAATGGAAAGAGATGCTCTCAATAATCTGATTTTTGAGCAGACCTTTCAAAGTAAAATTGCAGGTAAGTTCAGGGAACTGAGCAAGAACCAGCCATTGGTAATTAAAATCATAGGAATAGAAGGAGAAATTATGCCTTCAACGATTGGAAAATACACCGGCATGGAAAAGAGCAGCCTTACGAGGATGGTTGATGACCTGGAAAAGAAAGGAATTGTGTTCAGAAAGACAGATCCCGATGACAGGAGAAAGGTGCTTGTTTCCCTCACTGAAAAAGGGTTTGATTATTATAATTGTTTAAACCGGATTACCACCGAAATGGCTGATGAAATCCTTCAGTTTGTTGATGATAAAGACGTTGAGGAGTATATGCATAGCCTTGAAACTATGGTAAAACTCCTGCAGAAAATAGATGCCAGCCAGGCTGCTTGAATAAGGTGACTGCAATCTGGTTATAGAAAATTATTGGTTAGAATTATTGGTTAAAATTATTGGTTAGAATTATTGGTTAGAATTATTGGTTAAAATTATTGGTTAGAATTATTGGTTAAAATTATTGGTTAGAATTATCGGCTATATGAAATTATTGAACGATTGGAACCATTAGATTATGAAGATTACCAGATAGAGCACATCTCTACAACGTGAAAGACGGAGGAAACCTGAATGACTCTTAAGCTTATTGATAACCTTCAGAAACTTGGTTTTACAGGCAATGAAGCCAAGGTTTATGCGTCACTTGTCTGCCTAAAACAGGCAAAAGCAAGTGAGATTGCCGAAAATGCAGGAGTCCCAAGACCTAAAATCTATGGAACCCTCAGAGGAATGGAGAAAAAAGGCTACGTCAGGATAATTGAAGGCGAACCAACCCTTTTTTGCTGCGTGCAACCAGAAGTGCTCATTTTAAGGATAAGGGCAGATTTCATGCTTTCTTTAAGCAAAATCGCCAGTGAACTGAATTCCCTGACTCCTGGAAGCAATAACTTTGCTTCAGAAAGTTTCAATGGGGAAAGGCTCAGGGTCTGAAGAGAAAAAGGGAAAACTTTTTGTTTCTCAACCAGTGCAAAAATACATTTCTCAATTTTTTATATACCTCAATTTTTTATATATCTCAATTTTTTATATATCTCAATTTTTTATATACCTCAATTTTTAATTTCTGAACTTCAACGAACTGAAAGGAACTATTATTTATATTTTAAAAGAATTATCTGGACACTAAAAACTTTATCTAAAAACTTATCTAAACTAGAAACTTTAATTTATATTTTAAAAGAATTATCTGGACACTAAAAACTTTATCTAAAAACTTTATCTAAAAACTTTATCTAAAAACTTTATCTAAAAACTTTATCTAAAAACTTATCTAAAAACTTATCTAAAAACTTATCTAAAAACTTATCTAAAAACTTTACATCAATAAACCAAATAAGAGTTTAAAGGTAGAAGTGCATGCCCCTCAGTACTAACCGGAACATATGGCAGTTTCTGGCATTAACAACCATACTTTTCATATTGTTTTTTGCGATACTCTTCTATTTTGAGGATATTTTTATAGTCCTTATTGCAGGTGCAGTCTTGATTCTGATCGCGGAAAAAGTGATAAAAGTATTCAACAGGTTCATGGACAGGTTTCCAAACTGCAATCGAAAAGCAGTAGGTTTAGTCCTTCTTACCGGTGCAGGGCTTGCCGTCCTCTTCCTTGTGGGTAGCCAGGTACAGAGTCTTGGAGTCTTTATAGGAGATTTCAGTAATATACAGCAGGACTACGCAAGTGGAGCTTCAGCCCTTTTTTCCGAACATGAGTCCGAACTTTCAAAGCTTACGGATTCAGGCGTTATTAAACCCCAGGACCTGCAAAAAATAGGGAACACCATCTTTTCCGGGATTGCAGATACTGTTTCAAAGGTCTCTTATTATTTTTTTACTGGAGTATTGATAATCCCCCTCATGTTTAGTGTGTACTTCAAGCACCACAATAAAATAGAAAACTACATCCAGAATTATGCTCCTCCAGAACATGCGGACGGGATCGCAAAAGCCTTAAAAAGTATGGGTCGTGAGCTTGAAGATTTCTTCAGTGCAAAAATGCTTGAGTCTACTATTGTAGGGTTGATTTGTTGTATAGGGTTTTATCTGGGAGGCCTTGAAGGGTGGCTGTTTCTTGGCATCTTGGCAGGCTTTCTAAATATTATTCCGTATATCGGCCCTCTTATTGGGGCAATTCCTCCGGTTATTGTGGGTTATATTGATAGTCCGATGACAGCTCTCTTAGCAGTGATAACAGTTATTATTGCCCAGCTTATTGACAACCTCTACCTCATTCCATTCATGATCTCGGGAAAAGTGAATATTAACCCACTCTTAAGTGTGGTTCTAACTCTTGCCGCCTCCAAACTGTTAGGCCCCCTTGGGATGGTACTCGCAATCCCTATATACATCCTATATAAAATAATTATTCGAGAGTCGTACCGAGAACTGGTAAATATATATTGTGAAGATTAAGGCTTTTTTATGGTTCGGAGATCAGCAGTTTTTATGAAAAAAGGGCTTTCTAAATGCAGGATAAAAAACCTGGGCCCAAACGACTCCGGAAAAACAACTATTATCAAAATGCTTACGGGGCAGATAAAGCCAAACTCTGACACCCTTAAATTACACGGGATAAATGTGCTGGAAGATCCCCTGCGAGTCAGGGAACTTGGAGGAGTCTCCTGCTCCATATATCCGAAAACCTTAATCAGAGTACCCTTTATAACCTTCCAAGCCTTTCCATTTTCCTTGTTCCATCCGAAAACCAGCTCCTGCTTTCAGGTATTCTGATCCTTATTCCTTCTATTTTATCGCTTATTTTCCTGAAAATCGACTTCCCACAGGCGCAAAAGAGCTTCTTCAACTCTTTTTCAAAGCTTTGCAGGTATCTGAGTTCATACAGGTACGCAGCCTTTGTTTCAAAAGATTCCCTTGACCTTAAAAGAAGTGACGAAAGACTCGGAAAAATAATTTATCCTTTTGTGCTACCTCTGATGCTTGTCTGGACCCTGCTGTCCGCTCTCGAGAAGGTTATGCCGGCTTTGAGTACACTTACACTTTTTGCCCTGGTGCTTGGTGTGCTTTCATCCTCGATATACAAATCACGGGTTATCCCCCATAGATGTCTATTTAATCCTTGAAGGAAGACATATTAGGGGGAAAAGGCTATGATTCAGTTTCTTTTGCCGATAATAGTAATTGTAAGAGCATTAAGAACGCTACTTAAAGATCCAAAGTTCCGCTCCCTCCTGGTTCTTGTTATTATTACCCTTACTATGGGGACTTTTTTCTACCATTCTGTTGAGGGCTGGAGCTGGCTTGATTCTCTCTATTTTTCGGTTATCACACTGACAACTGTGGGGTATGGGGACTTTACACCTCAAACTGATTCCGGGAAAATTTTTACTATGATCTATATTTTCCTCGGGCTGGGAATTCTTTTTGGTTTTATTACACCAATTGGAGAATTTTTAATAGATAGAAGAATAGAACGTGTGGAGAAAAGGACACAGATAAAAGAGAAATTTGAGAATGAGCTTGATTATTCTGGTGTGATTGGAAAGTTGAAGAGAAAAAGATAAAACTCATTACAAAATTCGTTCTGACTCATTACAAAACCTGTTCTTACAGTTCCTGACTTAAATATTCAGGTAAATATACACTCAACTCTCTGGAGACCCTATGATCACCGACAAAAACTGACAGCAAACCATCCAAAAGTTCAAAAAAGTAAAAACAAACCAATCACTACCTGGAAACCAACCCTCTCAGCAGCAGCTTATCAAGATTCAAGACTTCTTCAAACTGGAAATCCTAAATTTGTAACATTAAGAGCTCAATCGTGACTGAAAAACGGAATAATAATTAAAATACGGAGAAAGAAATAAGCAATGATGGGTTGCTGCTCTTAGATACAATCTCCGGGATCCGGGCTGCCAGAAATAAGCAGTCTGAACAACCCGGTAACATAAATCACAAATAAATTTTTTATCTATTTTGCCCTTTCAATCAAGATTCTTTTCCTTTCCTCTGTAAAGAGCGAAATTTTGGAATGATACTGATCTTAAATCAATTCCTTCGGTTGTTTATGTTCCGGCAAAACCGGCAGGGGTGAGGTATTGATCAAAATCGGGCTTTCGATATCTTTTGCCCTCTCAATCACAAGTTCCTTTCCTTTCTTCGTGAGAGCAAAGAGAGGGATCGCAGCTGCAACCTGCACAAGAGGCTTTGCAAGTTCCCTGATATATTTTGAGGCACAGCTGATTACAATGTCCGAGTTATCCAGCAGACCCTGAGCTTCTTCCCGGCTGACACCTGTTACGTGTACTGCAATGACCAGCAGGTCAAGCCCGAGTTCTGATTCGATTTCCCTGATTTTTTTAGCGGTTTCTGCACCTGCAACCGTAACTGCGATTTTTTTGTAACCAAGTTCGGCAGCTTTTCTTACTCCGCCTGCCGGGTCGATGGCAGCGGTTGAGGGGGCAAGTACGGTTCCTCCACGCTCTTCGATCCCTTTAATGACCGCATCAATCGGCTCGGTTTCTACCAGGCCGGACATCCTGCCTCCTATTCCCTGGACAAGAACCGGGTTGCTGGATATTACTGTTCCTGCACCGTCACAGGCGGTTACGGTTGTTTCAAGGAAGCCGTTGTTGAGGCCGCTCATCATTATTTCGGAGGCGCCGAAGGCAACAACAGTTGTTTCAAATTCAAGCTTGCGTCTTTCCGTAAACATTCCTAACTCGCTGATCCGGGCCTCCATATTTTTCCGGATTTCTTCCGGGGTCATCTTCTGGACTCCCCGCAGCTTGACAAAGAGGGGGCACCAATCAACTTCCGGAGCCCCGACTTCCACGACCTTCCCATCTTTTACGACTACCCTGGCTTTTCCCATCATTTCCATTATATGAGGCATTATAAACCACCCTTTAAGTACTGGATTAAGTCATATTCGTTAAAAATAAGTGATTCTTATCTTGATTATTCTTTTTCTGGTTATTCTTGCCTTAATAGCCTTAATGATTCTTACCCTAATGATTCTTTTTCTGGTTTTACTTCTTGTCTTAACAAATGACTAATCTACAGGTTAGAATGAATCAATACCCACATAGAATTGGGTTTAAATGAAAATTGATAATGAATAATAAGCAACGGAAAGTGACTGATGAAAAAGCACAAAGAAAAGGCACAAAGAAAAGGCACAAAGAAAAGTGAATAATGAGCAATAAAGAATTAAGAAGGAGAGCAGGGCTTAAAGCCCTGCTCTGTCAACTATTGTGTCTGCCACGTGTTTTGCATCTTTGAATGGGAAATCTGCTGCTGTGAGCAGTTTGCCTGCTTCTCCCGCAGTAACTGCAAGGTCACCTGATCTACATGTGGTGTCTGCGCCGGCAGGGAATGCAGCAAGTAATTCTTCGGGTGTGTTTATGGGAAACTTTGCGTCTTTAAGGCCGCCAACAATCTGTCCGTGAATATCATCTCTTACAGTCATATTTTATCCCTCAAATTTTGTATTTTTTCCTCAAATTTTGTCTTCTTACCGGGTTTCCGGTTTTTATTTATCTGGACTTTTTACTTCTTTGCAGTTTGATTTCCTCCAGTGGATTCATTCTGCAATATCCTATAAGCAGGTTATTGATATATACTTAATCGTTATTGAAATATAGTTAATGTATCCCAGTGCATCACAGAGACCTCTGATTATCCCGACGCCCTTTCGGGCTGCAATCATTAATATCGTGCCGGATTCTCTAAACGATTGTTTACCAGCCGCCTGCACAAATACTAAAAACCAACTGAAATAAAATTTCACTAGAATAGGAAAAAAGAACCTTAAAAACCGAACCTCAAAAATAGAAAAACCAGTCGGAAAAGCCGACTACCGAAACATGAGCCTCACAGGGATCCAAAATCTCACAGGACCCAATATTCGTTCTTAAGATACTCAAATCCATGAAAAAGAACGCTCATTCTCCGAATTCATATTACAAATCCTGATGTATCTTCAACCATGCCCAATCCACTACCAGTTTCCTCAAGGTTTATGACCCTTTCCTCGGTCTCAATCTGGAAATCTACGACATCGACGAGGTTCTCTATGTACCTGAAATTGAAGTTATTGGTGAAGCTGAAAGCCTCCTTGCAATAGCTCTTTGTGACCATGAATACTCTGCCCTCTTCAGCAGTGAGAACCCATCTTTTGTCTCCTTTTTTTGAAGGGTACTCGTACACTTTTGCCTTCTTGAAGCGGTGCAACTTTCTGGTCTCTGCATCGTAGAATTCCATTGAATTGTGTATATTGTATTCTACTCCAACAATTTCGATATTCGGGATATAGTATGTCAGGATCGACCCATTTTTGAAAATAATTCTTGACCACTTCCAGGGAATTAGTGGCCCGATAACAATTACTTTCTGTGCATAGCACTTTCCAGAGAACTCCTTATCAAACAAAACACCCTTGAAATCAAAATAAAGGTTAGCGAACCTGTATCCGAATAAACCTCTGAAAAATTTAGATAATTCTGAATTGTAATTATCATCCGACGGCTCTCTGATATCTAAACAGCAGACATTTTCGCCATTGTTTGAAATATCAAGCGTATATTTCGGAAACGTCCCATGGAAATCCGCGGTCATTTTCTCACTGGAACAGGTCACTCTATCATCTTTAACTTCGATGATCCCCGGATCATCGGTGAGGTTTCTCTTAACCTCATCATATGCCCAGGAGACGCAGTACCCCTCGGTTTTGTCGTTTATTATCCTGCTGTTCTCTACATACCTGCCGTTAACCTCGATATCGCCCGCACTCCTGCCGAACATGAGAAAAAACTGGCGCCTGGATCCGTCATCAGCTGTGAATTTCATGAACCAGTATTCTTTCCCGAAAAGAGGAAGATCCTCAAAAGAAAAAAAAAGGTCATCAATGCCTCTTTTGGTTTCTTTCTTTAACAGGAGTCTTTCTATTTTACCCTTACTTTCCTTTATATCCTGTATTGACGCGATAAATGCTTTCTTTTCAGTATCAGGCAGATTTCTGATGTAATCGTTTCTTTCCCTTATAAAACGCAAAAGCTTGTTTTTTTCGATTATAATTCTCTCTTCAAGAGTTCTGTTTTTACTCTCTTTTTCATTTGCTATGGTGGGTTTGTCATTCACTACGACAGGGTTGTCATTCACTATGGCAGGCTTGTCATTTGATATGGTGGTCATCTCATCTTCCCTGGAACTTTAGACAATACTTTTTCAGAGTTATAACAATCATAAGTTCTAAAAAATATAATATTATCGTAGAAAAATACTGTGAATGGATTGTTTGACGCAAAAAGAAAGAAAGAAAGAAAGAAAGAAAGAAAGGAAATAGGTAAAGAAAAAGAAAATAGGTAAAGAAAAAAGAAATAGGTAAAGAAAAAGGAAATAGGTAAAGAAAAAAGTAAACAATAATGGTTTTGATACCGTTTTTATTTCGCTTTATATTAGATCCCTTGGCTGTTTGTGCTCGGGAAGCACAGGCAGAGCCATTGTATTGATCAGAATCGGGCTTTTGATGTCCTTTGCCCTTTCGATCACAAGCTCTTTTCCTTTCTGGGTAAGGGCAAAAAGTGGCACGGCAGTCCCGACCTGTGCGATAGGCTTTACAAGGTCCCGGATTGGTTTTGAAGCACAGCTGGTTACGATATCCGAATTTTCCACAAGGACCTGGGCTTCTCCCCTGTTCAAACCTGTAACATGGACTCCAATTACTATCAAATCAAGCCCGAGTTCAGTTTCAAGCTTCCGTAACTCTTTTGCAATTTCCCCGAAAGCCGCAGTTACTGCGATCTTTTTGTAACCGAGTTCGGCTGCTTTTTTCACACCTGCAACCGGGTCCATTACGGCAGTTGAGGGGTCAAGCACGATTCCACCACGTTCCGTGATTCCGTTTATAATGCCATCGATTGGCTCGGTTTCGACCAGACCGGACATCCTGCCTCCCATGCCCTGGACAAGGGTAGGGTTATTGGAAATGACAGTTCCTGCACCTTCACAGGCGGTCACGGTTGTGTCAAGTAAACCTCTGCTCAGGCCTGTCATCATAACTTCAGATGCTCCAAACCCTACAAAGTCTTCGAGTTCCAGCCGACGCTTGTCCGTAAACATCCCAAAATCGCTGATCCTGAATTCCATATTCTTCTTGACCTCTTCAGGAGTGATCTTCTGGATCCCTCGGATCTTGGCAAAGAGGGGGCACCAATCAACTTCAGGCTCTCCGACTTCGATGACCTTTCCGTCCTTTACGACAACTCTTGTTTTTCCCAGTAATTCCATTATGTGAGGCATAGTTCCACCTTTCAAAATTGAGCAAAAATATAATAGTTAAGAAATTTAAATTTGATAAAAATTACAGGTGAAGTTTGTGGTTGCTTATTTAATAGCTTATTGGTTTTGGGGTTTTGGTTCGATTTATGGATTTTTGCAGAAATTTTTATTGATCTGGATTGTGGTTTTGAAAGTTTGTGGTTTTGAAAGTTTGTGGTTTTGCAAATCACTTTCATGGTTGTTGAGTTTGAAGTGAAAAATTCGTTGTATTAATGTAGTTTAAGATAACGCAATTTGAGATGAAAAGTCATTACTACTTTGTTTTTCAATTTATAGCCGGATTTCCAACCTGCATCTTTCCCCGACCACCTCCGTTTGTGAAACAAACGACTTTTTCTATGAAATTAAAAAAGAAAATAAAAATCATTCCCCAGATCCTTCAAGTTTCTTTAATTTCTGCTCGCAAAAGTCAATTATCCTCGGGTTTTCAACCGCTTTTCCTATAAATAGGGCCTGTTCGTAATATTCAATTGCTTTTCTGGACTCTCCCGGACGGCTCTCCCAGATCCCAGAAAGCTCTTCCAGATCCCAGAAAGCTCTTCCAGATCCCAGAAAGCTCTCCCAGATCCCAGAAAGCTCTTCCAGATCCTAGAAAGCTCTCCCAGATCCCAGAAAGCTCTCTCAGACCTTTTAGTATAGTATGCGTCCCCCAGATTTCCAAGGTGATTTCCTTCTCCCTGCCTGTCACTTATTTATCTTGAAACGTTCAGTGCCTGTTAGTAATGTTTAGTTGCTTTTTTCACGTAACCAGGTTGATAGTAAGTGATTCCAGAGGCACCAAACACAAAACCCTTTATCGTATTGCTTAAAAAAACTTTTTCTTTGAGCAGATAGGCAGGTAGTAATTTCCTTTACAATGTTATGAGGGTAGTGTAGTCTCCCCAAATTTCAAGATAACAAATTATTTTCGGCCCACACAAAAAAGCGAAAACCCCTTTTTTTCTTTTAGCTCCTTTGAAACTCCGACTTTCTGTTTATAATGGCGATCTGTTCTCTTTGTTTCTTTTAGATCCCTTAATTTATCTATTAGAATTTCTTCCTGTCTCCTGTCACCTAATTCTCTGGAAATCACGAGTGCCTGCCCATAACGTTCAATTGCTTTTTCTTTATCTTCCAGAAAACTATATGTCAAACCCAACCTTTCAAGAGTTTGACATTCTTTATATTTTTCCCCAATCTCCCTCAAGATTTCAAGTTCCTGTTCACTATATTCTGCTACTTCTTTCATTTCTCCCAGGCGATTATGTGCTATCACCAGGTTCTTAAGAATATCTCCTTCTCCCCGCTTATCCCCTATTTCCCTTGATATTTTGAGAGTTTGATCAAAGTATCCAATTGCTGCCCTTACTTCCCCCACCTGATAGCATAAGTTACCCAGGTTTCCAAGATTATTTCGTTCTCCTCTTAAGTTACCGTTTACTCTGGCGATTTTAAGTGCACGCTCATAGAATTCAATTGCTTTTCCTGTTTCTCCCAAAAAACCGTATGCCATTCCCAAATTTCCTATTACGGTCCCTTCACTTTCTATATTTCCTGTTTCACGGGAGATTTCCAGGGCCTGTTCGTAGTATTTAATAGCTTTCTCTATTTCTCCTAAACGGCTATAGGCCAATCCCATATTTTCGAAAGCTAGTTCTTCTCCTTGCCTATCACCTATTTCTTTAAAAATCTCTACTGCCTGCTGGTAATATTCAATAGCTTTTCTTATTTCTCCAAGATGGCTGTAAGCTAAACCCAATCTTCCAAGGTTATTTCCCTCTTCTCTTCTATTCCCATTTTCCCTGGAATTTTTAAGATCCAGCTCACAAATTTCAATTGCTTTTTTACTTTCTTTTACATCATTGTGTGTTAATCCAAAATTTACGGATCTGTTTTTTGCTTCCCGCATACTTGTTCCCCCCTATAGAAATTATATATTCTATGCATGTCGTTCACTTATCTTTTCTTTTTCCCTGTAGTCTTCATGATAACTATTTTTAAAAACCATCAGAGACACATTATATATTTTTTAATAATGTTTTTAAACAAGATAAGTTTTTTCTTCTCAAAGATAATGATCAGACAGCGAAAGTTTCAATATAAACTCTTAATTACCATCACTTTTAAAATCTATAGAAAGTAAAAAAACCGCTCGCAGATCTGTAGTAAAAACTCCAGACGTTCTAAGAAACAATACTTCCAATGTTGCTGCTTTGATGAAAAAAGTCTGAATTTAATTAAATAGTAAGCAAAAAAGAGTTAAAGAAAATCAGAGAATAAATTCCCTGAAAAGTTACAGAAAATCAGAGAATAAATTCCCTGAAAAGTTACAGAAAATCAGAGAATAAATTCCCTGAAAAGTTACAGAAAATCAGAGAATAAATTCCCTGAAAAGTTACAGAAAATCAGAGAATAAATTCCCTGAAAAGTTACAGAAAATCAGAGAATAAATTCCCTGATTATTGGCTTGTGGTTTTGTAAATCCCTTTATCAGTTGTTGGGTTTGAAATGCAAAATTTTTTGATTGCTGCAGTCTGAGCTAAAAAGTCACTGTTTCTTTGTATTCTAATTTATGGCCGGGTTTTCAACTTGCATCTTTTCCCGGCAACCCCCGTTTGCGAAGCAAACGGCTTTTCCCATGAAATTAAAAAAGAAGACAAAATCATTCATCTGATCCTTCAAGTTTCTTTAATTTCTGCTCGCAAAAGTTAATTAGCCTCGGATTTTCAATCGCCTTTCCTATAGCCAGGGATTGCTTTAAAAACTCTATTGCTTTTTCTAGTTGTCCAAGAGCAGCGTACGAGATTCCTAGACTTATAAGGCTTAAACTTTCTCCCCTTTTATTTCTAGCCTCTCTGTCAATCTTTAAGCTTTGTTCGTAATATTCAATTGCTTCTTCTGCTTGTCCACAAATTAAAAAAAGATTTCCAATATTCCCTAACAAGTCTCCTTCATCGCTCTTGTTCTCTAGTTCGATTGAGATTTTTAGAGATTTTTCATAACAATCTATAGATTTTTTAAACATTCCTATATTTTTATAAGCTATTCCCAGATTCATATATTGATTTTTTTCTCCTATTTTGTCCCCAACATCTTTAAAAATATTTAGTGATTGCTCAAGGAAATCGATACCTTCATCTATATTTCCAATCTGAGAATATAATATGCCTAAGTTTGAAAAACAACTTCCTTCTCCACTTTTATTTCCAACATATCTGAATATTTGCCCAGCACTCTTGTAATTTATTATCGCTTGCTCTATTTCTCCCAACTCTAAATACACATTACCTAAGTTTACATAGCTGGTTCCTTCTCCAAGCTGGTCTCTAATATCCTTCGTAATCTTTATTACCTGTTTATAATACTCAATTGATTTTCTGCGGTCTCCAAGTTGTTGATAAGCTAGACCAAGATTGCCTAGTTGATTTGCTTCTCCTTTTTTGTTCTCTCTTAGTCTTGCGATTTTTAACGCTTCTTCAATAAGTATAATTGCTTCTTCAGCTATTCCAAGTTTGAAGCAAGCTATTCCAAGAATTCCAAGAAAATACCCGTGGCATTCTAAAGAAATAATTCTTCCTTCTAGGGAAATATTTGGCAATAAAGGAGTACACAGTTCTACTATAGTTTTGAAGTTTCCCCACCTTTCCAACTGACCACATACATTGGAATGATAAAGAATTCTTGCAGCAAGATCGACTCTTCCTGCACTACAGGCATGATAGTGAGCTTCTATTAGAGATTGAAGGTCTTCTATTTTGGATGGTTTTTTTGGGAGTGGAAATAAAACATAATATATATAGGCATTAGCATGTGCTTCCGTTATATCTTTCAGTCCCTTGTAAGCAAATTCTTGTATGAGAGGATGAAGCCAATAGCTACCATTGTGGTTGGTTTCAAGCAAAGATTTATTAAGTAACTTTGAGACTGAATCTCGTGGAGTTTTTTCAGTGAACATAGCTTTGAGAGCCTTTATCGCCACGGGCTTACGATAGACTGAGATGTGCTCCAGAAATTCTTTTTCATTCCCTGCCAATTTGTCAAATAATTTTCTTGCCTTTAAGATTGTATCCTCCATCTGATCTCGGTACATGCTCAGATCTTCCAGGATGTCATTTGCTCCATATTCTTTTACCAACTGTACAAGCAACCTCAAAGCAAGGGGATGGCCGTCCACACCTACAGCCAGTTCCTCCAGCTTTTGAGTTTCAACTTTGTCGAGCCCGTTACTGACTAGATAATTGACTGCAAATTCTTTTCTCAAACCATTGAGATGGTGCTTTTCCTCACCTTCAATCACATCGACAAGACTTTCTCCATTTTCTAATTTGGGAAGGGTCCGACTTGTTACAATGACTTTTGCTTTGTGGTCGTTGTATCGCAGCGAGGAAAAAAGAAGTTCGATTCCTTTGTCAGTAAACTGTTGATCTTCAAGAACGGTGCTCAGGTCATCGAAAATGAGCCAGACTTCGCTTCTTCTATGAAGTTCGCCGGTGAGTTTGTCGACATCAGTTTTTCCTGGTTCTCTTCTTTCGGCTTTAAAGGATGCAATTTATGGGGCTTTCATGTAGGCAGCAAGTTTTTCGAGGATGTCTCCAAGTTTTGCGTTCTGGTTCTGATTGAAGTTGAACCAGAAAGGTTCGGGGACGTTTACGGGTCTGAGGTCTACGAGAGCTCTTGCGAGGGTGGACTTGCCCACGCCGCCGATTCCACTGAGAAGTAAAATCCGGTGGTTTTCGAGGTATGTAAGGTCTTTTCTTAACTCATCAGCTCGATTTTGGGTGACAAATTGCTTCAGTTTTTCAGGGTAATAGGGGAGATTTGAAGGGTTGTAGCGGCTCAGGATTTCTTGATTTGATGCTTCTTTTCTTCTCTGATCCAGATATTCGATGATTTTGATTAATTCATCACCGGAAGGAGTTTCAAAATTGAAAAAGGTGTTGTAATTTCCTACCGCGAATTGATCAATATTTTCAATATTCTCGATATTGAGGTTTATAGTAACTTCTATTTCCCTGGCAAGGTCAGGGTTTTTTCTCAGTAATTTCAGGATTTCCTGTTGCAGATCCTCTTTTGCGGCTGGATCTTCGGAGTTTTTGGACACTTTTATAAGCGCTTTTCGAAGGGATTCAGTCATTTTTGGGCTTATCTTTTCCAGCAGAGCTTTTGCCTTTTTCCCGCTTTTAGAACCTATTTTTTTAAAGGCTTTTTCGTAGAGCATATCTCCAAGAACGTCTGTCCCTTTGTCTGCGAGAGGTTTTCCTGCAATGTATAGGGCAGATAAGGCGGGAACAAGAATATCTGCTGCTTGATGGGCAAGAATAGCCGGATCCATGAAACTACTCCAATTTCTTTTCTGACATTGGAGGCAGGTAAAATAAATATTGTTATTTAGAACGGTTGATAAGAATTATTTTCAAGCTTCAACTTTTTTCAGGGCTTCATTTGATAAAATTCAGGAATTTCAGCTTTTTTGCAGACTTCAAGGAAAGGCCGCTCTCCTGCGTCGAGCGTGACAAGACACGTTTGATGAAATAATAAGGATATTCTGGTGAAGATTAAATTATACAAAATAGTCGGAAACTGATTGTCTAACTTTTCAACATAAAATATATACTGGGATCTATTTACTTTACATCAAAAATCAAAAACAGTTGTTCTCCATGAGAAAAAATCAGGTGCTTCTTTGAGGATCAATTTGAGTGAAGAATTGTTAATCCAGATAATTATTGGGTACTCGAATTCCAGTAAATTCTCTCTCAGCATGTTTAGAAGAAATAACGTTTCAGATTTTCCGTTTTTGTTTTTCTTTCTTATTGCTTTATCAAACCCGAGCACAAAAACTGCAACTATTTTATTCTGGGATTTGTTGAACTTATAGGCATCTAATTCCGCTTTTTCTTTTAACAGGTGAAACAGATTTGTCGAATCTTCATCCATTCTCAGTTTATCAATGTAAATTCTGTCACCTACTCGCTCTAAAATTTCATCGCAAACTAAATTGCACAAAATAGGTTCATTACAGTTTACAAATGCAATAGTACAATCATTTGACAGTTCAAGAAGAGTAATTATCTCTTCTATTTTTGAGTGGTGGGATGATTCCAGTTTCATCAATATACCTGTACAAAATAATCTATGAATTTATAGAACAGATTGCCTTGTAAGGAGTATCTAACCTTTTCTCTTTAATGAATTCGAATAAAAAAGTTACCGGAAACTGTAAACAAGTTTCCAGTTTTAAGCATTTAAGTATGAATTTATTTCAGAGTTCTGCCCGCCTGTCAATAATCCTCTTTGCCTTTCCTGCGGTCCTTTCGATGCTGCCTTTCTCCAGCAATTCGACGTTTGTGCGGATGTTCAGGACGGCTTTGAGTTCGTGCTGGACGTGGTTCTGGATGGCTTTGAGGTCTTTGAGATCGCCGGTAAAAGCATTATCTTCAAGTTCGACTTCGATTGTGAGCTCGTCAAGCATGTGTTTATTGCGGTCAAGGATAAGCTGGAATTGTTCACCGACCTGTGGGATTCTTGAGATAACGTCCTGGATCTGGGAGGGGAAGACGTTGATTCCACGGACGATCATCATGTCGTCTACCCTGCCGAGCAGGCGTGAGATCCTGGTTGTTGTTCTGCCGCAGTCGCATTCGGACTCAAGGAGGCGGGTCATGTCACCTGTGCGGTATCTTATGTTGCATAAACCTTCCTTGTTGAGGGAAGTTAAGACGAGTTCACCTTTTTCGCCTTCAGAGACCTGTTCTCCGTTTTCGTCCAGAACTTCGACGAAGAAGTTGTCGCTCCAGATGTGCAGACCGTTCTGTTCCTGGCACTCGAAGCCGACACCAGGACCGAGCATTTCGGAGAGGCCGTAACAGTCATAGGCTTTGAGGTTCAGGCGTTTTTCAAGCTGTTTCCGCGTGTTTTCCGACCAGGGTTCGCCGCCGAAGATGGCTGCTTTTAAGGAAAGTTTGTCTATGAGACCTAGCTCTTCTGCAGTTTCTGCGAGGTAGAAAGCGTAGGAGGGGGTGCAGTGGACCGCAGTTACCCCGAAATCGATCATCATTTCAAGCTGCCGGGCGGTGTTGCCTGTCGCTGCCGGCACGACCAGGGCTCCCATCCTCTCTACACCGTAGTGGAAGCCCATTCCCCCGGTAAAGAGGCCATAGTTCATGGAATTCTGTATAACGTCGCCTTTTGTAAGCCCTATCATCGTAAGGCTTCGAGCGATCAGGTCCGACCAAGTCTCAATGTCCTTTGCAGTATATCCAACAACCGTGGGCTTCCCGCTGGTCCCTGAGGAAGCATGAATGCGCACGATATCCTCTTTCTTTGCAGCAAACAGCCCGAATGGATAGTTGTCCCGAAGGTCTGTTTTGCGTGTGAAAGGCAGCTTCCGGACGTCCTCAAGGGTCTTGATGTCCTCGGGAGCGACTCCAGCCTCTTTGAATTTCTGCCTGTAGAAGGGAACGTTGTCATAGACCAGCTTTGCACTGTGTTGCAGGCGTTTCAGCTGTAGTCTCTTCGTTTCTTTGGGATCCATTGTTTCATATTTCGGCTGCCAGTATTTCATTAAAAGGACCTTCTTTTGATTTGTGAAACCATTTTTTAGATTCAAATGTTGCTATGAACTACTCTATTCGTGCTAAACCTACTCGTGCTATGACTCTACATGTCATGATATTTTAAGTGATCCTATGAGTAATATACAATGTTTGAAAAAATCCTTCTGTACTGTAATCCTTCCCACATATAAATATTGTTGAGTGAACTGTTTGGATTGGGAAGGTTAGTAAACTTAGTGGGTTTAAAGTAATCCATTCAGACGGATATTCTTAAAAATGAAACGCCGTTTGTTGAAATAAGTAAACAAATTATAACAAAAATTAGTTAAACAACTATCGGTTTTAAATAATCTTTCTTTGTCTACGATATCACATCAGAACATATCAACCTACAGATCCCATTGTACGCAACCCTATAATTATCTGGAATCTCTTCAATAGAATTGAATATTTCATAACACTTCTTGCTAACGTTTTTTAAATGATGACGGCCGAAAAGCATTAGTATTCAACCTTATTCTCAGTTTCTTCCCATACCTTAAAAGCCTCCAATGCCTCTTCCTTGAGGAGCTGCCGGAATTCAATTTTTCGTTCCTGTGGAGAACATGAAATTTCCTTGTATATGAAGGAATCATCAAAGCCGATATTTTCAGCATCAGACCTTGTGCTGGCAAAGAAAACTCTATCTATCCTTGCCCAGTAAATGGCCCCAAGGCACATAGGGCAGGGCTCGCAGGAAACGTAGATCTCACATCCGCTAAGATTAAAGGTATTCAGTTTCCGGGCTGCCTCTCTTATGGCACTGATCTCTGCGTGGGCGGTCGGATCATTAAGCACGGTGACCTGGTTGCAGCTTTCAGAAACTATTTCCCCATTTTTCGTAATCACTGCCCCAAATGGTCCTCCCCCTCTTGTTATACTTTTGAGGGAGAGTTCAATAGCACGTTTCATAAACAAAAAATCTTTTTTAGACATGTGTCGCTCCTTCATTCCTATTTTCATGTAGATGATAAATGTGAACTACCACTCAGCTAAAGACTGAGTGGCTTTTTGGTTCATTCCTCCCTCTATTGAGGGCAAGTCCCCAAGCTCATCCCCGTAGTCCCTACGGTGTCATAATCCAATTAGATTCTGATCTATGAGTGCGAATTTTTTGATATTAATAGCGGCATTAATGTCTCTATGGTGTTTGGTTTTACAGTCTGGACAAATCCATTCTCTGTCTTTTAGCTGAAGCTCTTTATTGTGGTATCCACACACACTACATAGCTTAGAAGAGGGTTCAAATTGTCCTATTCTCAGGACGGTTTTTCCAAACCATTGAGCCTTATATTCCAACTTTGTTACAAAACTACTCCACGCAGAATCACTTATAGCCTGTGCTAAGTGATGATTCTTAACCATGCCTTTAACATTTAGAGTTTCCAGAGCTACAGCTTGGTTTTCGCTAACAAGTCTAAAAGAGAGTTTGTTCTGGAAGTCATTTCTCTGATTTGTTATTTTGTCATGGAGTACAGCAAGTCTTCGTTTAGCTTTTGCCCTGTTCTTAGAGCCTTTCTGTTTCCTTGAGACTCTTTTCTGTAATACTTTGAGCCTTTTAAGAGAGTTTTTCAAGTACTTTGGATTCTCAACCTTTTCTCCTGTTGAAAGGACAGCAAAGTCTTTGATACCTACATCAATTCCTACTGTTGTTGATTCTGTGAAAGCTTCCTTTACTGGAAGTTCTTTTCCATCTTCAACAAGGATACTGATGTAGTAATGTCCTTTACATGTCCTTGATACCGTAGCCGTTTTAGGCTCTCCTTCAAACTTCCTGTGAAGAACTGCTTTAATTGGTTCTATTTTAGGAAGCTTGATAGTATTATTTTCAAAGTTTACAGTGTAGTGTTGAGGTACAGGAAAAGACTGTATCGGATTCTTTTTTGATTTGAACTTTGGAAACCCTGTTTTCTCTCAAAAGAATCTAGTGAAAGCGGATTCAACCTGCTTAGTCATCCCCTGTAATGATTGAGAGTTAACTTCTCCTAACCACTCATTAGAAGCCTTTAGAGTAGGAATTAATTTGTTTAAGTCAAATCTGGAAATTGATTCCCCTGTCTGCTCATAAGTTTTAATTTTCTGGTCAAGTGCCCAATTATAGACAAATCTACAGCTACCTATATGCTGATTCAATTGAATAGCTTGTGTAGTTGTAGGATAGAGTCTAAATTTGAACGCTTGCATCATACAAAGGCGTAATATGCTTTAACAACATACATACTTTTTGGTAAATACGAAGTATGAAACACGGAATCATAGCAAATTTTTGTTAATGTACCATGTTATTTTTGTTTGCAAATACCGAAAAGTCATACTTGAACCAATTAGCGAAGAACTCAAACAGATTAGGATTGACATTTCAAAAGAGTCTAACTTTGAAATCCTTGAAATGGAAACTGACAAAGACCATATTCATTTCTTGATCAAGAGTGAGCCGAAAGTTAGCGTTTTGTCAATTGTCAGAAAATTGAAACAAGAATATACTAACAGGTTATGGAAAACTCAAAAAGAATATCTGAAAAAGTATTATTGGGGTGAGAATACGTTATGGAGTGATGGTTATTTTGCGTCTACTATCGGAAATGTTAGTAAAGAGGCGGCAGAATATTACATACGAAATCAGGGTTGAAGTTGACGCTTATATCCCCTGAGCTAAAGACTCAGGGGTTTTACGCTTCTTCATATAAAGATAGTACATATCTTTTAATGATATAACATGCCTTTTTACTAAAGGGTAAAACCCTCCTGTAAAAGGATAAATAAAAAAAGGACATTTTACAGGACAAACCTTAAGTACGAAAACAAATCAAAACATTACTTAGAGTGATAATGTTGACAACCAAAAGTTTTACCGCTGAAGAAGCAAAGGCAGTTGGGGAACAACTGGGACTAAAATGGGATAAATTCGATGTCGACCAGTTCCGCAGAGGTATGGACGTAGAGCTGGAACATGGGACCATAGACCCCGCAACAAACGTTACGAACGACGACCCCATAATGACAGGAAAGATTGCTCTGGCTCATCTTAACGAGTTTCCGGACTATTACGACAGGCTGGAAGAAATGGAAGAAGAAGCTGAGGAATTCTGGGAAAAAGACTGAACACCGGGCTTTAAAAAACATAATTTTTTCTATTTAATTTTCTCTATTTAATTTTCTCTATTTAATTTTCTCTATTTAATTTTCTCTATTTAATTTTCTCTATTTAATTTTCTCTATTTAATTTTCTATTTAAGTTTCTATTAAAGTTTCTATTTAAGTTTCTATTTAAGTTTATTTCATGCGTCTTCGGTTAAGAGATAATCATGATAAATTGCCCTATTTCTGCGATATATCTCGAAAACATATATTGATCTGAAGTTGGAACAAGATATCGATTTTAGTTTCGGTGTTCGAAATTTAAGATTAATTTTGCTCTAAAATCGATAGCATACAGGCAAGAAAATTCCTTAACCGAAGACGCATGAAGTTTATTTAGTTTACACTTAAAATTTTGGTGGCAGTATAGCGAAAGTTCTGTAAAATATGACTGACTCTATATCCTTTTCCTTTCACCACAAAAAAAGAGGATGCAGAGTCAATGGTTAATTTATTCCCACTCATAAAAGATTATCTTGTCGATCAGGAAGATGGAATTCGCCAGCTAATTACCTGGTATTTTTAAGCCTTGTAATGGAGGAGGAAGCCTTCCTCCAGGCTGGTGCACAACGTTATGAGAGGACGGATTCACGTAAAGCAGAAATGGATACAAACCCCGAACTCTCCTGACCAAGCATGGGAAACTCAAATTATTTAAGCTTCAATTCCGGAGTTTCCCTTTGAAACCTAGATTTTTGAGAAATATACAAGAGTTGAAAAGACCATTTTAGCCGCTGTAGCCTAATCTTACCTGCAAGGAGTTTCCACCCAACGGGTGAAAAAGATCATGACTGCTATAGGCATAAGAGAAATCTCAGCCTCTTCTGTATCCAGAATTACTAAAGAACTGGATGAAAAGGTTGAAGAATTCCTCTCAAAGCGAATAGAACATGAAATCCCTTACCTGTTAATCGATAAGACTTATTTCAAGGAAAGTTTAGGTTTATTAATTCTAAAGCTAACTTTCAATTTTTGACATGATTTTGAAAATCAAAGTATTCAATTTCAAAGTATTCAATTTTTTTACCAATTTCAGTTTCAACCAGTCTTTCAGTCCAATCTTCCGTGGTTTCATTCCTGCCCCTGAAAACCAGTTGAAAGGAAAACAGGATGAATTATGTACAAAAATCACGCCTAGATTATAACTTATATTATAAAGACAATAGTTATTATTTAATTATGTTATACCAGGATTTAGACTGGTAATTCAAAGAAAAAAAAATGGCATAAAAATAAAATAAGATGACTATAACCTATTATAATATACCTAATAAATCTGAACTTAACATCAATTATAATGGAAAAATGAGTTAATGTAAATAATTTTTTAAATCTGTGATAGTAAATATATTATATAAGTTAGAATCATACAGATCGTAAATCTGTATAATATTTTCCAGATTGTTACAAAAACCATTAAAAATGGGTACTCAAGATGATAGAATTGGATACTTCCGATAAACCAAAAGTTCTCATCGTGGACGACGAAAGAGACCAGGTAGAATTACTATGTTTGCAGCTTGAAGATGAATATTTTCCAATTCCTGCATATACCGGAAAAGAAGCCATTGAACTTGTGAAAACTGAACTTCCGGATTTGATATTATTAGACTTGATGTTGCCTGTAAGTGATGGTTATGAGATATGCAGCATACTAAAAAATGATCCTGTCTACAGGTTCATACCTATAATTATAATTTCCGGACTTATTGAGAAGCCAAATAAAATAAGAGCAACTCAATGCGGAGCTGATGATTTTATTAACAAGCCAATAGATAGGTTTGAGCTTAAAACAAGGATAAAGTCTCTAATCAGGATAAAAAAGAATTATGAAGCTCTGCAGGAAAGCGAGAACAGATATAAACAACTTTTTAACAACAGCCCGGCTGTCACACTTCTCGTAGATCCGTTCAATTACCGTATTGTCGATGCAAACAATCCTGCATGCGCTTACTATGGGTATACTTATGAAGAGGTAACTGCAAAAAAAATCACTGATATTAACACATTCTCTCAGGAAAGAAATAGAGTAATTAGCCAGCAAGTTTTTTCTGAAAAGAAAGGTCACTTCTATTCCTGCCATAAACTTGCCAGTGGAGAAATAAGGCATGTAGAGATGTATGTCAATACAATAAACGTTAAAGGTAAAGAACTTTTTTTTATAAACGTCTATGATATCACTGCCAGCAAGAAGACAGAAAGGAAACTTGCAGAATCGGAAGAAAAATTCAAACGGGTTGTAGACCTCTCAATTGACGGCATATTAATAGGAACAATTAGTGGAGAAATTGTTGACTGTAATGATGCCGCCTGCAGAATTTACGGGTACGATAAAGTGGAGATCCTGGGGCGGGATATAGCTGATCTTCTTCCTGAGAACTTTACCAGAAGCATTCCGGAAATAATAACCAGTAAAGAAACCACAGGGGACAAAACAGTCGAGATAATTAACAAAAAAAAGGACGGTACGCTCTTTCCAGCTGAAATTGCAACCAGAATATTCAAACTGGGCAATGAAGAAAGGCTGATAGTGTATGTTCGGGACATTACGGAACGTAAAAAAGCTGAAAAGGCATTGAAAGCAAGTGAAGAGAACTTCCGTACCCTTGTGAACAACACTCTCGATGGTATATTGATACTTGATTTTGAAGGCAGTATCCTGGCTGCAAATGCTGCCGTTGGAAAAATGTTCGATCTGGAGCTCAAAGAGGTAACAGGTACAAACATTGCAAAATATCTTGCTCCCGAATCATTGCCGATTGCAATCGAAGACCAGATAAATGTTCTAAATGATAAGGGAGGCTACCTCAGTGTTTACAAAGCAATCTCTTCCAGAGGGGAGCCTCTCTGGATTGAAGGCCTTGGTACAAAAATAATCTACCAGAACCAGCCGGCAAATATCGTGGTTATAAGGGATATAACCGTTAGAAAAAAAGCAGAAGAGGCTCTAATAAATGCAAAAACGGCTGCTGAGGTGGCAAACCGCACAAAAAGCGAGTTTTTAACCAACATGAGTCATGAACTGAAAACTCCTTTAAACTCTATACTCGGGTTTTCAGACCTGTTAAAGGAAGGAATTGCAGGGCCCCTGAACGAAAAACAATCCAAGTATGTCCAGTTTATTTCTTCAAGTGGAAAAACCCTCCTCAATATAATCAGCGACATACTCGATTTATCAAAATCAGAATCAGGAGATGAAGATCTCAATATGAAAGAATTTTATGTCGATGAATCTATTAATAAAGTTATCTCAATGATTCTTCCACAAACTCATGAAAAGAATATTAAATTAAATTACCATTCAGAAAATGGAACATTATGGATATTTGCCGATGAGGTAAAGTTCCAGCAGATTATGGAAAACCTGTTAAGTAATGCCCTAAAATTCACACCTGCAGACGGTTCAATTGATGTAATTTCAAAGCAGGAAGGCAACCTTTTAACTATTATGATCAAAGATACAGGAATAGGAATTCCTGAGAATAGCCTTGAGAAAATTTTTAAGCCATTCATTCAGATAGATTCATCTCTAAGCCGCACTTTCGAAGGTACGGGACTGGGGTTAACCCTGGTAAAAAAGTATGTTGAAATGCATGGCGGCAATATATATGTGGAAAGTAAAATAGGAGAAGGTTCATCTTTTAGATTCGAACTGCCAGTAATTCGACAGAAGACAGGTGGACCTGTTCTAAAAGAGAGAACGAAAAAACTATTATCTGAAACTCTGTAACTGAGAAACCATCATTGGAAAAATCATTGTCTGGATTTTGCCGGATGTATTGTTTGATGGCTAACTGTGCCATTTTATTGTTTTGTATTTGTTTTCGCCCCTTTGGTCACAGGTTATGGAAACAAAAGTTTCCCATGAATATATCCCGAATATGAAGATATCCTTATATCCTTACTCCATCATAGCACAGCTCAATGGCAAGCTACAAAGTTCTGGTAAGGGATGTTATAAAAAAAGCTGATGTCCTTCTTGAGGTCATAGATGCCCGGTTTCCAAAAGAGACCCGAAACAGTGAGGTTGAAAAGGATATTATCCGTTTAAAGAAGCCTTTCATAATAGTCATTAATAAGTGCGACCTTGTATCAAAAGAAAAACTTGATAAAACCAAATCCCACCTCTCCAAAATTGCCCCTACGATTTTTATATCCAGCAAGGACAGGTCCGGGACAACCATGTTAAGGCACCAGATACTTGCCTCCGCCTGCAATATAAAAGAACGTGATATCCTCGTCGGCACCCTCGGTTATCCCAATGTAGGCAAGTCCTCCGTAATCAATGGCGTTACTGGTAGGCACAGGGCGGGCACCTCCCCCATATCCGGCCACACAAAAGGAGTGCAGCATGTGGATGCAGGTTCACATATCATGTTTATAGATACTCCGGGAGTAATCCCCTTCGATGAAAACGATGAATATGTTCAGGGCCTGCTGGGGATAAAGGATGTAACTCACTTGCGGGATCCACTCGGTGTTGCCCTTAAGATAATAGAAAAACTGCTTGCCGAAAACAAAACTTCCCTTGAGTCCTGTTATAATATCATAATCGAAGACCAGAAAGATTACTCCGTACTTGAACTAATAGGCAAACAGTGTAATTTCCTGCAAAAGAAAGGCGAGGTGGATGAAATGAGAGCAGTTGCCAGAATAATCAATGACTGGCAAACCGGGGTGCTCCGAATCTAAAAAAATAGATGACGCTCCAGATCCAGGAACAAAATTTAGCCAGAATCCGGGTTGCGGTTTTCCTGGAGAAAAAGGAAAAATTATTCAAGCTTTAAAACGAAATTAAAGTAAAAAAGGTGAGGATCAAGAAGGATGGCCAGAAGTCCGGAGCAAAAACTGGAAAAATACGATAAACTGGAAAAATATGAAGAATCAGAAAAAGAAAGGATATTGAGGAAAAAACTTATTCTGGTTACCTCAAAACTTTTGATCGTAATTTCCGTGATTCTGCTAGCCCTGCTTTCCCAGAAATAAAGCAGGATACAGCAGAAAGGTATCCTCTTCAAATATGAGGGGCTTTCAATCATAGGGCCTGTTTATTCGGGCAACTTACTTTTCTCTGACAAAACAGGATGCTCTACAGTACGCCCTGATCCTGGATGAGACCGGCCTGTAATTATCTCCTGTACAGAAAACAATACTTTTGATGCCGTACCCACCTGACAGCACAAAAGACTATTTGCAACGATTTCCAAGCGTCATTGGTTAAACGTTAGATAATTGATATTAATAATCTAAATCTGATATTAATAGTCTAGACCAAGGAATTTAAAAAGAAGGTGAAATGAAAAACAATATTGGTAGATGGAAGTAAGTTCTTAACCGATGACCAATGAAATGATTCTCAAATGCTTATTTCCAATTTTTCCCAGTCCATCTCCAGTGCATCGCCGATTTTCGCAATCACCAGATCAGCACCGGCTTCTTTTAGAAGCTCTGGATCCACCGTCTGAGCCACTCCTATAGCGAAAAGTCCTGCGTTCTTAGCAAGTTGCATATCACCCGGTCCGTCCCCAAAATAGACTGACTGCAACGCAAACTGTTTTAAAGACAAACCTTCTTTTTCAGCGAGCATTTCAATATGCTTTGGACCTTTCTTATAAATATCGAATCCTAATAAACAATCAATGTAAGGGAAAATACCAACTTCATACAGACGCTTCATCATTGGTCCAGTACCACTACCTGAAGTGATGAACACCCTGTAACCTTTGGTTTTGAATAATTTTAAAAGCGCTTCTGTTTTCGGAAACAGTGAATATGTTTCATCATAAATGGTGGTACAGAATTCGTCCATCAGTTTTGGCACTGCATCTTTTGGTAGTTTATGGTGTTCCAAAATATGAGAAAATTGTTCATCCCACGGTGTGCCTGTTGCGGCGATGGAATATGCGGCTACATTAGGTGATTCAATCCCTGTCTGTCGTTTCACTACATCGCAGAAAACTCTGGTGTAAATTGGCATAGCATCCACAAGAGTTCCATTGAAGTCTGAAACAATGTATTTTATTTTGATGTCCATAAACTGCACACCTTATGATTTTTATTTTTGTGTATCGCTTCCTGATTAATTCCATATTTTGAATAATAACTCTGTCAGGCATTTCGCTCTTTTATTCTATATTATATTTCCACATAAATATGAATGGTGTTTCGTTAATCTGATTGAAGTATCCAAATGCAGGGTCTGAAAATGCAGGGTCTGATCAAGATAAAAATGTTTACCTCGGGCCAGTTACAAAAAAATGTAAAGAATATGCTGAGAATTTCTATCCTGATATCTGGTGTAATTGTTTAAGTGATAGTATCAAACTTCTTATTGCTGCGACCAGAATAAAAAAGGTCATTATTAGTAAAATAAGTAAAAACCAGGGTTAACGAAATTGGATTCCATTGGTCATCGGTTAAGGTGTAAAACATCTTTCCTGACCATAAAATTATATTAATTATTTGTATATCATCCTTTCTGTGATTGCACAGCCTTCCTCAACGCACTAAAAATCTGATACATTTGAAACTCATCTCCATAAAATGTACCCAAAAGTTTGGTTGATATAATTTGCTAAAAAAACGAAGTTCATAAGACTGAAATCAAGATTGAGGTCATTCCTTAACCGAAGACCAATGCAATGGTTTCAGGTCTTCAGGTTTGCAGAAGAACATGTGGACAGAAGTGGAATTGAATCAATACTGCCCCGGTCTGGAATGATTAGTTCCATTCCAACTCTCTGAAGAGGCGATTTGCGATTTTTTCAGGTAGCTCATCCCGGTTCCCCTCATCAACCGTCAAAACCTCGAATTCTTTTCTTATCCTCTGAGCCAGTGGATGTTTGCTGGATCTGTGCAGCACCGCCAGAACCGGTTTATCAGATTCCAGGACTGTTTCAACCGCCGAAACGAAAGCTTCGGATTTGAGCTCCATCGGTCCGATCTCATCGATAACTATCAAGTCACAGTCAAGGGCACTCCAGAGAGCATTTGCCCCAATCTTTTCAAGGTCTTCGAGGTTGACGTGGTACTTTCCTATCCTCGGTCCACTCCCCTTGACACTGCTCAGGATGCCGTTTTTCCCGGTTGTAAGGTCCCGGATTGAAAAGCCTTCTCTTGTGCCTTCCTTTCGGATTTCGGCAGTCTGGATGCCGCCTATTTTGAAGCCGGGCTGATCTGCAAGTTTTTCGGCAGCTTTCGCCACAACTGTTGATTTCCCAATCCCTGGACTGCCGGTTACTGCAATTCTCAACATAGTCTTTTTCTCCCCCTGTATTTTTTTCATTTTCCAAAAAAAATAGACCTTACTTTATATATATCAGCCAGAAACCCATTTTACGTTGACTATAAAAACATTGCAGAATATACTGAATGCATTGAATATACACTGAATATACTGAATGCATTGAATATACACTGAATATACACTGAATATACACTTAAAACTCCTATAATTCTAATATGCTAACTTTAGTAGATCTATAAGGAGATGAGATCGTGACCACAGACCAGGAAATTCTTGCCAGACTGCAGGAGATCGAGAAGAGAATGGATAAGATGGAAGCCACACTGGAAAGTATAAACAGTATCCTTAAAAAAGTGGAACAAAATACTTATTTTGGGTGTTATGTAGAGGGAGAAAAACTGGAATAACGACATATTACGGGCTTTTTCTGAAACTTCAGAATCGGAAAGCAGGGCAGGGTTTCAGCTTGTTCTGGAAGATAATTCAGGGGATCCGATTGAGTTCATGCAGAGCATTCAGCTTACGGTTTTCCCGTAAATTTTCGATATTTTTTTATGTTTACTCCCATTTCCCTGTATTTTTCTTTCTCAAGCCGCTTCAGGCCGATTTCGGATTTTTTTGACTGGAATATGAGTTCATTGGTTAACCTGTGATAGCTGTCCAGCCGCTCCTCCGGAATAAGCCCTTCCTTTACTGCCTTCAGAACGGCACAGCCAGGCTCATCATGGTGAGTGCAGTCTTTGAACCGACAGTTGCGGGCTAAATTAATGATATCGGAAAACGCTTTTTCAAGGCCGTCAGAAGAGTCTCCGAGCTGTATTTCCCTGATCCCGGGGTTGTCTATAACAATTGCACCGTTGGGAAGCAGGAACATCTGGCGGACTGTGGTAGTGTGTCTCCCTTTCTCATCATTTTTTCGGATATCTGCAGTTTTCTGGATGACTTCATCGAAAAAAGCGTTTATAAGCGTGGATTTTCCAACACCGGAGGAACCTATAAGTGCCACTGTTTCCCCGGGATTGAGATAAGGGCTGAGTGCATCAAGCCCGTCTTTTGAAAGGGCACTTATGGGAATGACAGGGACGTCTCCTGCAATGGACTGTATTTTTTCTGTCATCAGGGCAGGGTCATCCGCAAGGTCGATTTTGTTCAGTAAAATCACCGGGCTTGCCCCGGATGAATACACAACGGTAAGATACCGTTCAAGCCTTCGCAGGTTAAGGTCTTTTCCCGCAGAAGTTACAATAAAGATGGTATCAAGATTTGCAGCAATCAACTGCTCCCCGCTCCCATCCCCCGTCGCCCCTCTTGATAGGCAGGTTCTTCTGGGGAGGATATTCACAATCATGCGCGAGCCCAGTTCCGGCTGGTCCAGTAAAACGACAAAATCCCCTACTACCGGTTGTTTGCCAATTCTCAGGAGTGCCCCGGAAATTCCTGCCTGTACGACAGCCCCCGGGATAAGAATCTCACAGACCGTTTTATGCCGGGATACGATTCTTCCGGCAATGTAGGGACCTTTGTAGGCAGAAAATGCCGATTCAAGCTCTTCATTCCAGCCGGAAATACGATTAATGCAATTATTACCTGCACCTTCCGTTTCACGATGATCATTCATGAATATAACTATCAATTTTACATGGATAAGTTTATTGATTCTTTATCTACCCAATCCGATTGCAACTGCAAACTTCTTTTATCTGTAAACGTCTCTTTTCTCTAATTATACTCACTTATATAGTCACTTCCTCTTTTGCTTCTTGAGAAAGCCGCCCTCCTTCGCCGGCTGGTGAGAATCCCGGTACTCACCAAACAATTCGATAAACCAACCCTGGATTTTCTGGAAGAATTGAAGGGTATGTTGGAGGAAATTTATGAATCTTCATTACCCTCTTCAACCAGTTTCCTGAATATTTTTTCCGATTTTGCAGTAAACTCCTTTGCTTCTTCATTCCGGTTCAGGTCTGAGAGAGTTTTTGCATACTCCACGGAGATTCCAGCCATTTCTGCCAGATAGCCGGAGTCTTCCGACTCTTCTTCATCTCTTTCTCCAAGGAGAACATAGGCCAGATCCATGGCTTCTTTCACACTGTCTTTCAGCTCTTCTTTGTCTACTCCTCCAAGGAAATCGAAGGCAAGGTCCATGGATTCTTTTGCACTGTCGTATTTCTTTGAAAGGAGGAGGGTCTTTCCACGTTCCATAACTTCGGCAGCCAGCCTCATTTTAACAGAAAGGGGCCAGATTTCATCATCAAAAATCATTACATAATATTCAAGGGCTTCCGAATACTGCTCCTCAGCAAGCTCCTCTTTTCCTACTTTCGCATAAAGGGAGCCCAGTTTATCATAGGCATTGCTTTTGGCTTTCAAATCCTTCCAGTTTGCCAGAAGATCAATAAGTTCCTCCATAACCTCAACGACACGTTCCTGAAGTTGAATCGCGGATTCATAGTCCTGCTGAATTATATAAAAATCAACAAGTTTTCCAAGAGCATGAGCCAGGCCATATATATAGGTCTCACTATCATCAAGCAGCTCAAATGCTTTTTCCCTTACATCCAGGATTTTTTCGTAATACTGCCTTTCAGTTTCGGGGTCCATATCCTCTGGTTCAAAATACTTATATAGATCCCCGATGGCAGTGAAAGCTCTGGCAATTTCCAGTTTGGGTTCATCATCTTCTGGATTTTTCTCCAGAAGAATCTCGTAGACCTTTATTTCATTCATGTAACACTTTTCTGCATTTTCGACACTTTCTGCCATTTTAAAATGTCTTGCGAGCTCACGGAAGGTATTCGAAAGGGTGGATTGAATAACCGAATCCTCATCCTCGTTTAAATCGGAAGCCCTGAAAATATCCAGGGCTTTATCATACAGGTTCTGGCCCTCATTCGGTTTACCCATGGAAAACAGGACCGCTCCCTTTTGTAGTAAGACGCGGCATAAAAGATCCTGCCTCTTTGCTTTTCCCGCAAGGTTTTCGGCCTTATCAAGTTTTTCAAGGGCTTTTTTGTACTTCTTATCTTCAATCAGAGACGAAATGTCCTTTAAATTCCTATTTAACAAATTTTCGGCTTGTCTGGACATAAATGGAATTTAGACCTCAGATTATTAGAATTAAACGCCTTTTCCGGAATTTTCCCGCAAAAAACCGGTGAACTTCGCAATCTTACAACTAAAGTGCCTGAATGTACATAGATATCTACTTCTTCATAGATCTTAGCACCCTCAAAGATCTTAATTCCTTCATCATTCCCCATCAACAAGCAGCCATTTCCAGACAGGTATAACGGTTATTTTTTTGCTCTCCAGCATGATTTCTTCTTCCGCATCTTCAGTGAGGATAAGCCCCTCGTCCAGTTCAAAGGTCTCCATGGCTGACATCAGTCCTTCAATTTCCCTTTTTCTCGTTTTTTCACTGCTTATGTTCCAGCAGACCTGTACTGCCTGAACGATCCTGTTTTTTTCATTGACCAGGAAGTCAACTTCCTTTTGCTTTTCGTTTTTCCAGTAATAGATATCCCGGTATTTTCTTCTGAGCTGCATGAACACGACATTCTCTACCAGCCTGCCGTAATCTTCTGAAAAGGCGAAAGATACTGTATTTCTTAAGCCTGTGTCTATACAATAGACCTTTCTCGGGTTAAGGATCTGTTCTTTTAAGGAATAGGAGTATTTTTTTATAAAGAACAGCATGTATGTGCCTTCAATGTATGAGGAGTAACGCTCGACTGTATCGAGACTTATTTTGAGAACATTTTTTATCCTGTTGTATGAGTTTGGAGACGATATGCTTGTTAGATAATATTTTGTGAGTTCTTCCAGTTTTGCTATGTCTCTTATCCCATACCTCATAGTTACGTCTTTTATCAGGATGTCCCGGAAATAGGTGTAGAGTAGCTCTTTTTTGTTTCTTTCGTCTTCCTCCAGCGCAACTTTCGGAAAGCCACCAGTATCTATGTATTCCTTAAGCATATTTTGTATTCTGTGACGTTCCGAGATAAGGTCAAGCTCACTCTCAATGTGTATGCCCTTGAACCCAAGATATTCTTTAAACGATAGAGGATATACTTCTGTGCCTATGTGGCGGCCTGCGAGGACGGTTGAATATTCAGAACTCAAAAGCCTTGAACTTGAACCGGTTATAAATACGTTTATCCGCCTGTTTTCATGAAGGTAACGTGCGAATTTTTCCCAGCCTTCTATTACCTGAACTTCGTCAAGAACCACGTATTGCTCTTCAGAACCTTTTTTTATTTCCGTTTCGTAGATCTCATAAATCCTGTTCAGGAGCTCGAGATCAAGGCCCCTGAAACGTGGGTCTTCAAAGTTTATTATGAGTATGTCTTCTTTTGCTGTTCCTTTTTTGATTTTGTCTTCGAGATACTGAAGGATTATAGTTGATTTACCTGTCCTTCTTGCACCGGTTATGACCATTATTTCTTTAGCTTGTGCTTTTCTTTCTATTGTGTTCAACAGTCCTTCTCTTCTTGTACCAGTGTACTGGTCCTTTTTCCAGAAGTTCCAATCGAGAAGTATTTCCAGTATCTCTTTTTTGTCCATATATCTTGATATCTTTTGTAGCTATTAAAAGTTACCAGTTATATCGGTAATTTTACCATAATACTTATCATTTATATCGGTAATTTTACTCAAATATTTATCATTTATATCGGTAACTTTACCATAATACTTATCATTTATATCGGTAATTTTACCATAATACTTATCATTTCTGTCGGTCTTCCTTCGGGCTGAAACATACAGGATAAAAACGAGTAATATGAAGGAATTGAAGTTTAAAAAATGAAAAACAAAGCGGTCCCGGAAAAAAAGTTAATGAAAAGGGATCATTCCTTGTTGTGAATGACCTCATAACTGACCTTTCCTCTGTTGATACACTCCCTGACAAGCTTTTCTCTAGGATAAAGGGCGCCGGTTTTACCTGATTTTACCTCGACAAAGACCACCTTATTCATTTCTCCTTCGGAAAGACCATCAAAGATGATGAAGTCCACAGGGGTGCCGAGGAATCTTGCATCTTTGAGGTTGTATTTGAATTCAGGGAAATAAGGGATCAGGTGTTCCGTGACCTTGCCGCAGATTACGGCTTCGCTTTTCTTTACGGCGTCCTGGCGGATTTTTTTCTCCTCGTCAAGTTTCTAGGTCCTGAAGAGAGTATCGGCTTTTTCGGAGACCTGGCGTTCCATCTCCCTGGTCTGCCAGGCTTCATACAGGTCTCTTGCACGGGATTCGACCCTACCTTTCAATTTGATGTATTTAATGAGCAGGTAAACTATAAGGAGAGCAAGAAAAAGGGTCAGGGTTGAAATCATCCAGTCGTCCGCAGTTATTTCTCCGAGAAGAGTTGGGTTTTTTGATAGAGTAAATAGAGTAAATAGAGTAAATAGAGTAAATAGAGTAAATTAAGTGAGAAATAAATCCCGAAGAATAAATTTCAAACTCTATAAATGGCTATAAATATTTAAAAGTTCCAGTAGGGTTTATCTTACATCAAGCCAATACTTTAAAAATTTTTATTTCTGAAAATAACTTAATTTTGGAAATAATAGCTGTATCTATTAAATACAATACATGAAATATAAGATAGAGGAAACTACAAAAAACTACACTACACGAAATATAAGATAGGGGATATGGTGGGAATTCAGCATAGCGGTTCCGGGGAAAAGAGCTTCGGCGAGATTATCGGATTGCAGGAGGAAATTGGGAAAATCCAGGCAGCAATTGCTGATTTTGAGATTGGAAAAAAACTGAATATAGCTATTATAGCCGGACCTCTTAGAGGAAAGACTACTCTGAGTGATGAGATTGAGAAAATGAATTTAAACAGGGCTACAAAAATCACTTTTTCTGAAATTGTAAGAGATAAAAAGGAAATTTTTCTTTCTGGTGATGCAAAAAGGGTAGTAATTTTTGATAACTGTCACTTCCTGTATATGAGAAAACCTGGTGGCTTTGATATTTTTTATGAATTTCTGGATATGATTAGCTCTCAGGATAGGATCTTTGTCACTACCTGGAACCTCTATACATGGAAATACCTGAACGAAGCCTTCGAGCTTGGGCGATACTTTCCGGTACAGATCTTCATTCCTGCTTTTAATAAGGAAGATCTCAGACTCTTTCTCCTCAAAAGATATGGAAAAAATGAGATAATATTTGCTAGCGATAAACAATCCAAAGAAGAACCTCTTTTATATAAAATAAAATATCCTTTTGAACTGGCTTTCCTGGGTAAAGAAATTTTCATCCCAGTCCCGAAAATTAATATTCTTTATCTTAAGAACCGCCTCCTTTACAAGCAAGAGATAGAAACTGCTGAGGACCGGGTATTGGAAAAGATCTATATAGAATCAAAAGGAAACCCTGGAATTGCATTGAGAATCTGGGAACTTGGGTTTGATTATCCCCGGATAGAACCCAAAAATATAGACCAATTTTCATTTAATATAGACCTTGAATATGAGGAAGCTTTTACTTTGAGCCTTATTCTTTCATATCAGAGCCTGAAAAAAACTGAAATCGCAGAAATAATAGGCTCTATAATAAGAGTGGATAAAATCCTCTTCCAGCTTTTAACGCAGGAACTTATTTTGAAAGATGAAGCTAACTCCTACCGCATAAGACCCGAAGCTCTGAACAGCGTTATTACATACATGGAAAAATTGAGGCTGGTGTGGTGAATGGTAGATGTAAATGAAAGCAGGGAGCAACTTCTGGAAACCCTGACGTCGATAGACACTCAAACCCTCATAACCATAGTTCTGATATTTTTATTTGCATACGTTCTCGCCAGGATCATTACCACCCTTTTATCAAAACTTTCTGAAAAAATGAACCGCGGTGGGAGAATCAAAGTAAAAATTATTATCCCCATCGTAAAATTTGCAATCTATGTTATAGCTTTTTATTACATTTTTGGAGAAATTTTCAAGATTTTCGGGGCTGAAATCCTCCTCCTTACGGGGATTCTGGGTGCAGCCATTGGTTTTGGGATTAAAGACCTTTTTTCAGATCTTATCGCAGGGCTGGTAATTACATTTGAAAAACCTTACCAGATAGGAGATAAAATCTCAATGGGAAATTATTATGGGGAAGTCGCTGATATAAGTCTAAGGGCAACGAAACTGGTCACACCTGATGACAATACTGTTACGGTCCCAAACAGCCTGATTTTCAATGAAGCCGTTGCAAGTGGAAATTATGGGGCTTCGGAAATGATGGTTGTAATAGACCTGTATATTGCAGGAGAGTCAAATGTAGAAACTGCAATGAGAATTTTACGCGAAGCTGTTGTGAGCTCGAAATACGTTTATATCTCAAAAAAAAGTCCTGTTGTCATGCTGTATAAAGCCTTTCCATTCTACACGAGGTTAAGAGCCAAAGCTTATGTCAATGACCTTAGAGACCAATTCAAGTTTGAATCCGATGTTCACACAAGAACCTGGATAGAATTTCAGAAGAATGGGATCAGGGCCCCACAACTTAATTTCCTGAATATTTCCTCAATAGAAGGCAATTATGAATTAGATGTCATGACTCGGAGAAATTTTGGGTCAAATGCGGAAGACCTTAAAGAATCCAAATAAAACGTAGATTCCAGGAACGATTCCGAACTCTGAGTCCATTTCAACTCGGATAGTTTGACAGCTTGCATGTAGATTTTATTCTCTTTTATTTGGAGACTTCATAAGGTCGATACTCGTTGCCGTTCCTACCATAATATCTTCTTCTTTTTCAAGAGCCTCAAGAATGTTTGAGATCAAAAGGTGGCTGATTGCTCTTCTTTTCCTGGGTTCCACCACGTATCTTAACCTCATTTCAATCCAGTTTTCCTGCAGCTTTGTGTAGAGTTTTGTCTGCACATCATAGGTTGTGACAAAGTATTTTCCTCCCAGAAGACGTAGCTCCGTCCGCGCCAGGTTTTCGAACTCTCCTACAACTGGACCTGCAGTTTTAAGGGCAATATCTTCGGCTTTTTTCCAGTTACTGCCGTAAATCAGCAAAATCCGGATTTCATCCCAAATAAAGGAGTAGTCCTTCGTATAGTTTTTTATCGTCTGGTTAAGGACAAAACTATTCGGGATATGGAGAATCCTACCAGTGTACTGGTCTGCATCCACCCATTCCTTAATTTCCATAACTGTGGTGCTGAAACTCCCTATATCCAGCACATCCCCTGTACTGTCTCCAACCTGGATTCTGTCTCCTGCTTTAAAGGGATGAGATACAATTATGAGAATTCCTCCGGCTATGCTCCTCAGAAGGTCCTGAAGTGCAATTGCAACACCTGCACTCAGAATCCCATAAGCGATAAGCAGGGTGCTGGTCCTCTCAACCCAGATTGCAAAAAGGGAGGCAAGAACAAGTACTGTGACAAGGATAGATACGGCTTTCCGCAGAGTATATCTATCTTTGGCAGTCGAAACTCTTCTAAGGATGAGGTTTCCGAAAAGGGAATTTATTATATAGGCTAGAAAAACTACAATTAGAGAGGTAAGAAGAGCATCCAATAGAGTCCGATCCTCGACGATATAAAAGTTAGTCAGATACCGGATATATGCAATAAAAAGTATCAAAAACAGCAGGATAAAAACATTAAGTCTCTGGAGAACCCTCATGTAATAAAATATAATGTTATTTATATATCAATATAGGCAGCCTTATAAATGGTCAGTCCCATGGACCAATTCAATTCAAAGCCCTTCTTTAAAACCCTTCTTTCATCTTGAAAATCCTTCTTTTCTTGTGTGGTTGAATATTAAACTTCAATTTGATCGGAACTAATAGGTTCCAGCCGTGAAGGTAACTTGAAGGGCTCGTTCAGATAGTAAATAATCATAGTAAATAATCACCAATTTTTCCAATAATATGATAAGGATTATTATATATATTCATTACATTTAAATATAATAGATACAATTTATGTTTCTCATTCTTCGGAATAAATTACGGCAAAGGAGTAACAGAAGAGATAGTATGACTGGAAAGGAGGCAAAAAGGCACAAAATAAGGAAAGGGAATACGGACCTTTTCCTGAGTGCCCTCAAGACTACGGTTCCTGTGTTTCTCGGATACATACCCCTCGGAATGGCTTTCGGATTTCTGATTGACGGGGCCGGTTACCACTGGATTTATGCTTTCCTTATGAGTCTCCTAATTTATGCGGGTGCAGGCCAGTTCCTGGCAGTAGCTTTACTTGCCGCAGGGGCGGGACTTACTGAGTTTGCTATAGCTACCCTGCTCCTGAACCTCAGGCACTCCTTTTACGGACTGTCCCTGCTGGATAAATTTTCCGATGTCGGGAAGGTCAAGCCTTACCTTATCTTTGCGTTGACTGACGAAACATATGCCCTTCTGACCACAACAGAAGTCCCGAAAGGTGGATCAAAGGCAAAGTTTTACTTCTATATTGCAGCCCTCGACCACCTCTACTGGATAGCAGGGTCGGTGCTTGGGGCAGGGCTTGGCTCCCTGCTGGACCTTAATCTTGAGGGCATGGCTTTTGTGCTGACTGCACTTTTTGTGGTACTGACCATAGAGCAGTATTTCAATTCCAGCGTACGCTTCCCCTTCATAGCTGCGGTGGGTGCAGGAGCCACTTCCCTTATACTCTTCAGCCCTGACAATATGCTGCTGATCTCGATCATTCTGGGGACCCTGATTTTGATAGGCAGAGAAAAACTGGGGCAGGGAAATCTTCAGGTAAACCTGCAGATAAATAAAGTAATCAAAAATACTCATTGTCAGGATCATACACACACTTATACCCAGGCTCATGCGACAGCACAGCCTGTTCAGGATAATTCACAGGAGGAAAGCTGATGACCGATACTTTACAAATACTCGTAACCATCGCGGTGATAGCCCTTGCGACCTTTGCTACAAGGGCTCTTCCATTCCTGTGTTTTGGCTCAAGAGAGCCGCCAGCAATACTTTCAACGATTGAAAAAAACCTGCCTCCAATGATCCTCCTGCTGCTGGTCATTTATTGCCTGAAGGATGTACAGTGGCTTGCAGCTCCATACGGGATTCCGGAATTGTTTACAATAGGGGTTGTTGCAGGACTCCATTTCTGGAAACGAAACGCCATGCTCAGCATCTTTGCAGGGACCGGGCTTTACATGGCACTTATACAGTTCAATGTCTTTTCTTTCCTCTAAGCTTTTCCCCAGATATTTTCCCAAAAATATAATTAGAAGAAGATTAGATAAAACGCATATGAAATTCTTCGAATAACAGGCACAAAGAAATGAAAGTACTTTTTTTTCCTTACCTTTTTTACCTATCAACCTCATCATTCTCTTGGGCAGTAAGGTTGTACTTATTTTGGTTCTTTGAAGCCGTGATAAAACTAACCAGTGAATTGCCATCGAAGGCTCAAATGTGACTTTGATCACGGATGCTAAATTGGCCTTTGAGGCAATTCTACTGCCCAAATTAATTTGGTGATCTAATTTGGTGATCTAAATTGGTTGAAGTCATTAACAAAGCTTGTGGTTTAGACATTCACAAACTCTTTTTCATTGCTACAATCCTCAGTAGATCTGGTGAAAAACAGCAACAATATTTCTCTAGAACCCCTGACGAAATTTTAGCTTTTAAAAACTGGGTTATATCAGATAAATGTGACGTTGTTGCCTGTGAATCAACGAGTGACTTTTGGGTTCCGATTTATGATGCGTTGATAAAACATCTACCTGTTATAGTTGGAAATGCCCGAGATATGAAGGCGTTTACACACAAAAAAACAGATAAGATCGATTCCGAATTCATCGCACAACTTGCATTGAATAATATGATTCAACCATCAAGAGTTTTCCCAAAAAACCATAGAACATTTCGTTCATGTATCCGGCTTCGCCATAACCTTGTACAAAAAAGAACAGATATAAAAAATGAAGCTCACGCCATACTCGCACCTGAAATGTTTAATCTGAAGAATGTGCTAACAGATATTTTTGGTAAGAGTGGTAGAGCAATTCTATCAGGAATTTGTTCAGGTAAAAGCGTTGACCAGATTATAGCAAGCCTTTCCCCAAATGTTCGTAAAAAAAGTGATCAGATAAGGGAAACTCTGGACAGAGAAATCTCTCAAGGTGCTGCATTCAGGCTTCAGATCTGTCTGGATATCATAAAGCATCTTGACAATGAAATCAAAATTTTGGAAAAAGAAATATTCAATTATGCTTATAAAAATCATAAGCAAGAAATGGAAATTTTAATGTCTGTTCCAGGAATAGGAGAACTTGGAGCGGCAACTCTTATTGCTGAAATAGGCGATTTCAAAGATTTTTCTTCAGGGGATAAGCTTGCTTCATGGCTTGGCATAGTTCCGAATGTGTACCAATCAGCGGATAAATACCATAACGGAAGAATCACTAAGAGAGGATCTAAGGAAGCAAGGTGGATTCTAACACAGATTGCTCAGGCAGCAGCAAGAACAAAAAATAGCAGGTTAAAAGAGTTTTTCAACAGAAAAAAGAAGTCGATTGGGCATTCAAAGGCAATTATTGCCCTGGCAAGAAAAATTGCAACAATTATATGGCATCTGATCACAAACGAGGAGATGTATGAAGATGAAACTGGATATAAAAAGGGGGAAATTCAAAAGAGAAAGATAGTGGAGACTGAGATATTCTCAGTTGATGAAAGGATCAAAATAATGAGTGAAATATATGTAATTGCGAGAAATGAAGAAAGAGAGAGTACGTGAGGAAGATCTCCTCATATACTTTCATGCTAAATAAGACATGACCTCAATTTTGCTTCATGGCTCTTATTTTTAGTCTTTTGGCATGAAAGTGCTTTCAAGTAATTTCATTTATTTGAGCTTGTTATCCAAGAAATTTCATGCATGTTTTCTTTTTTTTGATTTTTTGGAAAAGCCGCTCTCCCGCATCGAGCGTGACAAAAACGGTTTGATACAGTGAATAAGGTTGTATCGATCAGAAAGCTCTTAAAATAAGTTCGCTTGAACGAATCCCCCTGCTAAAACCCATAAAGTAGTCCTCTTGAGCGCAGCGAAAAGGACTGCGGGCTGTTGCACTTGCAGTGCAACTCCCAGAAAATATCCGATTTCCTGAGATCCCAAATCGCAATTCGGGCGAGGCGCAATTCGGGTTATGTTTCTCGAAGTTTCTCACAAACCCTGTCTATATTCCCCGAACGTGTGATTATGAGAAGCTCGTCTCCTTCTTCAAGCTTCGGGTCTTCCCGTGCAAGGATAAAGTCAGTTTTCCTGTAAAGCCCAATACAGTCAGTATTTTCTGGAAACTGGACTTCTGAAATCTTTTTGCCGGCATGCTGTTCCTCTGTAATGAAGCTGATTACACGGACGTCAGCCCTGATAAGGTTGCTCAGCTCGATAGTATCAATTCCGCGCAGGGTATCAGAAATAATGGTTGAGGAGATATGAGGCGGGTTAATTGCAGAGCTAATCCCCAGCTTTTTTGCAATTTCCATAAACTTTGTATCATCGGTCTTGACAATGACCCTTTTAACTCCTGCTTCCTGTGCAATCAGACCTATCAGAATATTGTCCTGGTCATGGTTGGTGCAGGCCACAATTGCATCCGTTGAATCCATTCCTGCTTTTTCAAGAATGTCCGGGTGGGTGCCCTCGGCATTGATCACGGTGCAGTCGAGTTCTTCAGCAAGCTGCCTTGCAATTTCTTCTTCCTTTTCTATAAGGACAACCTCATTTCCCTGCTGAATCATCGTGCGGGTCAGGTGCATCCCAAGGGAACTCGCTCCAATAATGATTACTCTCATTTTTTCTTTCCTTTACTTTCCTTTACTTTCCTTTATTATGACCTTTTTCTTTTTTCGTAGCCTTTTTGTTTTTTCTTAATCTTTTAACTTTTCTATTCTCTTTTAACTTTTATTACTCTACCGCTCTCTTCTAATCTATTCTACTCTCTTCTTCTAATAAATTTCTTTCAGGTTGCATCTTCCTGGACTCTGTTTTCCTCGGTTTTGACTCTGTTTTCCTCGGTTTTACTCTTTTTCTCAAGCCACGTCCTGGGCAGAAGCAGGATGAAGAGCGGAATTATCTCTACCCTCCCAAGCAGCATATCAGAACAGAGCACAAGCTTGAGCAGGGACGGCATTCCGGGAGCTGTTACGCCTGTTGACAGCCCTGCCGTAGCCAGAGCACTTGAAGTCTCAAAAATAGCATCTGCTGAATTTATGCCGTAAAGCATGAAAATGAAAGCTGATAACACGAGCACAACTGAATAAAGCAGCACATAGGTCATGATGCGGTAGACTTCGTCGGAATCAAGTACCTGTGACTTTACCTTGAGAGGGGTAATTGCTTCCCTGGGGAGGAAAAAGCGGTAGAAAACCAGTCTTATGAGCTGCACGATTACAATCAACCGGAAAAGCTTAATCCCGCCTGTAGTTGAGCCTATGCTGCCTCCGATGCACATAATTGCACTGAGAAAACCTTTTGAAGCGTCTGAAAGGGGAGCCAGGTCTATAGTGGAAAAACCGGTCCCGGTAAGGGCTGAGATTACCTGAAAAGCAGCATCAGGAAGCATATGAAGTAGTTCAAGCCCACCTGCTTCTCCTGAAAGAGTTAAAGCAAAAAGGGCTGTCCCGAGTACGGAAAGTCCGAGCATGTACCTTACCTGCGGATCCCTTATAAGCGCCCCGGGGTCCTTCAGGACTTCCGGATATAGCGAAAAGCTGATTGCACCCATTATGCAGGAAACTGTTATCAGGAACGGGATCAAAAAGCCCCCATATGCCCCGATGCTAGCAGTCTGCGTTGAAAATCCACCTGTAGAAATCGCACTCAGGGTATGGCAGATAGCTTCATAAAAAGGCATGCCGCTGAGGAGCAGGAGTGTCAGTGAGAACAGTGTTAGGGCAAAATAAACCGTACCAAGGGTCCTGGCAGTTGTAATTACACTGGGGCGGATTCGGCTTTCCCCGAAGTTTACTTTGTAAAGCCTGAATGCCGTAGTCCCCGGGCGGATAAGGATTCCAAGCACAAGCACGATTATGCCTATTCCTCCTACCCACTGCAGCCAGGAGCGGGTGAAGAAAAAGAGCCTTGTAGGAGAAGGCGGGGCAAGGCTCAGGCCTGTTGTTGTCAGGCCTGAAACACACTCAAAAAAAGCATCCAGAAAAGGCATTCCGGTGAAAAGCGCCATTGGCACTGCACTAACTAAAGAACAAAGTGGAAAAGTAATGGCTGCAAGGATCAGGGCTTCTTTTATTTCAAGTTCAAAATCCGGAAGCACTTTGTGGAGTATAACCCCCGTTACTGCAGTTATAAGGGCACTGCCCCCATAAATTATAGCCGCAGTTGTTTCCCCGAGAACAAATGCTGCAAGCATAGGAACAAGCAGAACTACTGAAAAAACTTGCAAAAGATGCCCTGTGTACCTCAGGACAGCAAGGGGGTTTACCGGAGAAACAAGCTCATACATAAAAACCAATAATATTTTTTTATTTATTTAAGGCTGTTTAACCCTGGAATCAAGTTGTCATATTTTGAAGTATTAAATTGAACCTCATCGGTCATCGGTTAAACAGGAATCATTATCAAATTGTATCGATTTCCACAAAGTTTGTCAAATTGTTCAGCGATATTAAGCTGGAGTTTAATATCAATTTCAGTTTAAACGCCAAGATTTGGGCTTGATTTTTTCTTTGAAATCGAGATCATCAGCAAGAAAATTCCTTAACCGATGACCAATGAATTGAACCTGCCTAATCCTTATGTCTGCAACTTATTGTAGAGAAAAGAGTGAACTACCTATCATTGAAATGACAGGCATCTGGAATTTCAAAGAATAAAAAGTGGAATACCTTGGTTTGAAAGTGCGATGAAAATTTGAAGAGTTTCAATGACAGCATATTTTAATGACCCTCTATACACATTAAATTAATTAATGTAGGAGTGAGATTGTTAAAAACGACATGCTAAGAGCCAACTGCATAACTCTTATAAAATTAGATGTTGGTAAAAATACTTATCATTATACTTCCATACACAGTAAGCAGGGGTGAATAAATTGTTATCAAAAATTCCTATAGATCTTGCGAATGTATCTGAAGACGATATCGATAAGGAAATCCTCAGGGCCGGAATTATTGCTGAGCTTGATGCCGTAAATCTTTACGAGCAAATGGCAGCCCTTACTAAAAATAAGGATATCAGAGCAATTCTCCTGGATATAGCAAAGGAAGAAAAAACACACATAGGGGAGTTTCAGACGCTGTTACTCCGGTTCGATACCCAGCAAAAGGACGAACTTGAAGCCGGAGCTGAAGAAGTAGAAGAAGAGCTGTCTAAATAAACAGCTAAAGGAAGAGCTGTCTAAATAAACAGCTAAAGGAAGAGCTGTCTAAATAAACAGCTAAAGGAAGAGCTGTCTAAATAAACGGTTTGAGGGAAAACTATCCAGATAAACAGCTGGATAAATTCTCTGATTTTTAATTCTTGTTTTCAGTTTCCCCTCTCAATTTACTTTATCCCTGTATCTGGAAAGGTTTTTTGTTCCTCTTGAGCAAAGTTCAGTACCATCATCCATAAATGAGTCTTCTTGAACGGAACGAAGTGGAGCGAAAAGGACCGCGTACTGTTGCGATTACATCGCAACTCCCAGAAAATCTCCGATTTCCTGCGATCCCAAAGCGCAATTCGGGTGAGGCGCAATTCGGGAGATGCAATGATGTTTTTTCAAAAATATCAACCATGTAAAGGTGGACAACCGTTAATTTTGATTCCCTGCAATAAATTCTTCAATCATACGGTATGCCTCATCATCCGGATACTGCATTGGAGGATGTTTCATGAAATATGCAGACGGCTGATAAAGAATTCCGCCTTTTTCCCTATCAAGTGCCAGTTTGCAACACCTGATAGCATCAATTACGACCCCGGCAGAATTTGGAGAGTCTTCTACCGAAAGCCGGAGTTCGAGGTTCATGGGCACATCCCCGAAGAGTTTTCCTTCTATCCGCAGGAAACAGACTTTATTGTCTTTCTGCCAGGATACATAGTCACTCGGACCCACGTGAATATTTCCGTTTTCAAGCCTCTCGGCAAGCACGGACTGGACGGCTTCGGTTTTCGAGATTTTTTTGGATGCAAGCCGGTCCCGGTTTAGCATATTAAGAAAATCAGTATTTCCACCGGTGTTAAGCTGGTATGTTCTTTCCAGCTTTACTCCCCTTTTTCTAAAAAGGTCGGCAAGAGTCCTGTGAACTATGGTCGCTCCGAGCTGGGACTTGATGTCATCGCCAATTATAGGAAGCTTCTTTTCTTCAAAGCGTTTTGCCCATTCAGGGTTGCTCGCAATAAAAACAGGCATATTGTTGATAAAGGCACAGCCGGCTTCAAGGGCGCATTCGGCATAAAAACAGGCAGCTTCTTCGGAACCTACAGGCATGTAATTTACAAGGATCTCGGCCCCTGAATTCTGCAGGATGCTTACGATATCTTCTTTTGTCGCACCTTCACCTTCCACAGGCAGAAACCTGCATTCCTCCGGATAATTGAGAAGGTGCTCGGAACAGCCGTCCAGAACCCTTCCCAGGCTTACCTTAATACCTGTTTTCGGTATATCCGAACAGAAAACAGTTGTGCAGTTTGGAAGAGTAAATATTGCTTCTGATACGTCTTTTCCAACCTTTCTCCTGTCAATATCAAAAGCTGCTGCTACGTCAATGTCATATGGTAAGTAGCCTCCGAGATCCCGATGCATCAAACCGATTGAATCTGTATTCTCTTTTTTTCTGTAATACTCAATCCCCTGTATAAGTGAACTTGCACAGTTCCCAACTCCTGCAATGGCAATTTTTATCCTGTCTTTACCTGTCATTGAAACCCCCCAATAAGCTCAAAATAGTATAAGATATCTTTATTCCCCGGCTATCTTTATTTCTCAGTCCCCAATTTATCTGCAGTTCCCAAAGCCAATCGCCAGAGTGCACCCTCATCCAGGACAAGGAATGAAAACTGTGATACCTCTTATCTTATGAAGAAAATACTATAAAAAACATTTTACAAAAAAAAGAATTAATGTGACACCGTATGTCCAGCTTTTATATGCGGTTTCGGTTATTCCATGATGTTTACGACTTTTATACCTTTTATAATCAATTTATGCTCTTAACAGACGACTTTAACAGAATCCAGGTATAAAAAGCGTTACAGGTTGCTGTAGATTTACAGGTCCATCCAGAGCATCAGAAGAAGGTGAATTCCAACAAAAACCGGCACAGAGTACCTGAATAGGGGCTTCTGGGTCTTATGCCTGAACTGCGTCATTCCCAGCCATGCGCCGATCGGCCCGAAAAGGGAAATAGCCAGCAGGGTTTTTTCCGAGATTCGCCACATTTTCCTTCTTGCTTTATATTTGTCCATCCCATACAGGGCAAATGAGGCTGCGTTAAGGGCAGCATAAACAAGAGGGAAAAGAAGGTAAAAAGTCTCTAACATGGAAAAGAATTCTCATTAATAATAATTAAAGGCTGTGATGATTTACAGGAAACAGTTCCATACTTACTTCATCGCATGAAATAATTACATCCTTAATTCATCGAATTTATCTTATATATCACAGGCTCTTGTCCTATTAATGTCAAAGGTTCTGGCAGAATATACAAAATAAGATGAAAACGGATACCAGGTTCAGAGGATTATATATGGAGATTAACGGGCAGGAAGATTTGCAGGTGCCGGAAGATAAAGATAGAAACCATAAAATCCTGGTTTTACCTCCACCCTTTGTCCTGAAGGTGAGCCGTTACCTTCCAACCCTTATTTTCCTGGGACTGGCTGTTCACCTGATCCTTCCACAGCTTGCTTCAGTCGAATCATCTCTTCAGGTAATCAAGACAATGGCTCTATGGGCTGTACTGCTCGCTGCTTTTGCCGAGATTATAAGCTACATCGGATACGGGTACCTCATAAATTCAATTCTGAAAATCGTAGACCAGCGCCTCTCCGTCTTAGAGGGAGCTTGCATAACCCTTGCTGCTGCCAGCATGGGGATGCTGGCAGGGGGCACTTTAGGAAATGCAGCAGCTACTTACCGCTGGGTCCGAAAATCGGGAGTGAGTGCAGAAGGCTCAGGGCTTGCAGGTACACTGCCCACCATATTCAATAATACAATTTTAACAATACTGGCAGCAGCCGGAATAGTCCACCTGATCTTAGTTCACGAACTCTCAACTATGCAGTTTTACGCCTTTCTCCTGATCCTTACAGTACTGATCCTTGGCATTGTGGCCGTAAGCTGGGGAAAAAACCACAGATCTGATTTTACAGCCGTAGCTTTGAGAATAGCGGCTTCATTTTCAAGACTTCAACGCAAGCCTTACACCCCCACTTCAACTGAAAACTCTATAAGCAGGCTCTTTGCAGCCCTTGACATGCTTCACAATGGGGGTTGGCAGCTCCCGGCATTGTTGGCAGCCTTTTCCATAGTTCTTGATGCACTGACACTCTACTTTTTCTTTATAGCCGCCGGGCATCCGGTAGGGTTCGAAGTTCTGCTTATAGGATACGGACTCCCTTTACTCTTCGGTAAAATGGCTTTTGTAATTCCGGGGGGAGTCGGGGTTGTAGAGAGTACGATGGCTGCTCTGTATACCGGACTTGGAGTGCCGGCCTCAGTTGCTGTTGTTGTCGTGCTCGGATACAGGGTCTTTTCTTTCTGGATTCCTACGATTGTTGGTTTTCCGATTGCTTTTTATCTGCAGAGGAAATTAAGTTAAGATAAATCTGAAGTAAAATCGAATGTGAAATTAATATTCAGTATCTTAGTGTCTTTCTACTTCTAGGCTGCGGAGAATTTTAGATGAAACCGCCATTCCCATGCAGGTGTCCAGTGTTGTCGAGGACATTATCCCTATTACCTTTCCTCCCTGCACGATAGGAGAGCCGCTATCCTCCGGCTCCGGCATATCATGGCACTGAAAGCCCAGGAAAAGCAGTGAAGCCCCTGAATTAACCACCCTGCAATAATGGATAGTATGGGTGTCATTGACAAGCTCAGCCAGCTCAAGCTCTTCCGGACTGCCAAATTCGGTGGTTTCAACCTTAGTGCCGGGAGGAAGCTCTATCAGGGCTAAATTATGGTCTTTCAAAGTTCTGGTAACAACAAGTTTCATTCCATTAACTGTTAGATGGTCATCTTTCTCCCGGAATATATGGGAAACCGTAATCATGTAAAGCACTCCTTTGAGCGAGATTATAGCGCCAATAGTGCCGCGTTTTCCATTGTGAAAAAAAGAACAGCCTGCTTTTATCATAGGCTTTAACCAACCTGCCTTTTTCGCCTGGACATAGTTAATGGTATTTCTGGAGTTTACGGTGAACTACCCCGCTTTAGAGTTAAATTTGGTTTCACTTATATTGGTGGTCAGTTTGTATTTGATTGATATTATATATCTAAATATGTACTAATATTATGGGTAAAAGAGGCCCAAAACCACAATTCACTGATGTTTTTCTTAAAACCCGAAAAAAGCCGAAAGTTTTGTCTGTTTAATTTTCTGGACTGCTTCTTTTTGTAGGGCTTCTTGTAGTTCTTCCTGTTCCTGTACCTTTTCTACCTTCGCGCCACTTTCCGAAATATCATCTCTAAAATTGTCTTCATTTTCCGGAGCCAGCGAACTCCTGTAATATTGCATTGTCCTCTCCTGCCAGTTGCCAGGGAGCAGTAGAAACTTCATGCCCCTTTTTTGCTCATTCCATTCCCATACTTCGGAGTGGTAAAAAATAGCTGCTAACTGGCTTGAGAGCTGGGCATAAGGAACCTCTGGCCTGAGTCTGTACAGGAATTTACCTATGCCATCTTTTTCAGTTCCCAGATACAGCTTTGCTGCATCGTTTGCCAGGTCTTTCCATTCCCTGTCCTGCATGAAGCTTTGGAGTTTGTCCAGGTGACTGCAGCTAATTTTATCAATCCTGGGGAAACAGTCGTTCCTGAACTTCCTTTTTACAAAAATGTTCCCCCGGCTATCTATCCGCCAGGAAAAAACCTTCTCTTTTGTTCCGAGGGTGTGGGATGCAGACCAGAGGGCAGACATGGAGGATTAATCGGATTTTGAAATATAAAAAATTGTTTGTTGTCTGTGGAATTGTACCTGGACGAAAAAGAGCAGTCAAAGCTCTCTTTTTCAGTACGAATATCAGAAAAAAGGATTTTTACGGTTACAGAAGGCTCTGCCGCAGGGCGGCAGAAATATCTTCTAATTAGCTTTTTGCACATTAAATATATTATATATTGGAAAAAATATATAATACAGGTCGCATGTTCATGGACAACCAGTTTTGAATCAAAAAGAAATTATGCTGCTGCAGGTGCAGGTGCAGCTGCGGGTATTTTTTCGACTTCGGTCTTTCTGATCTCGACTCTGCGGAGCGGGTAGATGAACTTGGCCTGCCTGTAAATGGCTGCTGAGAGCCTGCCAAGGATTGCTTCCTGCATGAAAGTCTCAAAATCGGATTCTGCTGCGCGCCTCTTGACGATCTCGACCATCATTTCCCTGATGGCTTTCATCTGGCTTGAGCGTGCCCTCTTGATGGTGAAGCAGGTAGGCTTTACGCGGATAATGTAGCCGTCTTTGGTTTTAACATCGACATTGGCGTCGATTCTGGAAGTCTGCCTCTTAACGATTGAGCGAATATAGTCGGTTGTGAGTTCATGGCCCATGAGGTCGGTAGTTGCAATGTCTCCGACGACGTTGTTGATCCTGAGAATGACCTTTGTGTTGTTCTTGGTCATATCGTTAGTGAGTTCCCCAACTGTAGTTTCAACATTGCGGCCTAAAAGCAGAGAAGGGTCTCCTGCCATCGTGTTTCCGACAATAGCCCTGTTTAAGTAAACCGGGGCTTCAATATTATACCATTCCTTGGATTTCCATCCGTCAAGCTTTCTTTGTACTTTCTTTCTTGCCAAGTAATTCCTCCGAAGTATATTTCGTTTTATGTAGTTTTATTTTGCTTTGTCCTGATGCCCTCAGGCAATCTCAGGTCTTTATCTTCCGGATGCTCAGGTGAGCTTGTTCCATAATCAATGAATGTGAAAGGCTTTTAGGTGTTTCTGCACAGTTTTAAACTGCCGCAGGTTTAGCTCTTCCAGTACCTTCTCTTTGCATATATCAAAAATCTCTGAGCCTCCTGGGTTTCCGGACTGGGGCCCCATCCCATCTGCCGACAGCCACAGGCTCCTGATAGTCAAAAATGTGACCGGAAATCGGCCAGTTATTCTCAGAAATTAGCGGATACTAACTAGTTAATGGCGCCACTATACACACCATTTCTATATATAAAGAAATCGGTCAGAAACGCTTTCTGCCCTGATATTTGTATCACAGGGGGAGAAAAACGAGAATAGAAAATATTGGTGGCTCTTCATTAACTATTTTGTATCTATTCCGTAGTTAGGTAGGAAATCTATTTTTTTTCTTCCTGCGCCGCATGGGGTTTGGAACAGCCGTCAGCCAGATAAAAAGCGACCCAAAAACTGACAACGCAATTAAGAGAGGAAAATATTGAAGGAATGTCCCCCGGACTGAGAGTATTATTTCATTTAATACATGTTAGTTTCTTACAGGCATCACGAGTCGTTTTTACCTGGTGGCTTTTATCTCTTATTTTTTTTCATTTTGGTCTTTTTGTTTTCCCAAAACCACCATTTTATTCCTTATGGACGGATCTTCGAACGGGTGGGGGTCCTAGTCCCTGTGAATTACAACTACCGGGCACAGGATATTCTTCCCGAGTTCCGGGAGCTTACCGCTGCTCCTTAAACTCGCTGGCTTCATCCGTGTATTCATTATGTTTGCGGCATACTTTTCTTCGAAGGGGCTGCTTCCGATTAGAATTCGTTTTTTTACGAATTGAGGGTAGTGGACTGTAAGGATAAAACTGAGCATTGCCCTCCAGGAAAACCCTATCAGGGTAACCGGAATAGCTCCATTTTCTTCCAAAAACCTCTCTGAGTTCTCTTTCCTGGGCTTCATGAGTTGTTTTCGTCTGGGGGGGTTCAAGGACTCCTTTAAGCTTCTTTGGTTTAAAGCAAGATTGTTTTTAAAATTTATTGATACTGATCTTTACTTTCGCAACTGTTATATACAACTCTCTTCCTTCGAGAACCATCCAGATTAGTTACACATGCAATCATCTTCCCAATTTACAACAGCTACAATAATCACTTAAAAACTGATAAACACCTGAAAAATGATAAAATCGAAAAAAGGATCCTATTATGGCTTCTCAGCAAAAAAGAACTGGTAAAATAGATACTACAATTAATAAGGTAAATAGTTCCGGAGGAAATTTGAAGCGAAATCTGAAAGGAACCTTGCCACTTCTGGCCCTTCTTACGGCCTTTCCCCCTCTTTCCACGGACATGATCTTACCGGCCATACCATCCCTTGCCGATACCTGGAACGTTTCTCTGTCGGTGATTAACCTGACCCTTGTCTGCTTCTTTGTGACTTATGGTTTTTTCCTGCTCTTCTACGGCCCGATTTCCGATAGGTTTGGCCGCCGCAAGCCCCTCCTTTTCGGGCTTGTGGTATACATAGTGGCAAGCCTGCTCTGCGCCTTTGCGTCCAGTGCTACCATGCTGATAGGTTTGCGAATACTGCAAGCTGCAGGGGCTGCTGCCAGTTCTTCCATCTCTATGGCCATGACTAAAGACATTTTCTCCGGCCACGAGCGGGAAAGGATTCTGGCTTACATAGCGGTTATAATGGCTCTTGCTCCGATGATTGCTCCGGTCCTTGGCGGCTGGGTCCTTGCAGATTTCTCCTGGCCCTGGATCTTCTTCATTCAGGCAGTTATGGGTTTAATCGGATTTATCGGGGTTCTTCGCTTTCCGGAAACTCTTCCTAAGGTATCCGATACACCTCTTTCCCGGATAATGCACACCTACAGCCGGTTGCTGCTCAACCCTTCCTACATAGTCATGGTACTGGTCATGTCGGCAAGCCTTTTTCCCCTGTACAGTTTCATTGCAGGCTCTTCTGACATCTACATTAACGGGTTTGGCATGAATGAGCAGAAATATAGCTACTTCTTTGCCTTCAACGCCATGGCTCTGATGATCGGCTCCTTCTCCTGCCTCCGGCTGACAAGAAGTATTCGGTCAAAGCACCTGATGACGGTAGGGTTTGCAGGAATTTTCCTGGGCGGAGTTTTTCTTCTTCTCACCGGAAAGCACGGCCCCTGGAGCTTTGCGCTCCCGATGTTCCTTATCACATTTTCCCTGGGCCTGAGCCGTCCTCCAAGTAACAATCTTGTGCTGGAACAGGTCGACCGGGACGCAGGTTCAGCTTCTTCGCTGCTGATCTTTAGCTATTTTACGCTTGGGGCTGTTGGCATGTGGTTTATTTCCCTTGAATGGGCGGATAAGATCCCTGTACTTGGAACCATTGCTCTCGGTTCCGGAGCTCTGGTTCTGGGAGCATGGGTTGTTTTGCAGAGGAGAGGCATTGGAGGTGCTGCTTGATTTTTTCACGGGCAGCCGTGCAAAAATTTTCCACAATAAATCTATTTACAGATATTATGTGTTGCAAATGAAGTTATAATCGGGTTACATACAACCCTTACATTTGGAACAATCGCCGCAGGTTGTTGCTTCCTTATAGTCGCCGCCTGTTATTTTGAACATAGATTCAGATATCCTGTAGTTGGTTACTTTCATACCGTCATCAATGGTTACGGTATCATCGCCAAAGAGCAATTTAATCGGCACCCTTTCATATTCTTCCATCAGACCCGGTTTTAGCTTTGGGAAAATGACTTTCTTTTCTCCATTGCTTTTTCTGGCCATAATGATGTCAAAGGTAGCAAGAGAAGTTAATCTGCCGTTTATGCCAAAGCTCAGGGAGTTTTTATCCGCATCTATACCCAGTGCATTCGCATCATATGCATTGATCAAACCAATAGGAGTTTCAACAGGGACCGGAACTGCCGGTTCTACGGATTCTATGCTGTCATCTTCAAAAAGCTTAAATCCTGTTCGGACTGGTATTTTTCCTGCCGGGGTGTCAATTGTGATTCTTTCGGTTGGCCACAGGATCAGGCTTCTGACTTTTCCGTCAGGATAAAATCGCAAACCGATTATCTTTGCACTAAAGTTACCAAACGGAAAGGAAAAATCATATTTCTGTGCCAGTGCACCTTCTTCTTCTTCCGACCAGAAACCGCTGATTTGCCCGTTTAATGGGAACAAACTATTGATCGAGCCATCTTCAAAGAAAGTGACCAGTTCAGCCGGAAATATTCCTATTGATGTGCTTACTTCAGTTTGTTGCTCTAAAGAAATGCTTTTAATTTCCCCGTTTTTATGAAAAGACAAAACTTTTAATTGCTTTGTTCTAACTCCGGGATTTCCGTACTGTGGAACAAAATCCCCATATTTTGTGCTAATCAAATTGTAATCTTTAAGCTTACACTCATTCAGTTCGCCACCATCATATGTGGTAAAGCTCGTTATCCCTTTGATACCGCTTGTTTCAACAGTTAACATTATGTACCTCCCTGACAAGAAAAATGAATCAAGTTCTTTGCTTTGCCAGAGATGACAAAGCCTTAATTTTTTGCGTGCTCAACTCGACTTTCATTTTAAGTACAACTTCAAGCCTCCGTTGTTGCAGTATTTTTTGTCGAACGCTTATTCCAATATACAATTCTTAATCAACGGAAATCAGAATCCTATTTCCTACTTATATTATATAAATATTTCTTTCAAGAATCGTCTTAAATACTCAGTAATAAGGTAGTTTCTACGATTCTTTGAAGAAAGCGGGAGCTTGCACGAATGGCTTATTTTCCCCGATATAATAGGGTTTTCTGAATCCATTGCACAAAGAGGACTTCTGGAAAATAAAGAAAAGTATTTTGTTTTATGAAATATGAAATGAAGAGATAAAGGAAAAGGAGAAGTGACCCGAGGAAGAAGTTATTTTGTAAATATTTCAGCAAGCTTTTTCTCAACTTCCCTGACCTTATCTGGTTTTAATGAACCACTCTGGTAAAAAATAATATATATGTCGGCAGTGAATATTTTATTTGTACGGATCAGGCTCCTGGGGGCAGGCAGGCTGCCTTCTTTGAAGTCATCTTTTGATAGGGAGACTGCATAACCGCCATTTTTTTTCTCTGGTAATATTTAATTTTTCAAATAAGCCCCAAATACAAATTATTTATTTACTATGTTAATGTCTCTAATCTGATGTTATTAAAAGCTCTGAGTTATCAGCTCTGAGCTTTTTAAGATTAGAAATATAATTCGGAATACTAACAGCTTCTCCTGTTTATTGATTTTTTTTTCCTGGAGTTGAGGGTTTCATGAATAAGCAAAAAGCTATAATGATACTATTATTGGTCATTCCCGTCCTTCTTGTATTTTATTTCTTCAGCCCTTTTTTATTGATGGGTTTTGTTGACAGTTCCTGGTACTATTCCGAGGAAGTTGACATCGGGCCTTTTGATTACAGTTCCGTACTTACGAAAGCTGAGAACGCAGGCTATGAAGTGGAAGGTTCCTGGCCCTGGCCCGGAAATTTTTCGGGTTTTGAGCCCGGGGATGTCCCGGAGGTCCGGGAAAGGTTCGGAGGTGCCGCTCTTGTGGAGAACATCAGGCTTAACTATGACGAGAACTCCGAGCTTATGGTCTTCATCTGCGAAGAAATACCGAAAAACGGACTGGAAGAAGGACAAAAAGCCGTGACTGAAACCTGTGTAGCCCTCTCGAACCTCAACCACACCGACCCTGATTCTCCCTTACAGCTATCAGAATTTCCGCAGGATGTCTGGATGCTTGAAAAATTTGGCCTTCTCTTCGGCCTGGATGAAAAAGCTTCGGAAAAGTATCTTGAAGCTCTGAAAAAAGCTGCACAAAACCAGACCTGGGATGCTAAAATACAGGTGAACGAATCTCCTGATTTCCCGGCTGTATATGCTAATCTTATAGAAAACAGAGATGATTCCAGTTACGAATCCAGTTTGGGTATTAATGCATACCCCACAGAAGTCTTTTTAAAGGACGGGAAGCGGCTGGGTTCCGTAAAGTACTTCGTTCCGAAGGCGAAGGTAGTGACTTATGATAATGAGAACAAGTATATAGTTGAACTCGATGCCCAGGGAAAAGTAAGGCTCGAAATCTTAATGCCCCCAGGAAGCAGTGGGGACGAAATACCTGAAGAGGAATACCGGAAGGTTTTCAGGGAGATATTTAAAGGACTGGGGCTTTCTCCTGAAGTGGTGGACAGCTTTGAATTTTTTCACAGCTCTTCACGGATTTGGTGAAGCTGGCTGAGGATTGAGCAATTTCCTTGCTTCATTTTTCGGAAATTGGAAATCTAGATTGAGCAATTTCCTTGCTTCATTTTTCGGAAATTGGAAATCTAAATTGGAAATCTTCTAAAACGTGAATTGTTACAAACAGATCTCTCCACGATAAGACTTGAGTTTGATTTTAGGAGTTTTTTAACTCAAGTTGAGGTGGGGGATACAGATGGAGGAATGAGGTATTTCATGGCTCTGGCAGGCCTGAAACCCCATCCAGTACTTATTTCTGCACCTTTCAATCTTTAAACATTCTGCGTAGTCGTAAACCCATTTTCTGCAAACGACAGCATCGGCCCGTGAAGATCCATGTCAAGTGCCTCTTTCAAGACTTCCTCAATGGTCTCTACCGGTACGAATTTAAGTTCGTTTCTGACGTCTTCGGGCACGTCCTCAAGGTCTCTCTCGTTTTCTTTTGGCAGGATTACTTTCTTTATGCCTGCCCTGTGGGCTGCCAGGATTTTCTCCTTTATGCCGCCCACAGGCATTACTGCACCACTCAACGTGATTTCCCCTGTCATGGCAATTTTTGGGTCAACTGCTTTGCCGGTTATCAGGGATGTGAGGGCAGTAAAGAGGGTCACACCTGCGGATGGGCCATCTTTTGGAGTTGCACCTGAAGGTACGTGGATATGAATATCGCTTGAAGTGAAGTTAAAGCTATTTGCAGTGTTTGAAAGCCTGGACCTCACAAGGCTCAAAGAGATCTGCGCAGATTCTTTCATCACATCCCCGAGCTGGCCGGTAAGTGTAAGTTTTCCTTTTCCTGGCATGAAAGTGCCTTCGATGAAGAGGATATCTCCTCCTACAGGGGTCCAGGCAAGTCCGGTGACCACGCCGGGAACATTTTCTTTTCTGGCTTCTTCCTGCCTGACCATCTCTTTTCCGATGATCTCCTTTAGCATCTCCGGTTTTACCACGTAAGGCAGGTCAGCCTTGCCTGAAACAATCTTCTCAGAAACAAACCTTGCAGTCTTTGCAAGCTGTTTTTGGAGCTGCCTGACTCCTGCTTCTCGGGTGTATTTTTCGATGATCACTTTCAGGGTTTCATCTTCAATTTTGAGTTTATCCGTATCAAGACCGTGTTCTTCCAGGGTACTGGGGAGCAGGTGGTCTTTTGCAATTGCAAACTTCTCGTTTTTCGTGTAGCTCGAAATCTCTATTAGCTCCATTCTGTCGAGAAGCGGCGCCGGGATTGTTGCCAGGGAGTTAGCAGTGGCAATGAACAGCACCTCGGACAGGTCATATGGAACTTCAAGGTAGTGGTCTGAGAAGCTGCTGTTCTGTTCGGGGTCGAGGACTTCCAGAAGGGCACTTGAAGGATCTCCTGCGTAGGAAGTTGAAAGCTTATCTACTTCATCGAGGATAAAGACCGGGTTTTTAGTACCTGCTTTTTTCATGCCCTGTATAATCCTTCCGGGCAGAGCCCCTACATATGTCCGGCGGTGCCCCCTTATCTCGGATTCATCTTTGACACCTCCAAGGCTGACACGGACGTATTCCCTGCCAAGGGCATCTGCAATGCTTTTTCCAAGGCTCGTTTTGCCGGTGCCGGGAGGTCCCAGGAAGAGCAGGATCGAGCCCTGTTTCTCCTTTTTTAATTTCATTACTGCCAGGTGCTGGATTATTCGTTCCTTGACTTTTTCAAGCCCGTTATGGTTGTTCTCAAGCACACGGCGGGCTTCGGCAATATCGATGTTCTTTTTCTCTTCCGTTACCCAGGGAAGGTCAAGCATGAGGTCCAGATAGTTTCGGATAACAGGGCTTTCAGGATTATGGCTGCCTCCGGTTTCGAGTTTCTTTAGCTCTGAGAGCGCTTTCTTTCTGACCTCATCAGGCATCTTCGAATTCTCGATTCTTTCCCGGTATCCTCCTTCTCCTGAAATGGAATCTTCATTTTCGTTGAGTTCTTCCTGGATTACCTTCAGCTGCTCCCGGAGCATCGCTTCTCTATGTGATTTGCTGATCTTGTCTGTAACTTTTTTTGCTATTTCCATCTGGAAATTGATATTCTCTTTGTGCTTAATCAGAATATCAAGAAACGTCAGATACCGTTCCCTGACAGAAACAGTTTCCAGAAGGGCCTGTTTCTCTGCAAGATCTATCGGCATGAATGGCATGACATGTCCCATTATCTGGTCAATGGAACCCATCTTTTCTATTGGCCGGGTAAACTTCTCAGAACCCTGAAAACGGCTGCTTATCTCATTAATTATTGTTTTTACATTTTCTATCATTTCTGCCTGAACATCTTCATCAAGATCCTGAAGGTCCATGACAGGCTCATATGTGGCATAGAACAGGCCGTTCTTCTGGCAAACAGATTCTGCCTCTACCTTCTGGACAGCCTTGGCAATAACCAGATATCCCTCATCAGCAGGCTGTACGTATGTGATTTTAAGCAGGTTTCCTGTTTTATACAGATTATCTTCTGACAGGTCTGAAGGTTTTGTACCACTCTTTACTGTCAGCCCGATGGCATATACAGATTCGGCGTTTTTCATGTCATTTAAGAGTATTTCTCCGGTGACTTTATCAGCAAGGAATTTTGCCCGGCTTTTCGGGTAGACCACTACCTCAAAAAGCGGCATTACTATGCTCTCTCTGTAATCATCGGTTTGTTCTGGATACATTGTCAATCGTCTCATTTTTATAAAGTTGTTTTCTCAGTTGTTTCGGTTATTTCAATTATTTAGTTTGAATTTACCTAACTTTTTTACCGGCCAAAAAAATTACCATACCTTTTCCAGAAGGTTGATAAGCGTGTCAATTTCTTTCTCGTCCAGAGAATCTGCCATTTTTTCAATGACTTTCAACAAAGCGTTTTCTTCGGCACGAGCTATTCTCCGTCCTTTTTCAGTCAGGCGAATGTAAAAAATTCTTCCGTCATCCGAGGACTTTTCTTTGTACACGCATTCCATTTTTAAGAATTTGTTGACCATCTCTGTGATGGTTGGCTTTGAGTTTCTGGTGATTTTAGCAAGCTTGCTAAATGTCACTTCCCCATGTTCATCTATGACTCTCAGATATCCAATTTGTTTTACAGTGATATCCGATAACCCGCATTCAGAGAATATCTCACAAGAGCACTCGCTTTTGATTTTGGCCAGGTTTTCAAAGACTATAAACAAATGCTCTTTTTTCTCAGTCATATCTTGATCAGTGCAGTTAGTTAGGCATTACCTAATTATATAGTTTGTGGTGATGGGGAGTTTATAAAATGGCCCGTATATTTGTATCTTCTACGTTTAAGGATCTGGAAGAATGCCGTGAAAAGGTCCGAATTGTTCTGAGACGGATGGGCCATGAAGATGTGGCGATGGAATATTTTGTTGAGGAAGACAAAAGACCTATTGATAATGTCTGGAAGACGTTGCTTCTTGCGACCTTTAACCTGTTGAGCTTCCAAAATCAAATTGCGGGTGGCCACCCCAACCAAAGGATGGGGTATGCTGATGGGCCGCCCGCTCGGTTACACGTTGGTTAAAATTCATGTGAACTAAAAAAGAAGCTGATTATTGCTGACTTAGTCTCGTTCACAAATCCATTCAAGTGTTAGCTTCAGCAAAACTAGGCCGAAGAAAGTTTCTTGTTATAGATCGGAAATAATTAAATTTTGACTTCACTACTGGAGAGATAACTCTTATAAAAAAACTTGAAAATCTCAATCCCCCCTCTTGAAAATGAAAATAAACTCTTTTCCAGCCTTCTTTTTTTCAACATAATCTAATTTTTAAGCCGGAAAAGGTCACTTCAGGCTGTATTTGTGCTCTTATTTTGCAGAATTATTTTACCTTAGAATTTATTCTTCAACCTTCCAGCTCCCACAAATCAATTGATGAATTTATATCTCCTGCTTCCCATACTCTTAGCATGATGCCCTCTTTGTTGAGTCCAAGAGAGATGCCTTCAATAGAAGGTGTCCGAATCCCACTGAATTTCTATGTCGTACTTAAAGAGCCTGTTCTTCTTGCTGGCATGTCTCGTCCACGGGAGTCTACCCCCTGGGAGAAAATTGGTGAAGCCGGTTTTTCAAACGTAGTCTGTCTTAGCAGTTCCGAGGTTAATTACGACCCCTATCCTCTCAAAGTGCTGTTCTCTGCAGAATTAGAAGACCTTTATTTTGGTTATGGACCGGAGGACCCTGAAAGAGAGGAGCGGCTTATCAGGCAGGCTGCTGCTGCTATAAATGCAAAGATGGATGAAGGAGAAGGGATTGTTGTCCATTGCATGGGAGGCATAGGCAGGACAGGCACAGTTCTCGGATGCGTACTAAAGGATCTTGGTTTTTCGGCGAAAGAGGTACTGAATTATCTTGATGAAATAAATATGCATAGAGGCTTTGGAGGGTGGCCGGAAACTGAATGGCAGGAAGAAATGGTACGAAAATACTAACAAAATTTTAAGATTTGTTTGATGACTTTTTGATAGATTTTGATAGATTTTGATAGATTTTGATAGATTTTGATAAATTTTGATAGATTTTGATAGATTTTGATAAATACTGATAAAAAGCACTCTGAAAAAGAGGTATCAATCAATTCCAATTCCTTTGAAAACGAGAATAAACCTTTTTCCTGTCGTTTTATTCTCAAAATAGCTCACTAATTAATGAATTCATCCTTTTTGAAGTTCAGTGCTGAGGATTCAATTAGAGGAAATGAAAATTTTCAACAGAGAGCCGTGAAGCAGGAAGCCCGTCATTTAAATTATGGGTAGTTCACATAACTGGCATATGTTTCTTTTTTCACTGAAAAACAACTTTTTCAAGCTGATTTCCATCAATCAAAGTAATTTTTTCAGCAGTAGCCAGTTCAATCAAATCTTCATCAAACCCGCTTAAACTGACCAGTAGATAGTGCTCTTTCCTGTTTTCAGATCCCCATTTAACTTTTTTAGATTTCTTTTTCAGATCGTTTAAGACCTTAAAACCCATTTTTCTGGTGGTGTACTTTACCTCCCCAAAAAGAATTTCATCTGCTTTTTCATTTACTGCCACAAGGTCTATTTCTTCTCCGGCTTTCCACCAGCTTCCCATTTTTTCGAACTCCATTGGAAGCAGGTTTCTGTGTTCCCTCAGGATTTCAAACATGATGGTTTCAAATGCGGGGCCGAGATATCGAGGAAATTCGCTTTTGATTTTGTCCAGGACAAAATCCTGTTCTCCGAGTTCGACATGTTCGAGGTTTGGGAAAACAAACCTGAAGTAGAACCTGAAGTAGTTGTCCTTTATTTTGTAGATTCCACTTCTGGACTTTATGCTCTCGGTTACAGGGATGATCCTTTCGATGATGTCCAGGTCCTGAAGCACCTGAAGGTATTTGCCGACCACGCCTTTTGAAAGGCCTGTGTCGTTTATGATTTTTCCGGAAGTGGCGTTCCCAAAGGCAATTGAGCGAATGATCGAAAAATAATACCTGGGTTCCCTGAGTTCTTCCCTGAGGATGAATTCAGCGTCTTTGTAAAGAAACTCTTCCTTTTGCAAAATCCTGATTTTTATGGTTTCGAAAATATTACCTTCATATTCAAGCAGGTAAGCAGGTGTGCCGCCGAACACAGCGTAAATTTCAATCAGGTCTTTCAGGCCAGAGCCTGGAAAGAAGTCCTTCAGGCTCAGGAATTTCAAGGGTAGCAGGTTGAGTTGTTTTGTTCGCCTGCCGTAGAGGGGAGAAGAGTAGTTGAAAAACTGTTTCTCCATCATTGCAATCGAAGAGCCGCAGACAAAGATCTTGCTCTTTGTGCTTTTGATTTTATGATCCCAGTAGTCCTGCAAAACTGAAGATATGGAGCTTTCCGTACTGGCCATATAAGGGAATTCATCGAGGATAAGTACAAGTTCCTGTTTCTCCGAAAAATAGTGGAAAGCTTCGTCCACGCTTCTGAAAGGAAAACGTGCAAGCCTCTCGTCTCTTAGCTTTTTGGCAGTGATTGAGGAAAGTCTATCGAGCATATCATAAGGTGCTTCAAGCCTTCCCACAAAGTAGATTGCATCAGCTCTTTCTTTTAAGATCTGCTTCATAAGCTCGGTTTTCCCAACCCTGCGCCTGCCGTAAAGGACAAAGAACTCTGCACGCGGGCTCTGGAGGGTATTTTTCAGGATTTCAAGTTCTTGCTTGCGGTTTATGAACATATTTTACTGCCTTTTCAGGGTTATCTCTTGATTAGTATACTGTTGAGTAACTTACTTTATTATATACTAATTCGTACTTAAAGCTTTGTTTAGTGTATTATAGAGTAACTTACTTTACTATACACTTATTTTATACCATCCAGATATCTCTTAACCGGGCTCTTAAACGGATTTTATGAGAATATTTTTTAAACAGCAGGTTCATATTCATTAGTCTCGATATATTCGCAGTCAGATGTATGTGTTTTCAGTAATAGGCTAATAGTAGTAGGCTAATAGTAACCGGAGGGTAGCGGTTTTATGGGACAAAAGTTAATTAAGCGGTTCAGTTATCCCGGAGTATTAATTGGTTTTTACAGTCTTTTCAGGGTGTGGGACTTCCGGAAAAGCAGAGAAGTCTTCCATAAGCACAGGAGAGAGTCACATGTTTAAAGAGCTTAACCTTGATGAAGTTACCACAGAATGGAACAATTCTTATCTTTTCAGTAGTAGGGAAGATGCCTTAGAAAAGCTCGGGGCATTAAAAAAGAGTTCGGAACAAATAAACGAAACTTATCGTCCTGAATTTGAAAACCTGTCCGGGACTGCTTTACTCAGATACCTGGAAGCTGAAAAAGAGTTTTCAAGATCTATTGATATTCTCTACACCTATGCATACACTCAGCTCACCAAGAATGTGAATGATAAGTTCTTCATTTCTCTTCTATCGGATACTCAGGATCTGATTACCGAATATAAAAAGGTTAACGCCTTTGCAACCGTGAAACTGACCTCACTCAATAAGGGGGATTGGGATCGGCTCTTTTCCGAAGAACCCAAACTTGAGGTATACAGAGCTTATCTTGAAGCGACCTATATGAGGTTTGCAGAGCACAGGCCAGCGGATGAAGCTCAGGCTGTCTATCTTGCAGAGCTCGAAAATCAGCGCATGAAACTGGAGACTGATGCTCTTTCAAAAATCACCAATAAAGTTACCATGGCAGGAAGTATAACTCTTGAGAACGGGGAAGAGTTTTTAGTAAATTCCCAGTCTTACAATATCCTGCTTTCAACAGACCAGAATCGGGAAAACAGGAAAAGATGTTATGATCAAAGGTTTTACCATCTGATAAATGAGTCCGATTCAATGGCTTCTCTCTATTCGGAAAAAGCCCGACTTGATGACCTTGCTGCAGGCCAACTAAACTACCCGGACTCTTACGAATCCAGTCTGTACAACCTTTATCTCACAAAAAATCAGGTTGAGGATATGAATACGGTTTTTAAGGAGAGAAAAGCCGTATTTGAAGCTTATAATGAGTTCAGGAAGAAAAAGCTAGGGTTTGAGACCCTCAGGCCGTATGACCTTATGCTACAGTTGACAGGTCAAGGTCAACCTGCTAAAAGTTATACTTACATAGATGCTGTACAGGAGATCCAGAAATCCTATGCCGGGATGGACCCCCGCTTCAACGAAATTTTCTTAAAAACAGTAACCGGAAATTTCATAGACGTATATCCTGCACCTGAAAACGGAAAACAGCCCGGAGGTTACTGTTACGGGCTCTTTGCTCTGAAGGCTCCGGCTCTGATTTTTATGAACTACAACGGCATTATCAGTGACCAGAAGACTCTTACTCATGAGCTCGGGCACGGAATTAATTTCTATCTGATGGGTAATTCCGTGGATTATCTCTACTGCACAGGCCAGATATATGAAATGGAGGTCCCATCCACTTTCAACGAAGAACTCTTTGTTGATTATGTGGTCGAAAACTTGGATAAGGAAACCGCAGTTGCCGTGCTTGCCCAGCATATAGGGGAATACCAGAACTACTTTACCCGCCAGCCAATGATCACAGAATTCGAATATAAGGCCCACCAGCTCTGTGCTGAAAAAAGCAATGAAAACGGAATTGTCAATGGAGCAGAACTCAATGCCCTCTGGACAGCTCTCTCTAAAGAATACAGGAGTGACTCAGTAGAATATTACGCTGAAGATTCTGCGGAATGGACCTACATTAACCACATCTACCTGACAAATAACTACTATACTTTCAACTATGCGATATCAAAGGCAATAACTCTCGCCCTCTTCAAGCAGTACAGGGAAGGGCCGGAAACCTTTAACAAAAACTACATCTCCTACCTCTCTGCAGGTTCGACAATGCCTCCTGAAGAAAAACTCAAGAAATATTTCGGGATCGAAATCAACAGGCAGCTCTTTGAAGATGCCATGTACGTTGTGGAATTAAGAATTCAGGAACTGAATAAACTGGAAAATGGATGATGAACCTTAATTTCTCAGCCTTTTTTCCCTTTACTTATTTTTTGATGGTTCCGGATAAATCGTTTGATTTTTGATGGTTCCGGATAAATCGGTTGATTTTTGATGGTTCCGGATAAACCGGTTGATATATTCAGAATACTCAAAGCTGGAATCTTTAACGCCCTTGAGGAATTCCTTTGCGGGTAGGGCTTTGATAGGAAAGACTATCAATCAGCATTTTGAAAAGCATCTCGTTTTGTATATAAAAGGGATCGAACCAATAGAAGCTCCTAAAAGTTGCGATTACATTGATGTCTGTTATCTTCATGCCTGGAGCGCAATTATAACCAATGTATTCCACTTATTGCCTGGTTTCGATGAAGCTGTCCTTCTGGAATTAATGAGCATTGTCTTTCTTTTCGGTTCGTGCTTTTTTTATTCTGCAGCCTACCGTCCACGGACGCGCTTGTCTTCCTCCCGGAAGTGTTTACAACATTCACGTTTCCTTTAATGTCTAAATATTTTAAGTGCCTGTTTGCAGCAGGTCTGCTGATTGCAGTCCTGGTAACCTTTGCTTCAGAGAAAATCATTCTGACCTTCTACAGCCCTGAATATCGGAAATCAGTAATTGCGTTGCAGATCCTTATCTGGGCAACAGCCATCACGTTCCAAAGTGTTCTTATCAGTTCGACACGCGTTTCAAGCGGAAACCAGCAGATAATCTCAAAAACAGCCATCTTAGCAGCATTCTTGAACGTATTTTTAAACCTGGTCCTGATTCCTTCAAATAGCTATGTAGGTGCTGCTGTCGCCACCGTACTTTCAGTATTAGGGTCTATTATGTTCGGGCTTTTCTGGATTCGTAAAAATCTTTTACATGAAAATTCGCTCAAAGTAGCCGTTTCTCCCTTATAGGCGCAGGCATGATATCTCTGCTCGTTCCCCTGTTAAGTCCATATACGGATATCCTCATCCTCAGTGCTGCCTCTGTCCCTGTTTTTGCTGTAGTCCTTTATATTACTGGCTGGATAGACTCCAATGACAAAAACATTCTCTTAAAACTAATTTCCCGCAACACATCCTGATACAAAGAGATGAAGAGATTTCTAATAGCGCCAAAATAAATATTACTAACCTCTTTTATTATCCGGGTTCAGATTTCTTCGGGTTCAGATTTCTTCGGGTTCAGATTTCTCCGGGTTCATGTTTCCAGGTTCAACAATCATAAAAAAGGTTAGAAAAATGTTAATACTCGATCACCCCTACGTATCTGAATTTTTGAAAGATACTGCTGCAGAAATGCAGATTCCTGTTCTAAAAAATGAAATGGCAGCTGGAATTGATGTGGAAAAAAGGCTGAAGCTTCTTGAAGAAGCCGAGTTTATCGAATTAATAAAAGAAGAGGGCGAATACGCCCTTTATTCCAATTCCGAAAATTCTATTGGTTGGATATCGGAAAATTTGGGTTTTACAGAGCTACCTGAGAAAATAGAGCTTTTCAAGAGCAAAATCAAATTCAGAAAACTGCTGGAAAGAATATACCCTGACTTTTATTTCCAGGGTGTTGAGTTTGAAAAGCTGGACGAAATTCGGGTTGAGGAGATTAAAAAACCTTTCATCATAAAGCCTGATGTAGGTTTTTTCAGCCTCGGAGTGTACAAGGTTTCGACCGACGAAGAATGGGAACCAGTCCTCTGGCGTATAAAAGCCGAAGTCGAGGAAGTTAAAGGACGCTATCCGGTTCAGGTGCTTGATACCGGGAACTTCATTATCGAAGAAAATATTAAAGGAGAAGAATTTGCGGTTGACGCTTACTTCAACCGCGCGGGAAAGCCTGTAGTCCTCGATATCTTGAAGCATATCTTTTCCTCGGAAAACGATGTAAGTGATAGGGTATACTTTACTTCGAAAGCTATTATAGAAAATTACAGGGAAACTGTTGAAGATCTTTTAAAAGAAATAGGAAAGCTTGCTGGGCTCAGGAATTTCCCTCTCCATATGGAACTGAGAGTAGGAAAAGACAGGAGAATCCAGATAATAGAACTGAATCCGATCCGCTTTGCGGGCTGGTGCACAACGGATATTGCACATTTTGCCTATGGAATTAACACCTACAGGTATTTCTTTGAGCAGCTTGAACCGAACTGGAATAAGGTTCTTGCAGGAAAGGAAGGGAAGAGTTTCTGCCTTGTGATATTGAATAAGCCTGCAGAAATTAATTCAAAAGCGGTACAAACCTTCGATTACGAAAAACTGCTTTCAGACTTTGAAAAGCCTCTTGAACTCAGGAAAACTGACCATGAGAAATACGGGCTCTTCGGGTATGTGTTTACGGAAACCAGAGACAGCAACTGGGTAGAGATCAAGAGGATTCTGAAATCTGATTTAAGGGAGTATATCTCTTTTAAAGAAATAGCATCTGATGTTCCGATGCTCAAAGATTAATAATAATTGAAAGCATCGATGAATTCAAAAATTCAGACCGGTTCAGACAAAATTTTACTTTTTTAATTCCATTTTTGAAGAGGGTTTGGAGGAGAAGTAGCAACGTGTGAGAGAAAAATTATATAAAGGCCCATCTATATTATTCATAGGGGATATATTACCAAATGTATGTATGAATGAAAGGGGGATGAAGTTATCGGGAAAATAAAATTTTTCGGTTCTGTGCTTATTATAGTGATGCTTGTCACACTAATATTATTTGCCTCCGGTTGTTCTCAAAAAGCACCAGAGAATGAAACTAAAAAAGTGGTAAATGAAAGCGAGAACTTAACAAAAAAAGCTGAAAATATAGGTGAAAACCTAACAAAGAAAACTTAAAATGAACCTCTATAAATAAAGAGAGGGATGGGATCAAAGGGGGATGAAATTATCAAGGGGGATGAGATTATCGGGAAAATAAAACTTTTCGGTTCTGTGCTTATTGCAATGATGCTTATTTCATTAGTGTTATTCGCTTCCGGCTGTTCTCAAAAGGCACCAGAGAACGAAACTAAAAAAGTGGTAAATGAAAGCGAGAATTTAACAAAAGAAGCTGAAGGTGTTCCACAAGAAATTTTAAATGTCGTGGAAAAAAGTGATAGGAACATTGTGCAAACGTTAGCTGACAGAAACTTCGCAACTCTGGTTGAGCTTATCAACGTTGCGGGGCTTGAGATGACTCTGGCTGAGGATGGAATTTATACTGTTTTTGCTCCAACTGATGAAGCTTTTGACCAACTTCCTGTAAATGCGGTTCCTGCGCTTGAGAACAATACCCAGGAACTGAATAAAGTCTTAACCTACCATGTTGTTGCTGGGAAAATACTGATGAAAAATGATATTGAAAACATGACAAGTATCAAGACACTTGAAGGAAGAGAACTCGCTGTCAATGTGACAGCCAATGGCATTCAGGTTGGAGGCGCAAACATAACAGAAGCGGACATCCTGACCAGCAATGGGGTAATTCATCAAATAGATAAGGTGTTAATCCCACCGCAGTGAAGTGGAAATTACGAGCTTCTCTATGAAGATGACTACAAACAGAGAAACTCTGGAGTCGTAAGAGAAGCTTTCATATTTTTTTTCATTACTTTATTTTTCCTGTTTTCATTCACTGATCCAGATCTTTGCTTCAGGAAACTCTTCATTTCTAAAGGTTTTCACCGGACATGGAATAACAAACTTAAATATTTTAACTGCATCAATTATCCAGTCCACGTCTGAGATAACTGCGATCTTTTCAAATGCAGTGAGGTGCCATATTCCAACCTTGGCATCGTCCCACATGGCATCATGGGTAAAACCTGTGAAATTCTGGCCCAATTGATAGAGCATACGAATCTTCCCGTACTTTCGTATTTTGTCCTCGATTGCAGGAATCAATACCTTTTCATAATCTTCTCTAGTTACCTTACCACTTGCAATAGCTGCAACGACGTTTTCCGGCAAATCCGGTATAATCTCTATCATTTTGCTCCCCTTTTCTATTCTGCTTCATTTAATTACGATACAAAACCAATCTAATTTATTGATCCTTATAAATATAACTTTAACTCGAAAACGTATACTGATTAAAAGCCAATAGATGAATTATGATTGAAACATGAATTCAAATCCATAAATATTTTTTATTAGGAGATTAAAGCGAATATGGCACCTGCACAAAATCCTAAAAGGTTCCTTCACTTCCCCCTCTTCCAGGGAGCATTACCCTCCAACCCTAAACAAATACCCCTGGAAATCACTGCAGGGATCGCATTCGCAGCATTTGCTATTCCTGAGGTTATGGGGTACACTAAGATTGCAGGTATGCCCTTAGTTACCGGGATCTACACAATCCTGCTTCCAATGCTAGCCTTTGCCATTTTCGGGTCATCCCGACATCTTGTAGTCGGAGCTGACTCTGCAACTGCGGCGATTATAGCGAGTGGACTGATAACAATAGCAGTGCCAGAATCTCCTCAATATATTGCATATGCAGGCATGATCGCTCTACTTGTAGCAATCTTTCTTCTTCTTGCAGGCTTGCTACAACTCGGTTTTCTAGCTGATTTCCTTTCTCACCCGGTCCTGATAGGATTTCTTACCGGTGTTGGCATCAGTATCTCGATCTCACAGCTTGGTGGGATGTTTGGGATATCCACAGGGTCATCTGGAACATTTATGCAGCTTGCGTCTTTATTGAGAGACCTGTCTCTTACAAATATTCCCACACTCATAGTCTCGTTATCCGTAATCGGGATTATTATTCTTAGCGAAAGGATTGGAAGCAAAGTTCCAGGTGCACTAATAGCAATCATCGGGGCAATTACTGCAAGCTGGATGTTCGATTTTTCTTTTTACGGGATTAACATCCTTGATACAGTACCCGGAGGTTTGCCTCATCTATCTTTTCCTCAAGTCCCACTTTCTGATATCCCAAAACTCCTTAACATCTCAGTAGCCTGTTTTATTATCATCCTTGCCCAGAGTGCTGCAACGTCCCGGGCTTATGCTATGAAGTTTTCCGACACATTCAATGAGAATTCAGATCTCATCGGATTGAGCCTCGCTAATGCAGCAGCAGGGATATCAGGCACTTTCGTGGTCAACGGCAGCCCGACCAAGACCGAGATGGTCAGAAGTGCCGGAGGGCGTACCCAGCTGACTCAGCTCACAACAGTCTTCATAGTCCTGATAGTTCTTATGTTCTTTACAAGGCCATTTGCCTATTTGCCCACAGCCGTACTTTCATCGGTGGTATTCCTAATTGGCCTGCGACTTATCGATACTGAAGGGATGACCGCTCTTCACAGACAGCGCCCTGTCGAATTCAATGTCGCCCTGATAACAGCTATGACGGTCGTAGTTATAGGCGTCGAGCAGGGAATAGTGATAGCTATTTTACTCTCGATCATTGCTCACCTGCGCCACAGTTACAGACCTCTTAACCTGCTGCTTGTTCCAAAACCCGGAGGAGCCATGAGGGCAGTTCCACTTGAAAAAGGACAGCAAGCTGTTGAAGGCCTGTTGATCTATCGTTTTGGTTCAAATCTCTACTTTGCTAACGAAAACCGTTTCACAAAAGAAATAATTGAACTTGCCAAAAAAGATGGCTCACTTAAGTGGTTTTGCATTTCTGCAACGAACATTGGAGATATAGATTTCACCGCTATAGAGGCGTTAAAAAATGTATGCATTCAGCTGCAAAAACTGGGTGTTACTCTTGTATTAAGTGAAGTGGTGCGGCCTGTAATTAATGAGCTGGATAGGGACGGCATAACCAAAATGATTGGTAGGGACCATATCTTTGAGTCAGTCCAGGATGTCATAGAAGCTTACAAGAACTCAACAGATGGTTTACGCTAACTCTAAAGATTCCATTTTTTTATTCCCTGGCAGCATACCTGAAGTTCTGCAAATTGAACAACAGATAATCCGGCTCATCCATCATGTACAAATTATTCTGCTGATCTGTTTGATTTCTCTTTGTCCTCCGGAGCAATTAATTTTTGCTGCCTTTCTTTAGCCAGGCTTATGAAAAGAACGATTTGCCAAAATGTTGGTGGTTCCCGATTATGCGGTTGATATTATTCGGAATATCCGGCTGAATTTCTTGTTTTTCTATTCTACTCCTTACAGGGCTGAACTTGTCTCACCTGCAACTCAAAAAGTAACAGGAGAATTCATACCGTCACTATATAAATTGAGTTCAGAAATGTCTTCCTTCTCCGAAGACTGTTTCCCTTAACCTCGGGAACCTCTTTTGAATTCACATATAAATATAAGCGCCTCCGCCAGCTTATCTGGTGGCCTTGCAAAGAAGAGAGAAAGTGTAAAAATTTTTGATCCGGAGGCAAACTTCTCATTTTTAGGGCCAAATGGGGCAGGGAAAAGTACTGTAATCAATATTCTGACGACCCTTTTGCCAATCCAGAAAGGGAGCGTAAGGATTGCAGGGTTTGATGTGAAAACCGACCCTGAAAAGATAAGGGAATCTATAGGAATTGTCTTTCAGGAACTGACCCTTGACAGGGATATGACTGTGAGGGAGATTCTGGAGTACCATGGAAGACTCTATTCCATGCCGAAAGCTGCAAGGCAGGAAAGGATTGAGGAGTTGATTAAACTGGTCGAGCTTGAAGGAAAGCGGGATACTCTTACAAGGCACCTCAGCGGTGGGATGAAGCGCAGGCTTGAGATTGCGAGGGGGCTTATGACCCACCCACAAGTGCTTTTTATGGACGAGCCTACAATCGGGCTTGACCCTCAGACAAGGATAAGGATCTGGGAATATGTGAAGGATATCAACCGGCAGGGCACAACCATTTTCCTGACAACCCATTATATGGACGAAGCTGACAAGCTCAGTGACAGGATAAGCATCATAGACCACGGGAAAATTATTGTAACGGGCAAGCCCTGGAAATTAAAAAACGCCCTTGGTGAAGACCTTATTTACCTTGAAACCAGCGACAATGCTGTTGCTTCAGGTTTGCTCAAAGGGCTTTCCAGCGTAAAAGGTATCAGGAAATAAACAAAGGGAATTGTTGTCATGGTCAATGAGGACGGCACCTATCTGCTGCCTGAGATCATGGATATACTTCGAAACGGGGGGATCAGGGTTAAGGCTGTAAACCTCAAAAAACCTTCAATGGATGATGTTTTTGTCCACTACACCGGCAGGGAGTTCAGGGACGAGGGGGCAGAGAATGGGTCGGTGGCAATCGTGTGGGCACGGAGGCGCTAAAAGATGCACACGGGTTTTCTTACCATTTACTGGCGGGACATGCTCAGGTTTGTCAGGTTCAGGACCCTCCTGTTTGCGTCTCTTGTCCAGCCGGCACTCTGGCTTGCCTTTTTCGGGATTGCGATGTCCAACAACTTTGATCGGTTGACTGCAACTCTCCCGGTCCTTCCTGGAGTCAGGACTGTCGGCTACCTGACCTTCATAGGAGCAGGCGTTATTGCAATGACCACACTTTTTACAAGCCTGTTCGGAGGAACAGTGCTGCTTTTTGACAAAAACTGGGGGCTCATGCGTGAAACCCTTTCAAGTCCGATTCCAAGAATTCATGTGATAATAGGTATAGGGCTTTCCGGCATGACCAAGTCCTTTATTCAGGCATCCGTTATCATGATATTCGGGCTCTTGCTCGGGGTCCAGTTTTTTGAAGGATACCCTCCGGTGCAGATCCTTTACTCTCTGGCCGGGATCATGGTTTTTGTAGGCACGTTTTCCCTCGGATTTCTTTTCCTTTCGGCTGCAATCGCAATAACCATGGAAAGCCCCGAGGGATGCAGGCAGTAATAACCTTGCTTACCATGCCTTTCTTTTTCACAAGCAATGCACTTTATCCTGTAGACTCTTTCCCGCCTGTGCTCCGCGCTCTGTCCACAATCAACCCACTCACTCATCTTGTCAGTGGGATCAGGTATTTTGCAATCGGAAGCGATTTTTCTGCAATTGGGATCCGTTATACTTACACACAGGGAGAGATCTTTATTTCCTATTTTGCCCTGCTGGCTTTTGCAGGAATAATGTTTTTGATTGCAAGGTGGAGATTCAGTAAGGTCACTGTTACATAATTTGGTTTCATGATGCGATTAAATGATTCAGTTACATGATCCGGTAAAATGATTCAGTTGCATTATTTACATCTTTCAGGCTTTTTCTCCTGAATTCTTTTTTCAGGTCTTTCATTTAAGATATTTTTTAACTCCTAACTTGTTTTCAGGAATTTTGTTTCCAGAAATATATTCCCTTTCCTCCCGAAAAAATGGCAAAATCATTAACATCTACTCGAGCGCTGGAAAAGAAAGGTTTATTTTTTCCTTTCATTTCTCTATTCCTTTCATTTTACCTTGTGGACCTGATTCAGGGTTTTTTAGTCTCGTTTCCACTGTTGATTCTCAGAAATTGTTAGCTTTATATCTGATCAAACCAGCTATCGAATGTAGCAGTATTCCGGTAAAAGCCATAAAAATCCCAATGAAAGTCAGCAGCGACATCAAAACAGCAGACTCGAGATTAAAACTTCCGCCAGGATAAAAGGGTTGCACATCATTAAGGTATATATACAACCCGACTGCTACAAGAGTGAAACCTGGCAGAGTAAAGTAATACAGAGGACTATTGAACTCCATGTCGTTAAAAATGTTTAACAGGACATTCGGACCGTGCCTTAGAGGATTTTCCGTCGGGCAATTTATATCACACACTTGAGCCACATTTTGAAGCGTAAGATCACCTTCAAGGTCATCAAAAAATTTTTGCAAACTTATATAATTGGACTAATTTTCTGGATGAAGATACTTCAAAATATAAAAATCCATCTGAAAGAATCCGATGTGAATAAAAATAGATAAACCGGAGAACAAAGACGAGCGCAGAAATAAGACGAGTGCAAAAATAAGACGAGTGCAAAAATAAGACGAGCGCAGAAATCACTGTTCTGGTGCTTTCTTTCATATTTTCTTACTTTTAGTGGTTCTAATTCAATCTGGTTTCTCCAAAAAAATAATTCTGGTTTAACTGTAGAATAGATCTCACTAAACAGAGTGCAGGAAAATCTTTCTCCTGGCCAATGGCATAAAAACTATATTATAAAAAAATTGAATCCGGTAATATCTAATTCTTGTCCTTGCAGGAGAGGATATATTTTCCAGCCTTATAGAACAGATTAACCATATACTCTAAGCAGGTGGTTAAGCATCTAACCAAAATATGAACGGATTGAAAATTACTTTTTTCTCTCCCGTCCTTTACTCATGTTTTTCTCAGTCTTCTCTTCTTTTGGCTCTTTCCTTGTCCATTCACTTTTTTTAGGTCTCTCTCCTCTCTGCTTTCTCCCCTGACCCCAACTTTTCTTCATTATCTCGCTTGTTGGTTCCTTCCTTGTCCATACACTTCTGCTTACTTTCGGCCTTCCCTCTTCTCTTTCCTCTTCGTCTTCCTCTTCATTCAGGTCGAATCCGAGTTTTGAGCTCAAGGAATTTCTGGCTTTTCGAGCTTCGGCATAGTCCGGATTAATCCTGAGAGCTCTTTCAAGAGCTCCAAAAGCTTCTTCATTTTTTTCCAGGCCGGAGAGTGCCATACCTTTACAGTACCAGGCTTCCGCAAAATTGGGCTTTATTGAGATGGCCTGACTGCAGGGCCCAAGCGCTTTTTTATGTTTACCGAGCTTGAGATGGACAAGGCTTTTTCCGACCCATGTCTTTGCATTGTCAGGGTTTATTTTGAGGGCGGCATCGTAGGCTATTAAGGCTTCCACATGTCTGTCCAGGCTGTAGAGAGCAAAGCCTTTGCCTTCCCAGGCTCGGGAAAGGTTCGGGTTTATTTTGAGGGCGGTATCATAAGCCGTTATGGCTTCTTCGTATTTGCCGAGGTCAGCGAGGGCAGAGCCTTTTGCGTGCCAGGCACCTGCAAGTTTGGGATTGGCTGCAAGGGCTTTTTCAGAGGCTGCAAGGGCTTTTTCGTGCTGTCCGAGCCTGCAGTGGACTAAGGTTTTAAGGTTCCAGGTCTTGTCGCTGTTTGGCTTGATTTCAAGCAGCCTGTCAAAAGCCTGCAGGGCATCTTCATCCCTGTTGAGCTGAAGAAGTGTGAAACCTTTTTCGTAAAGGTAGGCAGGATTCTCAGGTTCGATTTCAAGAGCTTTTTCAAAGGCTTTCAGGGAATCCCTGTACATTCTGTGCCTTAGAAACACTGCGGCTTTACCTGCCCAGGCGGTTGCATCCTCAGGGTTTTTCTTAAGGGTTTTCTCATAAGGCTTAAGTGCTTTATTCAGGCGGTCATAGGCTGTGCCACCGGCATTATCAGCTCTGCCTGCACCTTTGGTTTTGCCTGTCTTTCCTACTTTTCTAAAATCATTTGCCATAGTATCAGTTCCGTGTAATTCGGTTTAGAGTAACTCTTTTTGTGATGAGAATTCGGTACACACCCAACCTCCCCTGATGGGCGGCAAATTCTCCGAGAAATCTTATTCCAAACTCCGTTCTCTTATTTCAAACTGCTCCTGTTAACTTATAAAGGTCGAAAATGTCAGATATGGATAGATAATTATCCTGTAAAATAAAGAGGTAAAGCCCAATATTAAATGCGCCCTGATATAAACCTGTACCAAGATTCTCTTGAAAGTGATACAATAATTCAAAAACAGCCGCCTAAGGAAGAAATCATATTGACATCATAGAAAAACGTCCCTGAGGGGAATGAATTGATAATGAACAAAACTGATTACCCTGGAAATTGCCCCCTATCCCGAGTAGCTTTTATCATATCATCCCTGACAAAAGGGTTTCTCTATTTGAAAGGTTTATTGAAACCCGACTCGGGAGTAAAAGCTGTACATGGAAATTAATCCTGTCGCCCGAGACAGTAGTATCCTCACGTATCGAAGCGTTGAAGAAACGTTATTCAGAACTTTGGATTTCCAGGGAAGAACTCATCGCGCATGCACAGGACCTCGCACGCCACAGTCCTCGCCGTTGTAATTGCCTTTCTCTTAAACGAACCCACAATGGTTACTCTAATCGTGGGGAAAGAAGCCGGGCAGGTAGTCTCCCCGGATATTTGAATAACTTAAAAGATCAAACGCCTTCTACTCTCTATAGACCTGTAATCAAAGTCTGGGCAGGGAATGAAGAGCACACTGTGTTGATGGATGCAGCAGTTACTCCAGCCTGCATTTTTAACTCTAAGGCGGGAAGTCCCTTTCCTCGACAGCCGAAGGCTGGCAGGTGGGGGATGAAAGCCATCAACTTCTACAAAACAACAGTAACATAATTATTTATATTTATAAGTATATCAATATGGTTATAACTATGCAGTATAAACTGTATCTTGGAAATCATTCTGTGTATTTACTCTATTCTCATTTCATTCAGTGTGTGAAATATAGGAGAAAAGCTCTAACGAACCCTTTAGTTGTTGATTTTCTCAAAACAAAAATCCATAGATAAGTGAAACATTCGATGTTGAAGTGCTGAATATCGAGTGTGATAAAGAACACTTTCATTTATTATTTTCAGCAAAACCTTCGCTTGATATTCCAAAGTATATTAACACCATCAAGACAATAACTTCAAGGGAGATTCGCAAGAATTTTCCAGAAGTAAAAACTATGTTATGGAAAGATACGTTCTGGTCAAGATCGTATTTTATCGCATAAACAGGGCAAGTAACCTTAGATATACTGAAGCAATATGTGGATAACCAGGGCAAATATGCATCTGACGAAGAAGATAAAGATCAATCCAACTGAAGAAAAGACAAGATATGCCTCTTTGGGAAAGAACTATGAAATGTGATTGTGGAAACGTAATTGATAGGGATAGAAATAGTGCTATCAACATCATGAAGCGATTCTTATCACAAAATGTTTTGTAGACAGGCTATCAGAAAGATTCTGATAATCTTCGACAAACAGGATTACAGATGGATAATTTCATTATGCAAATATCCAGGTGACGTAATCACTCGAAGGAAGCTCCGTCCTCGCTTTCATCAGAAAGCAGGGCGGGGTAGTTCACTAACGCAGAGTTTTTGAAGGCTGATCCTGGCAGAATAAAAGCTATTTCCCTTAGCCATGGGCATCCGGATTATTTTTCTCGGGCTTGTAGAGCTTTTGAAATTTGTAAGTAAAGAGCAGAATAAAGAAGTCCCGTTTTTTCTTCATCCCGATACCTTTCTTGAACGCTGTTTCAACATTTCTTTAATCGGGCACACTGTCATGTTTTGCTATTTTTTTATTTTTGTATTTTTAATATGTTATGCGACTTTTGATTTTTGGGTTTATTTCTAATATTTTATCAACCTGTATCCGCAAACGTTTGAGAAAAACAATAGTTTTATGTTGGTAAGATTATAAATAATATATTTGTCATGATGTAGCAAGAATATCAATGAAAGTATTAAATATCAGCTGGTAGTATAGATAAGTGTCTCTACACGACAGACACAAACCTTAAATCGCCTCCTAAATCGTTGAAAGCACCTGAAACTCCTTTTTTACCCCTGCCTGATTTTTACAGGCAGAGGTCAAGGGTGCCAACTCATTTCTGTGATTACCATAAAGTCTCTTCAGGGAGTTTTTATTTAAAAATCACAATTGCTATCGAAATGAAAACAGTGTTATGGAAATTTTCTCAATAACAAAATAAATTAGACGGTTATTATAAAAAGGAATGGAGATAATTAATTAGAAACCCAAACTCGTCTTTCAGCAGCTTTGTATTTTTCGTTTTTTTCAAAGTAAGCCGGGAAGACAGAGGAGTTTGTTACTGTATCTGTGGGGGGTTAAAGTTATGATTTCAAGGAAAATGAATCTGGAAAGTATGGATGAGTCTAAAAAATACCGTGTTGGAGCATACAGTGCTAGGTATGTCCCAAAAACAGGAGAAAAAGGTATTCCAAAGTATGAATTTCCCGAGGATGGTATGAGCCCGAGGGCAGCTTATCAACTGGTACATGATGAGCAGAGCCTCGACGGCAATCCTTTCCTTAATCTGGCAAGCTTTGTCAACACATGGATGGAACCGGAAGCAGATAAGCTTGTTATGGAAAATATTAGCAAAAATATCATAGATGTTTTCGAATATCCCCAAACTTCCAGAGTTATTCACCACAATATTGTGAATATGCTCGGGCGCCTTTTTAATGGCCATCGCACCGATTTTGTGGGCACGTCAACCGCCGGCTCTTCAGAAGCTATAATGCTGGGATTGCTGGCTCATAAATGGAACTGGAAAAAATCTGAGCGAGGTACGGATAAACCAAACATAATTTTCGGAAACGATGCTCACGTTTGCTGGGATAAGTTTGCCAGGTACTTTGATGTTGATGCCAGAAAAGTTCCTATAGATAAAGATAGGCGCACAATCACGGCTGAAGCTGTCGCAGAAAGGATTGACGAGAACACAATCTGTGTCGGTTGCGTCCTGGGGACAACCTTTACAGGAGAAATAGATCCTGTAAAAGACATTAACGATTTACTTCTGGAATATGAAAAAGAAAAAGGCTGGGACATACCTATCCATATCGATGCTGCAAGTGGCGGCTTCATATTGCCTTTTACCGAACCGAATTTTGAGTGGGACTTCAGGCTGGAAAGAGTAAAATCCATAAATGTTTCAGGGCATAAGTACGGATTGACTTATCCGGGCCTTGGCTGGCTGATCTTCCGTAATAAAAATGCCCTCCCCGAAGACCTGATTTTCCATGTAAACTACCTTGGGGAAATGGAAGATTCGTACACCCTGAACTTTTCAGGAGGCAGTGCAATGGTTGCGGCTCAATATTACAATTTTTTAAGGTTCGGAAGAGCTGGCTATACCGGAATAATGAAAAAAATCCTTGACGTTTCCCAGGATCTCGCAAAGAAGGTTGACAGTCTGGGCCGTTTCGAAATGCTGAACAAAGGAGAACGGCTCCCTATAATTGCTTTCAGACAAAAAGAGGAGACTGGCTATTCCCTGCTCCAGCTCTCACACAAATTGAGGGAAAGGGGCTGGATAGTCCCTGCCTACTGTCTCCCGGAAAATGCGGCGGATATCGAGATAATGCGCATAGTCGTAAGAGAAAACTTTACTCCGGACATGGCAACAATTATAGTCGAAGACCTCGAAAAAGCCTGCCAATTCCTTGAAAATGGAACTGAATCCGGGATAGAAAAACCGTGCCCGTCAGAAAAAGGGATGGCACATATTTGTTGAAAAGTTGCATTTCAAGCAGCTTGTTTAGATAAATCAGCCCTTGTACCAATAAAAGATTAACAGTCGACGCAGCGAAGTATGATCAATATTCCACACAAACTTCCTGCTTTGATAGTTGCCTGTGGAAAATACGTGAGTCAACTACCCACTAAATCTGGAGATTTAACAGATTTCCTGCTGAAGGTTTATGAATCGATTTCCGACCGCAATGAAAGCCATACTGATTTTTGGTATCGGCTGCGCCAGGGCAATGAAGCCTTTGAAGCCTTTGAAGCCTTTGAAGCCTTTGAAGCCTTTGAAGACGGCACTATCAATTATCTCAGCATACCTGCCCTGGAAATTGGAATGAAACACATAGAAAGGATTCACGGCCCATCCGTAATTGAGAAGTGAGGGGAGACAATTGCTTTTAACCTCATCCATGTAGATGAAACACCTCTTGATTGCCAGATGGCACAGGACGCAGCAAATAAGGCAGATATCTCTTTAAAACTGGCTGCTTCTGTAATCCTGGAGACGGGGAGCTCAAAGGGGACCATAAGCAGAAAGAACGAATGAAATTTGCCCGGGATTCTGTATGGAGATCAGGGAAAAATTCACTCAATACTGAAAGGAAGAATGAAAAAACAGCGAAATGGATAAACGGGCATAAAATTTTTTAGGGGGTTTTCCAGATAACCAAACCTCCTTAGCAATCCTGAATTCCAGGCTGTTAAGCCTTTTATCCTGTGCCGCAAAAAGCCTTTCAGCCGGCCTGCAACAGCCTGCATTTCCGTTCCAGCTCCCACCCCCTTCTTATTCTTACCAAGGTGGACAAATCCTGGGAGGGGCTTTCCCATGCCCTGACGTCTGGAGGCGCTCCTTTGTAGCTGATATGGTATTCGTCCTGTACCCACTCCCCTATGTTTTCTATTGAATTATTAATTACTCCACCAAACGGAATAACGGCTCATCTGAAGTAACGGCTCATCTGAAGTAACGGCTCATCTGAAGTAACGGCTCATCTGAAGTAACGGCTCATCTGAAGTAACGGCTCATCTGAAGTAACGGCTCATTTGAAGTAACGGCTCATTTGAAGTAACGGCTCATTTGAGGTAACGGCTCATTTGAAGTAACGGCTCATTTGAAGTAACGGCTTATTTGAAGTAACGGTTCATCTGAAGGAATACTGTTTTATTAAGGTATTTTGGATAGTTTCCAAAGATGGGGATAGGAAATACCTGGCTATAGATATACTGAATATGCAGGAAGAGAAGAGTTGTCAAGGAAAGCCTGGAAAATTGGATACCACAGGGAATTAAACAGTTTTGTGGAGTAGAACGCTTTCAGGCAAGGAGAAATTGTGTGCAGAGAGCACGTATTATGATAGCAATAAGAGCATTTCTAAGATTTGAAATACAAAGAATGAGAACATGTAGTGGTTTGAAACAAAGTGGAGCATTACAGGAAATGCTGTTAATAAATTCCTGAGAAAACCAGATTATTCCTTAGTGTATATTTCTTAAAAATTGTGTAAACTTAAAAGTTAACTGCATAGCAGGCAACCACATAAGTTTTAATCTTAATATATGTTCAGGAAAATGAATTGGATTGGCTCTCAGTTCATTAACTGAGAGTTTTCCAATTAATAAAGTTTCCTTATCCACAATTTACAATTTTGTTATCGTGGATATTTACATTGCTTTCTTGTGTGTTTAAATGTACTATTGCAGGGGCAGCTAAGTCATGGAAATGGTTTCCAGAAGCTTCTATGTTCTTAAGAGTTCCCTGTAATTCCAGGCCTGCATATCCGCCGCCGGATGTGGTACATTCGTTGTTTTTCATGACTCCATCGGTAACGGAATCGAACCGAACGGATGAATTAGTCCTGTTAATGAATTTAGAATTCTTAACTGTAATGCCATTTACATGATAGGCATATACGCCGTCATGTCCACATTTGTTTACGGTTACCGTATCTATCATTACGTTGCTGGACTTTGAAATCAGCATAGCATCATTACATCCGTTCTGGAATGTAACTTTCTGAATTGTTAATCCATTGCAATTTACTATAGTTGCCATGTTATAACAGGAAGTTCCAAGCTTGACACCAGAATAATAGTCACTCTGACTACCATCAACCGTCAAGTTTCTTATTGTAACATCAGTTGCAGAACTGCCTCTAATCATAAGCATAGCTTTCTTTCCTGCAATACTACTCTCACGCCCACCCCATACTGGTAGTCCTGGGGCAAGTTTAAGTGTTACACCGGAATCTCCTTCAAGGGTTGTAGCGCTACCTATCAGAAGTGAATCGCCTATAACATATGTGAATGGGCCTTTAAGGTGGACAGTTGTGCCTGGATTATTTGCTGCATATTCCAGCGCCTGGTTAATCTGGACGTGATCGTCTTTTCCGTCACAGTTGTAGTCTCCGCTTCCATCTCCGGCAACAGTTATAGTTTTTGTGTCCTGACCGCCTAATACAGTGGGTAAAGTAGTTAAAATAAGGCAGGTTACCAGGAATAGGGTTCCTAGCTGTCTTCTTAGCATCGTATCACCTTTGGGTTGGATTTTTATAGGGATTTAAGTAAAATCAACATTTATAGGGTAATTCTATATATTTCCCCTAATATTCTCTTAAAATTTTATATTACGTACTCGTAATACTTCTTTTCCGATCTATCTAATTAGATTAGGTTAGATTATCTAATCAGGTCGGTTCTATGCTGTTATTCAAAATATCATATTACGTCTGCGTAATATTTTTGAACCTATCCAATTCGGTTCTCTGCGATTTATGTGGGGCGGACACGTTGCACACAGAGTCTCCACTCTCCAATTACTTTCTAGGAACCAGTCACTGGAGGTGGCCAGATGTTAGAAGTTTTGGCTTCTACTGCTCAAAATTTGCTACTGACCATGGGATATTGCTCCTCTGGTCAATACCTCCTGTTTAATTAATCACGGCCTTTAGCCAGGTCAACTCTTCTTTTTAAAAAGTTTTCATTTACCTGTTATTGAATTTCTAAGTTGACATCCAAAGTCTATGCAGTCCTATTATAAAATATTTTTGGTAATTTTGTAATAAAATTAATACAGTATCACTTTATTTTCGGCTACGGTAGACGTTTGAGTGGATTGTTAGGTAGAACTTTGGAGAGATTATTACATTAATTATTAATCTACATCTATAAATTTAGTCCCATTCCCTGCAGAGCAATAGGTGTCAAAAAACCCCTGCACGTTTCTAAAAAGAATTATGCGTAAAAATGAGATTCGGACTTTATTTTTATATGGTCGAGAAGAAGATTAACGGTGGATTACTTTCTGTATCGTCAGTTGATGTTAATAATGTAGTGTGGACAAATGGGAACATAATTTAAGTTCATGATCTGTCCTCTAAAAAAGACACTATTATACTTCCTGGTAATTATATTTCCTTAACCACCCTGAATCCCAGGCTGTTAAGCTTCCTGTCCTGCGCTGCAAAAAGCCTTTCAGCCGACCTGCAGCATCCTGCATTTCCGTTCCAACCCCCACCCCTTCTTATACGTACAGGAACAGATACGCTTGGGAAGGGACTCTCCCATGCCCTGCCGTCTGAAGGCGCTCCTTTGTAGCTGATATGGTATTCGTCCTGTACCCACTCCCCTACATTTCCGTATATATCATAAAGTCCCCAAGGATTGGGCTTTTTCAAACCGACAGGGTGAGCTTCAAGTCCGGAGTTCTTGAGAAACCAGGCGTATTCTGTGAGTTTGAGTTCGCAGTCACCGAAGAAATAACTGCCTGTGGTTCCTGCCCTTGCTGCATATTCCCATTCGGCTTCTGTGGAGAGGCGATAAACTGGGCTTTTTTCACCAATATTTTCAACGGCATTAAGTTTTCGAATAAAAGCCTGCGCTTCTTCCCAGGAAACAGTTTCAATCGGGTACTTTTCACCCCTGAAATCGGAAGGATTATACCCCATAACTTTACTCCACTGTTCCTGCGTAACTGGATACCTGCCCAGATAAAAGGGTTTTTTTATAGATACCCTGTGTACAGGGCTTTCCCAGAGCTTTCTGCGCTTCTCGCGGGAAGAAGAACCCATATCAAATTCTCCTGCAGGGACAGGGACAAACTCCATTCCGATGGAGTTTTTATACGGGTTGCTCACAGTGATTGGACCGTTAATAGAGCCTGCAGTTGAACCTTTAACTGAACAATTATCTAGATTGGCTGAGTTATCAGTTAATTCTCCAGCTAAACCTTCGGTTAAATTTTCAGTTAAGTTTTCAGTTAAGTTCTCAGTTAAGTTCTCAGTTAAATTCTCAAGTGTAAACTCAGATTCTTTTGAGCATGTACATTTTCCACAAGAATATATGTTTAGATCCAGCGGTCTCACAACTCCAGTAAGAATAAATATTCTTTAAATATAAAAATATAGGGAAGTAATTATGCTCAAAAATGAAAACCTTTTTAGGAACTTATAATGAAAACCTTTTTAGGAATTACCAATAAAAAAATTTTTTGGAATTATAAATAAAAAAAGTCATAGGGTACTATACAGAAGTAACAGTGTAAATTGCAGGTGAGCAGATGAAACAGTCACTTATTAATCTCATCCTTTTTTCTGACAGGAGAAAAGATCTTTTATTTCTTCTGAGGAAAGAACCAAGAGATATCGATACAATCAAAGAGTTGCTCAACATAGGTGCCGGCTCGATCCAGCCCCATATTAAAAAAATGAGAGATGCTCACCTGATTATTGAGGAAAAGAAAATTTACAGGTTGTCCGAAATAGGAAAAATAATAGTTGAAAATATGGAGCCTCTCCTGAGTACAATTGAGGTTTTTGAAGTCAATGAAGACTACTGGAAGACCCATGATTTAACCCGGATTCCAGACTTCCTTCTGGAGAGGATTGACGAACTTGGGCACTGTGAATTGCTTGAGCCTGATGCGGAACATCTGTTTGAGACACCTAAGTTTTTCATGGAAAAACTCCTGAGTTCAAAAGAGATCCTTACCTTTGTATCCTACTTCCATCCGGAAGCCCCTTCCCTTTATGCAGGCATTGCGGAAAACGGCACCAGGCATGTTCTCTGCATGACCGAAAATGTTATAGAGCGCTTATTCTCCGGTTTTCCGGAAGAAGCTGACAGGCTGTTTAAAAATAAGAATTCAAAAATATTTATCTGCCGGAAACCCGCACCCATTCCCTCAATTGTTGTAACTGACAGGTTCCTTGCGCTTAAACTTTTTGAAAAAGATGGCAAATTGAGGGATCAGATTCTTATATCCACCGAGGAAAAAGCTTTAAGCTGGGGAAAAGAGCTTTTCTGGCATTGCATGCAGGTGGCTGAACCATTGGAAGAAAAGCCAGGCTTTTGAACTTTTTTAAAATATTAGTTGAACCAGTTTTTAACCCAGTTTTTAACCTAGCTTTTAACCCAGTTTTTAACCTAGCTTTTAACCCGGTTGTTTTTACTCTGACCTTCCTCAACGTTTCATTCTGCATTTTTACGATTTCTAACTTCCTTGAATTCACAGTAAATCATCTGGATTTTCAATCCTTTACTATCAGTTTCAGGTTCATGGGGCACATACACAAACCCATAAATGTTCCCCATTTTTGCAGTGAGTGCAGCTGCAAGGGCATCCAGGATATCGTCTTTTGCAAGATCCTTTCGCCTGTACTTTGCAAGGGCATATTCGATGACTTCATCTGCAAATGGGCAGAAATTACCAAGGGCTTCCCTTCTTTCAAGAAAACCTTCGGCTTTCTTTTTCGGGTATTTCATAGGAAAGCCTGTAAAAGCCTGAAAACATATCTCAGGCCCTACCTCCCGGATTTTTTCCCTGAAATTTTCGTTTTCAACCAGGAAACTATCCACATCCCGGATTTTAGGGACTATGTGCCAGGTCTGCTTCGAGATGCGTTTTCCAGTGAGCCTTTCATTGACCTCACAGGCTTCTTTATAGGTTTCCGCATAAATTGCTTCCCTGCAGGGCACAGGAAAGATGCTGGACTTCCGGGCTTTCAGGACTCTACGGGCTCCAAGATCCGAAAGCCGCTCCCCACTGCCTCCGGTTTTCAGACCTATAGGAATGTCTATCAGAATAAAGGGCTCTGCCTGGATATAATTATTTTTCAAAAAATCAACAAGGCACGAAAACTCCGGAAAAAGTTCAACTTTCCAGCTGCATTCACTCTCATTTTCTCCTTCAAGGAGCACTGCAACCCAGCCTGCTCTGCAGCCGTCAACCCCGACAAAGACCTTCTTGCTCATACCTGCAGTTGGGAGTGAAAACTTAAAGAGTTTTTCTTGCGGAGATCCGGGACTGCGGGATACAGTTAATTAGCAAAGAAGCTGTACGAATCTGTAGAAGCTCAAAGGTAGGGAAAGGTTATCAGGATTACCTTAAAAGTAAATAAAATAATCTTAAAGGCTGTCCTGATAGATTTAAAGGTTAAAAAGGTTAATCAAATTAATTTTTTTGACTGGAAAAAATGTTCACATAATGAAAAAAATATTCTCATTATAAGAATAAATGTTCGTACAATATATAATTATTGCCAGATTAATAAATAAATTGGAGGCAGGTTATGAAGCTCTGGTTACTCAAAGCCGCAGGCACTTTGGAAGACGAAGAGATAATTCTGGAAGACAGCGTGATTACCATCGGAGGGGCTGAATTCCCGAATTTATCCAGTATTAAAAACGAAGAGCAGGTACAGAAACTCATACTCGAAAAATATCCCGGCATGCGGGGAGATCGTTCCGAAACCTGGGCAGTGGATATCTGCTCTTTCGTTACAAAAATAAAGAAAGGAGACCTTGTGGCAGTCCCCCTCAAGACCAGAAATGAGGTGCTGATCGGAAAGGTTACGGGGGACTACGAATACAGGCAGATCACTGACTTTATCAGCCATATAAGGAGGGTCAGGTGGCTCAAAACACTTCCAAAAGGGGTCTTTGAAGAAGAATATAATGTGGACTTTAACTCCCCTGAAGCCCTCTTCCTGATAAAAGCAGACCCTGAAAAGCTGGCAGATTTCATAGAAACAAAAAGCCTGGGGGCTCTCATCGAAGAACTCTCCTTTGCCCTTGAAGACATGGACTACCTGAGAGAGAGGATGCTTGAGCTTGTGTACAGGCTGGCTGAAACCGATGAGATTCCTGAAGTTCGGAAAATCGCAGCGGAAATGGAAAAGATGCTGAGAGAAAAGTAAAGGAAAGAAGAGGAGAGAAAAGTAAAGGAAAGAAGAGGAGAGGAAAGGAAAGGAAAGAAGAGGAGAGGAAAGTTCCCTCTTAATTCTTCTTAACTAAAATTTGATTTTTATTTATTGTTATTTATTTTTATTTATTGCTCTTTAATTTTATTTATTGTTATTTTTACTTTTAACCTATAAGGTTGTTCAGGTCAAGTTCAAACCCTACAACGGCGTATCCGAGTGTGAAATTGTTTATTACTTCGGGGTGGAGTTCTCCAAAGACTCCGAGTTTTTTGCCGTTGACATAAACATCTGCCCGCCTGCCTTCGAGAAAAGCCGGGTCTTCAGACTCTTTTACCTCATAAGGAAGCATCATTTCTCTCATGAAGGCGTCTACAACCTCATAGATTTCGGTGAAATTTGCCTGCGGATGGATCGAGACTGCAGCTACGTGCTGGCTGGTTGTTTCGTTGCTTACGACCTCGCCGAACTCGAAGATTTTCTGCGGAAGTTCCCTGTGTTGGTTTAAGGCAAGGATTTCAAGCAGGTTGGGAAGCACGGTTGTCCTGAGCATTGTCTGGTCTTCGCTTATCGGGTGAAGCACGTAGGTAACGTCATCCGTCTTTTGCCTGCACATGTTTTCAAAGTTGACCTTTTCACTGGTAAGCGTAAAAGGCATAACCTCATAATAGCCAAGACCGACCATTATTTCATTTACTGGAGCTCGCATCAGGGAAATCGGGTGGGACTTGCCTGCAGTATAAGTCTCAGGGATCCTTACTTTGATATTCTCATAGCCGTAACCTTTGGCAATGTCCTCTACAAGGTCATAGTTGTGCAGGATATCTGCCCTGTAAGCCGGCACCTTTACCTCAATGGTTTCCTTATCAAGGGCAGATGCTCCAAAGCGCATCCTCTCAAGCTGTTTTACGATCTCTTCAACTGAGAGTTCCATGCCTATAAGGGATTTTACTTCGCCTGTGGTAAGCAGCCTTTCTTTGGGCTCAAGGTCAGGCAGGACAAGTTCTTCGCCCCCTGGACGGATTAGCCTTACAAACTCGATCTGCCCTCCTCTTTCTGCAAGGGCTGTAACAACAATATTCAAAGCCGTGTAGACAGCTTCCCCGAGACCTGTAACATCAATGAAAAGGTCGGTTGTGCTTTCGGTTACGGATGTAAGTGTTCCGTTTATGATGGGTGGGAAGGACAGCACATTGTCATCTGCGTCCAGGATGATCGGGTATTTGTCAAAACCCCTTACGAGATGGGCAAACCTTGTGCCTTTCGGGTGCTTATCCAGGATTTCCGTCATGCTCATCTTTTCAGTATAATCGAGAGGCACGAACTCAAATCCGGGATCTACTGCCATATAGCGGAAAGGAGGTTTCACATTTTTAAGGTCATGGACCCCGATGGACACTTTTTTCCGGTTTCTCCCGAGGCCCCAGTGCAGGTCTTCCTGCAGGTCCATGAGGGACTTGATGGAAGAGGATGTAAACTTTACTCCCCTTACAACCGCACACCCTAGGAAGGGTCTGATCTTCAGGATATCCTCACTGACGGATATGGATACCTCGTAAGGCTTTATCGCATATTCGGGAAGCCCGGTCTCAAGATCCAGAAAACCCCGCATTGCCCTGGCTGCTCCTTCCACACTGTAAAGGTCAGGCCTGTCAGGGAAGAACTCGATATCGACATACTCGTCTTCAATCCTTTCGATATCGGCTCCTATCATGGGCACCCGTTTTATGATGGTCTCCTTATCTGTTCCTGTGAGTTTCTCAAGGTCTTCATAATGCAAGGTGATTACTGGCATGGGGAATTCATCTCATCTGTTGCTAGCTAACTTAACCCCAAAAATAATCAACTTTAGATTTAATGCTTTTGTTTCAGGCAGTGTTTGAAGAACTTCAGCTCAGACTTGAAGCTCTGGAACGCATGCAAGCCGGAAGCATGGGGAATACACAGCATGCATTACAAATATTTTAGGAAGTATTTAAATAAAAAGAATCCAGTTTGTAATATATATATTTAAATTTGTTCTATATCTATATTTCTTCTATTATTATATATCTTGTATAATAATCACTCTATTGTGTATGTTTGAAATCTCTTTGTTGGCAAGTCCCGGTGTATAGTACGAGGATAGAATTTGCTATTTTTTCTATACTCATCAAAAATAAATTGGTACGATTTATTGGCAAAATGAATGAATCTGCTAACATTGCATGGCTTGAAAAACCAACATCCTCAAAATTGATTAAGGAGTCGTCACAGAACAAACTATGCACAGGTTTCAATTGGGTGCCTTGATTTTCAAGATCAATACCACCAATTGAAAATTAACTTTATGAAAAATCTGCCTAATCTATTTTGTTACGGTTACTAAGTTGAAACAGATTGGGGGAGTGAACAAATGAATATCAAAAAGACATTGATTTTTTTGTTGTTGGTTTGTTTTATAGTGTCAGTGACAGCTGCGGTGGTAACAGCAAACCAAAAACAATATGACAACGGCTACAAAGATGGTTGCAGAGATGGCTATAAAGATGGATTTAGAGAAGGTAAAGCAGACAGCAAGAAGCTTGCCAGTGAATTCAATAAAAAGAAAGAAGCCAATAAAAACGACTATGACAGGGGCTACGAAAAAGGCTATAGTGACTGCTTCCCAAAAGGCTATGAAGCAGGCCTGAAAGCTGCGTCGCCAAGTGGAAACCAAAAACAATATGACAACGGCTACAAAGACGGTTGCAGAGATGGCTATAAAGATGGATTTAGAGAAGGTAAAGCAGATAGCAAGAAGCTTGCCAGTGAATTCAATAGAAAGAAAGAAGCCAATAAAAACGACTATGACAGGGGCTACGAAAAAGGCTATAGTGACTGCTTCCCAAAAGGCTATGAAGCAGGCCTGAAAATTAAAAAATAAATCAACCTCGTTTTGTATTTTCCAAACTCTTTATTATTTTGGGAACGCGGAGGGTTACGAATACCCGGTCCATCAGGTCAGGGATGAAGTGAACCCTCTCATCTTTTTGGTTTTGTCTAAGGAATAGTTGAAATATAACTTCAAGCTTTCACTTATAGAATTGCTCTATAATTTCATTTCCCAAAATAATCGTCAAAGACAATTCTCATTTCGCTTTACTTACAACATTAACTGTTTTTAAAATTGGAAGATAAGATCTGATAAGGACACAAACTGCTTTTAGAAGGCTGAAGTTTTAAGCGATTTAAATAGGTATTTCCCTAAAATAGGGTATTTAATAATTTTATTTTTTATTTAAAGCGTTTAAAATGATTTTGATATAAGCTCAAATAAGCATAATTATCAAGCCATTAAGTTCAAATCAATGGAGGTCTGTTTTTCAAAGGATTATTATAGAGCCCTGTTTTAATACTTTGCAAAAATATACCTTTACCTACTTTTATAAAGTAATAAACCCTCTTCCTTCAAATCAGGAGACAGCCAGAGAATGATTATCGCAGGAATTGATGAAGCCGGAAAAGGTCCGGTAATCGGGCCCATGTGCATAGGGGGCGTAAAGATCGATGAATCTAAAGCCCATATCCTCAAGGTGCTGGGGGTTGTAGATTCCAAGAAGTTGACACCAAAAAAAAGGGAGCAGCTTGCAGCCCAGATCAAAAAACACGCAGACGGCTTTTTCGTCCTTGAGGTTAGCCCCTCTCAGATAGACGAACTCCGGAAGATAATGAGCATGAATGAGATCATGGTTGTCTGCTTTGCAAAAGTGCTTGAACAGCTGAAACCGGATATCGTGTATGCCGATGCTGCTGACGTAAAAGCCGAGCGTTTTGGCGAAAATCTTCGCAGGCAGTATGCAAAAACCAGTCCTGATCATGCAAAGAAAATAGAGATCATTTCCATGCACCAGGCAGATGCAATTTATCCTGTAGCCTCAGCAGCCTCTATCATTGCAAAAGTACGCAGAGACGAGCTTATAGAAGAACTCAAGAAAGAATGGGGTGCAGACTTCGGAAGCGGCTATCCCTCAGACCCGAAGACAAAAAGTTTCCTTTTGAAATGGGGAAAAGAACACGGCGGAAAGTTCCCCGAGATCGTCAGGCAGTCCTGGCAAACAGTAGAAAATGTAAGAAAAGAACTGGAAAAAGCTGATGAAAGCCTTCCAAAAAGGTAGAATAGTTAAAAATATTCAATCTGCAGTCCAACTCCCACTTCCTTAAGCCTGCAGACCTTCGAAAGCTCAATTTTTGAGTTTAAGTCCGTACAGTGGCAGGCGTGGACGCAGCCGGGGTCAAGTTTTTTAAGGTATTTGAGGGTTCCGTGCATCCTTTCTTCTGAGGGCTCCAGGAGATGAAAGCCGCCTATTATATCAAGGACCCTGCTGTCTCCGCAGACTTCTTTTGCATATTCGATGATATTGCAGATCCCGGAATGGGAACAGCCTGCGATGATTACGAGCCCTGCCTCTGTCCTATACACCAGAGCCGTGTCGTCCGGAAGGAGGTCAGGAATTTTGTTTCCCTCCCTGTCCTGCACGTATCCGACAGCTGCCTCTGACTCAAAGGTGAAGTTTCTGGGGATTTCCCCAAGGAATACGAGCCTCTCGCTCAGCCAGAGGGGAATGCTTGAGAGCTGCAGCCTGAAGTGTTCGGAAAGCTTTTTGGGAGTGAGCAGGCTTCCGATTTCCCCTATCCCTTCACATTTTTTGCTTTCGAAAGCGAGGGGGTGGGCAACGAGAACTGGAGACCTGCAGGGTAGTCTTTCTATCCCAGCTTCCGTGATGAAACGGATCAGGGGTTCAAGCCCCCAGCTGTGGTCCAGGTGCCCGTGGGAGAGGACCAGGTAATCGAGGTCTGAAAGTGAAAGTCCCATTTTCCAGGCGTTTTTGAGGAAGATATCCGAATACCCGGTATCAAAGAGGACTCTGGTTCCCGAATCTTCCAGAAGGAAGGACAAACCGGGCTCAGCAAAGAAATATCTGTCAATAAGGGTGTTATTGTCAACAAGGACCGTGAGTTTCATGAAGAGTTAAATTTGCCTGAAGCCTATAATAACATTATTATCATATACTTGTAAAACCATTCAAGGTTGTGTTTTCTATTGCAAAGACCCAATACCTTTTATCTTTAAGCTGGAAAAAAGTGAAGGTATGAATACCTGGAAGGCAAAAACGAGTGCCATAAATTAACACTCCACTCGGTTCGGGAAACACTTCCTTCAACCCTCGGAAACCACATTTCAATCCAAAAATTCTATAATGCCTACACCAGTCTTTCTGGAGACCCGTCGAAAAAATAATCACATACATGCTTTGAGTTTAAACGAAACGCTTTTTATAGTTAACAGCTCTTAAATCTAAATTGGAGCAGTAAAATGAACGTAAAAAAATTTATCTGTGTAATTCTGTCGATTGCTATCTCTTTATCGATCTTAATCTACATGTTCATATATTTGCCCAATCCCTTTATGTGAGTTTCTTTTAAGGAAAGAAAGGATTTCTAAACTCACATTTACTCTATCTTTTTTCATTTTTCATTCTCACAATTTATCAGTTTCACTTTCCCGCCAGTGCCTTCCAGATCCTGCTTCATTTCCACAATATATGTATAATCCGATATCTGAGAAAGCCCGCCTGCCCCGCTGCCTCCAATGATCAGTGAATAGACCTTTGCATTATACTTCTTCTTTGCCTCTTCCCAGCGGGCAAGGACCAGCTCATCAGAGATTTCGGACTTTCCATCCGTGATGAAGAGCAGGTCTGCACCCCGAAAGTCTTTTTCTTTCAGGGACTTAAGGCCCGAAGCAAGCGCGGTATTGAAATCCGTCCCGCCGCCAAAAGTGTAGAGGAGAAAATTCAGGAATTTTTTGGACATCTTTTTCCTGCTGCTGAGCTCGATTTCCAGGTGCTGGCTTGTGGAGGCAAAAAGGATGACTTTCATGTCCCTCTGCTGAATGAGCATCAGCTTTGCCATGGCAAGCACGGCAGACTTGGCAAGGGTCTGGGGAGTCCCGTGCATGGAACCGGAGGTATCGACGAGCACAATCATAGGGCCTCTCGGCTTTATTCGGGGAGGACCGGTATAGTGTTTGCCAAGCAGCTGGTAGCTCAGGAGTTTTCCCTCAAGCATATCGGCATAGAATTTCTGCTTCAGAGCCGGGTTAAGGAGCTTTGCGGCTTCCATTGGTAGGAGGTTATTTATTGAGTCTGAAAACCGTACATTCTGGATCCTGTTTTTTCCAAAAGGAGAATAGCGTATGCGATCAGCGGGGGGGTCAAATTCCCGCCTGCCTATAAAATTCACAATTCTTCTGAGGTCAGGGTTTTTTTCAAAAAAAGCCGAATAATTTTTCAGCGTCTTAAGCTGGACATAAAACGGCTCTTTTTTAAGCTCTTTTACGGAATAACTCCAGTTCCTGCCAGGGAAGAGAAGGGCAAGGGTCTCAAAGAGTTCAAGGTTTTCCTCCATTTCCGAAACGAAGCCTTCCATCCGCAGGTAAAGCCTTTGCAACACGTTTTCAAGAAAAGCCTGACTCCCTTCAAGCTGCATGAAAGCCGGGACCTTTTCCTGAAGAGCCTGAAAAGTTGAATTCCTGAAGGCATTCCCTTCTGAAAAACTTCCCCAGAGCAGGAAAGTTTCCTGCAAAATGTTTTCAAATTCCTGTAGGAGCTTTTCCATTTCGGCATTGAGTTCTTTTAACCCTCCGCCTGAAAATTCTGAATATTTTGAAAACTTTTCGAGGGTTTCGTAAAGCAGAGGCAGAAGGATTTTCAGGCAGGCAATCCCGGCACCCTGGCTTTTATTCGCGATTTTTCGAATTTTTGGCCAGCTTTTCGAGTTTCTCAGGGTAAGGTAAAGTGGGTAAAAAGCCCCGAAACGCCCGATGAATTTTTCCGGGTCTTTTATTTCATAAGATTGCCCGAAAAGGACTTCAAGGGTCATTATTTCAGCGATTTTCTCTCGCAGAGGACGGGGAACGACCCCTGGAAAAGCTACTGTGCTTCGAAGTTCATTTTCCAGCAGGTAAGCGGTCGTTTTCTGAAAACTGAGGGAGGAGGGAAGAGGGCATTTTTCTGATAAAAAGGAGTCTTTTGGAGAGGGATCGTAAAAATGGTTCGAAAAACTGTCCATGGCATCACCAGATTATAGTCAGGAACGCAATACTCTTAACTCAGTATCTCCACCTGTTCATAAGCAAAGCAGAAAAACATCGCACAACGTGCGATTTCTCATAATCCTGATGTTATATTCAATTCTAGTTATATTCAATTCTATTTTGACCTTGTATTAAAACCTTTTAAATACTTAATTATCAATTACATTAGATGATTTTAAAAATAAATTCTAAAAATATAGCATATTTTAATATTGGAATCTCAATTATTTTCGCAGTAGCAATCGTATTTTTAAACGTCGATGAAACAACAAGAAATTGGATTGTAGTTCTATGGTTTATTACTTTTTCATTGTTATCTATAGAAGGATTGAAAAGACAAGAAGGATTGAAAAGACAAGAAGAATTGAAAAGACAAGAAGGATTGAAAAGACAAAAATAAAACTTATTGGGATTTTTTCCAGTATCTTCCGTGATTTAAATTTTCGTTCGAGATCAGTTAGAAATCTTTAATACCTGAATATAAATTCCTTTTTCTAAATCTTCCATCATTTAAACCCTAACTTTGAACCCAGACCTTTCATAAAGTTTCCTGCACTATTTCCTGTCCGGTTTTCAGAATCAGATGTCGTATCAGAAGCCGGACCGGGGATCTGAACTTTTGTATCCATTTTTTCGGGCAGGAGGTCCAGACCTGGCATTTTCCGGATCTCTTCTACGAGTGTTTCAATTTTGGATAAATCCTCATATCTGCTGTCGTGCAGGAGGAGAACTTCGTTTCTGTCAAGGGTGGAGAGCCAGATATTTGTTTCCATCATGTCCCTGAGGACCTGCCTTTCTTCTCCAAGCCGCTTTTTTATACCCCTCACCAGAGTTTCTAGGCCCTTGAATTCTGTTTCGAAAACCTTCCTGCGGGCCGGGGGAATGGTCCCCGGCATTTCTGAATTTTTATAGAGGGAATCGAGTTCTCTGATCAGGTTATCGTAAGGGTAGATTCTTGACGAGCCTTCCTGCATAAAACTGTAGCTGTGGTCAGGATGAGTATCGTGGTGGGCGTTTACCTCCTGCCTGAACCTGAACTTTTCCCCGCAGCTGTCGCAGGCGATTCCCACAGGCAAATCGTTTTTCAGGGCAAGGCTTATGGCTTCCCTGAGGTCTCCTGCATCCAGGCGCAATTTCTCCGTGTTAATTCCACCCGAGACCACGAATTCGAAAACCGTTTTTCTGATGGTTTCCTTCTCTTCGGGCAGGTTCCAGAGCATGTGCTGAAGCAAAAGTGCCATTGTTCTGTCAACAGCCGGACACCCACTGCTGCAGGCTGCAACCTTCAGGACCTGGACAATTCTTTTCCAGCGCCGGTCCGAAATCTCAATTTCCTGAAGCTGGAGGTTCCTCCGGAGTTCTGTGATTATAACTTCAACATCAGGGTCAACAGGCAGGGAGTTTGCGCTTTTGCGAAGCTTCTCTATTTCTGAAACCGGAAGGCTCGCAGTAGGTCTAAATTCATCAGGTTCTTTGAAAAGGAGGTTTTTGAAGTTCTCATCATCCTGGATGTATGAGAGCCTGTACCTGAACAGGAAACGGTCATAAAGGGCTTCCAGGCTATCATCCTCTTCCGGAAGTTCGTTCGAAGCCCCGAAGACCGACAGCAGGGGAACATTGACTATCTCCCTTCCATTATGGTATTTTCTTTCGTTCAGTATGGTCAGGAGGCTGTTGAGGATAGCGCTGCTTGCCTTAAAGATCTCGTCCAGCAAAGCAATATGGGCTGTTGGGAGGCAACCTTTAATGTTTCTCCTGAACTCGTCTTCTTCAAGGGCTTTTAAGGAAAGAGGCCCGAAAATCTCTTCAGGGGTCGAAAAGCTTGTTAAGAGGTAATTAAAAAAGTTCCCACCTTCAATAGTCTGACAGATACTTCTGGCAAGCTGGGTTTTGGCTGTGCCGGGGGGGCCCAGAAAGAGCAGATTTTCGCCTGAAAGGACAGCGAGAAGAGAGCCGTTGATCTCAGCTTCGCGTTCTTTGAAGTAGTCAGTAAATTCTGATTTAATCTCAAGAAGGGTTTCTTTCAGGTTCAAACCTCCGGTTTTGTAATAGTTATGAGATAGTTCCGGGATAAAAGAGTTTTCAAGGGCTGTTTTCTGTCTGTTTTGTAGTCTTTCGCCTGATTCTATTTTAAATCTTGCAATTCTGTTAAAAGAAAATGAACTGAATAATCTGCTTTCGGATTTTTATCTTCTCACATACTTTTAAACTATACTTTGGAACATCTTAATATAAAAAATTCAGTAAACTGTTTGAGAATATAATTAAGTAAATATTATATGGATTCAGGTAATTTAATGAAAAGTTTAAGCATAATAATTATTTAATTTATATAAAATATTAATAGTGTTTTTATTACTATGGGAGTGCAGAGGGTCACGAATACCCTGACCTTCAGGTCGGGGATGAAGTGAACCCTCGCTGGCTGTTTTGTATTCGCTTAAACTGTATCAATCATCGTTTTTTTGTAAAATGAGGTTTTTTGACACCATAGCCACAGGTGGTTCCAGCTACCTATGGCTAGGATGTGATAAGCGTTGGAATTGCGCAGTTTTAGCCATGGCTATGGTCAGATTACCTACCACATCGTGTTGGTGCCTAAGTATCGATACAAGATATTCTACAATAAACGAGTTAAAAAGGATTGCGAGTCTATATTCCACAATATTTGCACAGAGAAAGGCTACAAAATCCATGCTCTGGAAGTTGTAGATAATCATGTTCACCTGTTCCTGGAATTCCACCCAAGCACCTCTCTATCAGAGGTGGTTCAATACTTGAAAGGAGGTAGTTCTTACAGATTGTTCAAGCTTCATCCTGAACTGAGAACACGATATTGGGGTGGAAGTCTATGGTCAAGTGGTAAATTCTATCGATCCGTTGGAAATGTAACCGCTGACACAATCAAGCACTACATTAAGGAGTCGCAGGGAAAACCGAAAACAGAGGTTCAATCATATAGATTAAAGTCTAGGCAACGGAAAATTGACGATTTCTAAGTACCAGAATAACCGGGCGGGCGGCCCATCAGCATACCCCATCCTTTAGGTTGGGGTGGCCGCACGCAATTTGATTTAATCTGGATTGATTAATAATATTCTTTACAAATCTTTTAGAGATTGGATTTATATTTGGTTTATATTTAAAAGTAGGGGATAAAGTGAATGAAAAACATCCTGGGCCCGTACGACAAATCATAGAAAAAATAGGACTTTCCGTTTTAATTCTCGTTTTTTTGATTTTACTGGGAACGTTCGTTTTTTACACCGTACAGTCATACTCTTCCTTAATACCGTCAAACTATACACAATCAAACCTCACACAGTCAAACCTTATACAGTCAAACCTTACACAGTCAAACCTTACACAGTCAAACCTTACACAGTCAAACCTTACACAGTCAAGCCTTATACAACCAAACTTTACACAGTCAAACCTTACACAACCAAACCTTACACAGTCAAACCTTACACAATCAAACCTCACGCAACCAAACCTTACACAACCAAACCTTACACAGTCAAACCTTATACAATCAAACCTTACGCAACCAAACCTTACACAGTCAAGCCTTATACAACCAAACCTTACGCAACCAAACCTTACACAGTCAAGCCTTATACAACCAAACCTCACACAATCAAACCTCACACAGTCATATAAAACAGTATATGTGGGGGATTATGGAAGTGAAAACTTCACCTGTGATGGAATTGATGACCAGGTAGAGATAAATCAGGCTCTTGAATATGTTGCAGAAAATCCTCAGTTTACAACAGTTTATTTGAGGGGTCCAAATACATACGTTATCTCAGATAGCATTTTCATTGGAAGTCAAACGACCCTGGTAGGAGATCCTACAGCTGTAATTAAGCTTAAAGACAAAGCGGACTGGCCAGTGGGCAAGCCCCTGATAACGCAGATGGACTGGAGAGGAGTCCATGGAGTCATAATAAAAGGATTTGAAATTGACGGAAATCATGACAATAACGAGGATAAAAAGAAAGGACTTGGATACTATAATATGATCCATTTCCTCAATTCCAGGGATATTCAGGTTCATGATATGTATATGCATGACGGGCATGGAGAAGGGTTGAAAGCAGATCACAGTTACAATATCCAGTTTTACAATAACAACGTGTATAAATTGGGGCATAATGGTCTTTTTGCCATCTCCTGCCAGAACGTAGAGGCCTGGAACAACACGATAACCTGCAGGACTGACAGCGGCCTTAGAGCAACGAACTCAAATCACATAAAATTCTATGATAACTTAATTGACTCCTTTTACCACTGGAGTGCAGGCAGCTCTGGAATTCTCATTGAGAAAACAGCAGGTACTGTCAATGATGTGGAGATATACAATAATACTATCCACAATACTTACGGACCCGGACTCTGGCTGATAGGCTGGTCGGAGTCCTACTCCAGAAAAGAGGCACAGAACGTCCACATTTATCACAATATTTTTTACAGTACCGGTACAAACCCAAATATTGACTGGGTGGGAGGCATAATAACAAGCGGGTTTTACGATACCCTTATCGAAAACAATATCTTTGACGGGGTATATCATGCTGCAGTTATTCACATGTACCCTACAGGTACTCACATATATCCTACATATGATGACCACCCCAATCTTTCACCTACAGGTACAGGATATGCAACAATTGTCCGCAATAATATCATAGTGAATACCCGGGAACGTAAGAAAGACCCTGAAGGGACAGGATATGCAGTAATCAATTATCTTCCTGAAACACAGACTTTTGTGCTTGAAAATAACTGTCTGTACAATAACTCTGCAGGTAATTACCAGAACTGCACATCAACCACTGACATCTATGCAGATCCACTCTTCGTAAACCAGAATGAACATGATTACTGCCTGAAACCGGATTCTCCCTGTATCGGTGCCGGATATACTTTTCCAATTTCTTCAGAAACATTTGAAGAAAAAACCACTGAATCTATTGAATCTAACGAAATAATTACAGAATCTATTGAGTCTAATGAAAAAACCATAAAATCTATTATACGTGCTTTTGTATCTCAAATGCGCAAGTTTCTTTCCGTTGATACTTCTGAATAAAGCCCGATAAACGCCTGGCTACCCCCTAAGCCAGGTATGAGCCTTTTTAATTTTTTCTGGTTCTTCTCCAATTTCAAATAAATCATAAAATTTCATCATAATTTGAGTAAACCAATCTACCCATTTTGGAAAAGTTGATCGATTCAGACGAGCACTTATTCCATTTTTTCAATAAACATCTGGTTTTTGTGGAAATTTTCATTAGCTACCGCTATAAGATTTCAAGTTTAGGTTATAAGTTTCCGTTTTTTCTTTACTTCATCCAGAACCATATTGGAATCTTACCCTCATAAAGGGTGAGAATTCTTTCCATTTACCAGTACTGAAACACCGTTTGTTGAAATAAGTAAATAAATTATAACAAAAATTAGTTAGGACACTATCGGTTTTAAATGATCTTGCTTTGTCTGCTATATCATATATCAAAGAAAATATCTGTTCCATTGTATTATCCATCTCAGGTGTAAAAACTTTTTTCAAGAAGCTTACATTCTTCTTGAAAATCTCTTCTACATAAGAAATCGCTTTATGAGACGCTTCTGAAAATTCCAGATTTGAGTCAAATTCCCGTATCTCTTGAACATATACAACAGCACTGATGACCATATCAGAATGGATTAACTGGCAGATCTCATTGTACACAACCATATCATTATCTGGGATCTCTTCAATAGAGTTGAATTCCTCATAATATCTCTTGCTAACGTTTTTCAATTGATGAAATACGCAAAAAGAATGAGCCACTTCAGGGAACATCCTTTTTACGGCTCCAATGATTGTTTTGTCTTCATCATAAACAATCTTTTGAGTGTTCTCCTGAAACATAAGATCTCACTTTCATTAAAATCTCCGTTCCGTGTCTGCGTAATTCTTTTATATCATCCTGGTATACAACAGCTGCCGGCACCAACAGCAACGGGATAGTTGCTGCAGCTTTAGCTCCTTCTGAAACAGGCAACGCGGCTAAAAAGCCCGCTCCAGTTACACCATAAATAGGAACTATAGGAAACAGCATAGCTAGACCAAATGTTCTTCTGAAATGGATGCCTAATTTTGCAGCCAGAAAACCATTGGAACCTATGACCAGACCAATGCCAATACTGGGTCCTATAGTTTGAAACGGATTATATGATGGTCCGATGTAAAGTCCAAAATCGATGCCAGAAAAGGAAAAAAGACCATTGAACTGGTTTCTTTCCTCGTTGGAATTTCCTCCAAGGCCTGATGCAACTATACCTATGTCCAGTTGCAAAGGTCCTCTTCCTGCTTCCCTTCCACCCATTATAGCCATTACGTAATTATTTTCCCTGATCAATAATATAATTTTACCTATCTTCGGATTTAACCAGAAAAAAGGGTGGGTCCTCATTAACTTATTGATCTATTCCAGAATCCAGTATGGAATTTTTTATCTGTTGTCTTTGATCAAAAGCTGGCCACAGCAGACATAATCGCCTGATGTAGTTCTTTTGGGTTCTTAGAGCTGATCATTACTCTTTTTCCGGTGATGAGTTTCAAGGTTACAACGAAATTTGCTCTCCTGGAAGGGGTTGTATCTTTGTAATCCTTTCCGGTAAAAGGGTCATATGCCTGAATCATGCACTCCTCAACCACATGAATAGGGATTTTCTTAAATGAGGTATTCAGAGGTATTAAACGGATATAGATTCCGTCCTTTCTGACCTCTGTGATATGTTTTGTACAGTAGAACAGAAGAGGAAAAAATACCCCAAAGATAAACCAGAGCGCAAATAAGTAGATGTCTGGAACATTCTGGACCCCGGCAGGTTTTCCGAAGACCAGGCTGTATACCTCGACATACCAGAGCAGAAGGGCAGGATAGAGGACAGAAACCAGAAAAATGTTATTGTGCAGATCCTGTACTTCTCGAAAAATTAAACCTGTTTCCGGATGTTCCATGGCAATCCCTCCTTGTATGACTTAACCAGACACATGCCTTTATCAACTTCAATATATTTCTTGCATTGTATGTCAGGTAAGTGTTCTTATTATACGAAATAGGAAACTTATACGCATTATTGAAAATCTTCCTATTTTTCTTATCAAATCTGGGTAAATAAACCTTCCGAAAAAAATAGGAATTCTATATCTTTTTTTATTTAAAAACCCAGACAATGATAAAAAATTAATTTTAGTAATAAATTACTTAAAAAATATATAAAAAGATTTTTAAATAGAAAACAGTACAGGAAAAGAAACAAAAAGGATTCAGCCTTCAAGCTGAGTTTTTCAGTCTTCAAGCCCAAGGTGCTTCATTATATGGTGGTAGTGTTCAGGGGACAGCCTTGAATAAAAAGCCCCTGTGACGACTTCATTAAGGGAAGGGTGGATGTCCATGCTGCGGATAATTGGCTCTGCACTTCTTGATGGCGTGTACATGAGAGGAATTATCTGGTGGATCAGGACTGAGGCATGAGGGCCTATAATATGGGCTCCCAGAATTTTTTCTTCCTGCCTGTCCAGGATCACTTTTACAAAATAATCCTTGGCTTCCATAGCAATTCCCTTTGCCGTATCTTCAAAGAGTTTAAAGCCCATCACGACCCTGTCCTCCCCGTACTCCTTAATAGCTTCCTGTTCTGACATTCCTACGCCTGCAATCTCAGGATAAGAGAAAACAGCGTGAGGTACAGCATAGTAGTTTGCCTTTACTTTTTTTTTCATGATTGCATTGAGGTAAACTATTCCGGATTCATAGTTTCCGACATGCTTGAGCAGGTATTTTCCGTTTGCATCCCCGAAAGCCCAGATATTTGGCTGAGAGGTTTCAAGATACTCGTCAACTAAAATCCAGCCCTGGTGGTCGGTCTTGATTCCTGCCTTTTCGGGGTGGAGAATATCAGTATTCGGGGCCCGACCTGTTGCAACCAGGAGCTCGTCTACGGTAACTTTTGTCTCCTCTCCCGAGTTTCTGTCCTTTGCAATAACGGTCTTCTGCCCATTGCTTTCTATTCTTACCTCTATGGCTTCATGGTTTGTAATGATCTTCATGTATTCCGACATCTTTATCTTGGCAAGTTCGGAGATTTCGGGTTCTTCTTGAGGAAGAAAATGTGCATTTCTTCCTATAACAGTGACCTCTGCCCCCATGGCTGAAAAAAAGTGCCCGTACTCGGCTCCTATGTAACTTCCCCCGAGAATGGCAAGGCTTTTAGGGCATTCCTCGAGTTCAAGTACGGTGTCGCTTGTAAGGTAACCGGTTTCTTCAAGCCCTTTAACAGGCGGGATTGCAGGCTTTGAGCCCGTACACAGGAAGATCATCTCAGAGTGGAGGGTTTCTTCTCCAACTTTGAGGGTATACGGGGATATGAATTCAGCAGCTTCGGGATAATAGTCAAGGTAAGAGTTTCCGTTCAATCCTTCCCTGATCATATCGATATCTTCTCCTATCCTTCTGCGCATCCTTCCCATGATCATGCGAAAGTCAATATCCTTTATCTCTAGTTTGATCCCAAAAAGTGGAGCTGTCTCAAGTTCCCTGACGAGCTCTGCAGGGTAAAGCAGAAACTTTGAAGGGATACACCCTCTGGTCAGGCAGATCCCTCCAGGTTCGTCCTTGTCTATAACAGCTATTTTCATTTTCGGATTCGAATCGATAATTGAGTTCACATAGTTCATTCCGGAACCCGTGCCTATCACAATCAGGTCATAATTTTTCATTATTTTTCCCCTCACAGCAAACATAATATAAGATCTTAGCCAGTCACTGGATTTGTTAACTGCAATAATTATCTGTATGCTTTGCTAATTACATTTATCCTTAAATAAAATGATTCTTATTGAATAACCGCCAGATCTGGTGTGAAAACCTTCCCGAGCGTGAGTAATAAAGATGCATAAATATTTTTTAACCTTGTTTCATTTTTAAACAATTATCTGAAGGAAAAACAACTATCTATTTATAAAGAAAAGCCTATTCTATGTAGCTTCTCAGGAAGAATAAAAAACAAAAGATGTTTTAGAATGAACAGAGCTACCCCCCTCCTCGAAAATGGGAGTTCTTATCATAGAATTTCCGTGATGCATATCCTGTATCTCCTGCTTATTCTGATAGCTCCTTTTACTGGGGTAGATCTCCTTCTCCTTCTTTCTCTTGTCCTTTTCCTGGGACTGAGGTTTTCCGGAAAGTTTTATTCCTACAGCAGAGATGCAGCCAGCCTTTCTTTTTCCCTTACACTGATGCTGCTTGTTTCTGCAGTTTCTCAAGACCTTCCATATACATTCCCATTTTATATCGTCCTTGCCGCCTTTGCAGTTGCAGCGGTAGGAAATCACAGCTCTTTCTTTTCTGAAAGAGGCTTCACGGCTGATTTGGAGTCCGGAAAAAGAAGGATGAAGAAGAGAAGTTTTTCATTGCTGTGGAGTTCGATTTTTCTCGCTCTCAGGATTAGCGCGGCGTTTCTTGCAGCAAGCTGGATTGTCTACTGGCAGGGACTTCCAATCTCGTATAACTTTATCTTTTTCATAGCCGTTATTGGGGCAGTTACGGGTTCTCTTTTTGAGTCCATTCCTTCAAAGATAGACAGTAATATCCCGGTGTCTCTGGGGACTGGGATGACAATGTGGATTTTTGAGGAGTTCAGGTACTGGGTCCCTCCTGAGAAAATGCTTGTTGCCCTTGTCTTTTCCCTTTTCCTCGGGGCTCTGGCTTACAGGGCGAAAATTGCCGATGTTTCTGCCCTCCTCAGTGCTGCCCTTCTCGGAGTCCTTATAATTGTTTTCAGCGGGCTTCCGTGGTTTTTGCTCCTGCTTACTTTTTTCATTCTGGGCGGTGGGTTTACTAGGTACAAGTACGCATACAAGGAATCGATAGGGATTGCCCAGACAAAAAACGGGATCAGGAGCTATGAAAATGTATTCTCGAACAGTACGGCAGCCCTTGTCCTTGCAGTAGCTTATGGTATCTTCCCTGATCAGAGCCTTCCTATTATTTATGCCTACATGGGCACTGTTGCAACCGCTACAGGTGATACTCTGGCAAGTGAAATAGGGACAACGGCAAAAGGAAGACCCAGAATGATCACAACTCTCAAGCTTTCGGAACCTGGAGCTGATGGAGCGGTTTCTTCCCTGGGCGAATTTGCCGCAATTTTCGGTTCTGCAATAATAGGCGTGCTCGGCTATGCTCTCGGGATATCTGACAGCCTTCTGCTTTCAGTCCTTATTACAACTGCAGGAGGCTTTTTCGGAACAAATGTGGACAGCCTGCTCGGGGCTACCCTTCAGAAAAGAGGACTGCTCTCAAACAGCGGGGTAAACTTTGCTGCAACCTTTGCAGGCGCAGGGATTTCAGCTGGCATATATCTTCTTGTATCCGGTTTTTAACTCTAAGGCGAGAAGTCCCCTTCCTCGGAGCGTAAGCGACAGGTGGGGGATGAAAGCCGTCAGCTTCTACAAAACAACAGTAATATAATTATTTATATATAATTATTTATATATAATTATTTATATGTAATTATTTATATGTAATTATTTATATGTAATTATTTATATGTAATTATTTATATATAGTTATACCTATATAGTAATAACTATGTAGTATAAACTGGATCTTGGAAATCATTCTGTGTATTCGCTCCATTATCATTTCATTCAGTGTGTGAAATATAGGAGAAAAGCTCTAACGAACCCTTTAGTTGTTGATTTTCTAAAAACTAAAATCCATAGATAAGTGAAACATTCGATGTTGAAGTGCTGAATATAGAGTGTGACAAAGACCATTTTCACTTATTATTTTCAGCAAAACCTCGCTCGTTATTCCAAAGTATATCAACATCATAAAAACAATAACTTCAAGGGAGGTTCGTAAAAACTTTCCTGAAGTAAAAACTATGTTATGGAAAGATACGTTCTGGTCAAGATCGTATTTTATCGCATAGACAGGACAAGTAACCTTAGAAGGACAAGTAACCTTAGATATACTGAAGCAATGTGTGGAGAATCAAGGCAAATATGCATCTGACGAAGAAGATAAAGATCAATCCAACTGAAGAACAAGTAGATGTTCTTTGGCAATTATCTGAACAGTGTAGATGCCTCTATAATTTCGTTTTAGCTGAAAGAAAAAAGCGGTTTTTATCACAGAATGCTTTGTGGACAGGCTATCAGAAATTTTCTGATAATCTTCGACAAACAGGATTACAGATGGATACTTGCATTATGCAAATATCCAGGTGACGTAATCACTCGAAGGAAGCTCAGTCCTCGCTTTCATCAGAAGAAATGGCGGGGTAATTCACGTTAAGAGTCAGATATTTTGTTAAAAAGTGTCTTTACTTCCTAAAAGGCATCCATTTATATCTTTAAGGATATATTCTTACTCGGGTAGGGTTACTGCAGTGTCCTTTAATGCGAGATTTGAATAAGATTTTATGTCTCTCAGTAATCTATCTTTCTACAGACTCCATTGGTTTTCAATAAAGATAGCCAGAAATCTTGCTTTTTAAATTATGGGAAGTAGTCAGATGACAGAAGAACACAAAGGAGAACGGATTTTACTTGTTGTTGCTCAGGAACAGTTCAGGGATGAAGAATGCTTTGTTCCGAAGCAGCTATTTGAAGCTGCAGGGGCAAAGGTTACGGTCGCAGCTGAATTTAAGGAAACTGCAAAGGGGACACTGGGAGGTACGATTGAGCCTGATATCAGGATTTCCGATGCCAGAATTGAGGATTACGATGCCATCGTAATTTCCGGGGGGTCGGGTTCAAGAAAATACCTCTGGGACAATCAGTATCTGCATGAACTTGTAAAGGAAGCCGACTCCCTTAAAAAGGTGGTCTCGGCGATCTGTATCTCGCCTGTGGTTCTGGCAAGGGCAGGGGTCCTGAAGGGAAAGGAAAGCACCGTTTTTAGTAGTCCGGATACCGTGCATGAGCTTAAGGAGCATGGGGCTGTCTACCTGGACAGGGACATTGTAGTTTCAGGCAGGGTGGTGACAGGACGAGACCCAAAAAGTGCGGAAGCCTTTGGAAAAGCTGTCCTTAAAGCTCTGAAAAAAGCCTGATGATTGTAAACTATTCGGTAGCAAAGCTGGTGTCCAGTTATGAATATGGAACTTGAAACTATACTGTCCTATCATCAGGCTAGCAAGCATGGCTTTAAAGCCTATGCTCCAGGCCCTCGATTCCTTGAAATGTCAATCCAGCCGGATCCTTTTCTCAACTACAAGAGAGCTCCGATTTTAAAGCTCGACACCTGGAGTGAAGAAGACATTGAATCCGAAACTTCTCCTGTATATGAACAGGCATTTTCTCCGGAGAAACTGGTACCTTCGGGGCTGAACCGGAACAGCATTTCTCAGCTTTTTTTTGACAGCTTAGCTTTATCAGTATGGAAAAAAACAGAAAGTGCAAGATGGGCTCTCCGCATCAATCCTTCAAGTGGAAACCTTCACCCAACAGAGGTTTACCTTATTTCCGGGCCGGTTCCGGAGCTTCTGGAAAAACCGGCTGTCTGCCATTATTCTCCTTTGTCACATGCACTTGAGTTAAGAACTGAATTTGCCCGGGAGACCTGGGAAAAGCTGAGTTCCGGCTTTCCGGAAGGTACATTTTTCATAGGGTTTACTTCAATTTACTGGCGGGTTGCCTGGAAATACGGTATCAGGGCTTTCAGGTATGCAAACCACGACCTCGGACACGCTATTGCTGCCCTTACCTTTGCTGCGGCAGGGCTTGGCTGGAGAACAAGCCTTCTTGTGGATATGGGTTCGGAGGAAACAGGAATACTTCTGGGTGTTTCCGGAAGGCAGGGCCCTGAAAAAGAGGAGCCTGCCTGTCTACTTGCAGTTTATCCGGCAGGAAAGGAATGTCCATCGGGTAAGGTTTCTTCATCTGCACTTCCTAATTTTGGAAATATTTCCTGGAATGGAGTTCCTAACCGTTTAAGTCCTGCACATGTAGAATGGGCTGATATTGAAAAGGCTGCTTCAGTAACCAGAAAGAAAGAAACTTATTACTCCGATGAAAAAAAGCCGGGATCGAAGCTTGAAAGCAGATCTGCGGGTTTATCCGGCACAATTACCGGATATGAGGACCTTTCAGGTCTGGAAATGGTTCCTCTGCGTAGCGTGATTCACAGGAGAAGAAGTGCTCTGGAAATGAATAACAGTGCTTACATGGACGAAGATAGTTTTTACGGCATACTGCGAAGAACCCTTCCCGACAAAAATCCCGTTTTTGAGACTCTTGCTTTCGGGCCTTTTGCGCACATGCTCTTTTTTGTAAACAGGGTGAAGGGGATTCGTGAAGGGCTTTATATCTTTCTGAGGAAACCCGGAGAAAAGGAGAAATTTAAAACTGCTTTTAGACAGGATTTTCTGTGGGAAAAACCTGAAAGCTGTCCTTCTGATCTTGAATTTTTCCTGCTTGTGGAAGAGGAACTGCATCATTTTGCAGCTCAGCTTTCATGTGCGCAGAGAAAGGCAGAAGATGCCTGTTTTACCACATGCATGCTTTCGGAGTTCGAAAAACCTCTGAAAACATATGGTTCATGGATGTACCCTTACCTTTTCTGGGAATGCGGAATCCTGGGGCAGCTCCTTTACCTTGAAGTAGAAGCCCGAGGTTTCAGGGGCTGCGGGATAGGGTGTTTTTTCGACGACCCTCTGCATGAAACCCTGGGGCTTAAAGGGCTTGAATATCAGGATCTCTACCACTTTGCAGTGGGCTTGCCTCTTCAGGAAATTGGGATTTTGACCTTCCCTGCATATAAAGAGTAACTAAAGAGTAACCTTTGCTTCTTTTTTCCCTTTGTTATTCTTTATCATCACTTCTTTTTTTTGATTTTTTTTCTTTGATTTTTTTTCTTTGATTTTTTTCTTTGATTTTTTTTCTTTGATTTTTTTTTCTTTGTATTTTTTTCTTTGTATTTTTTTTTCTTTGATTTTTTTTCTTTGATTTTTTTTTCTTTGATTTTTTTTCTTTGATTTTTTACCTTTTACTTCTTTATTTGTTCTACATTTTCTTTCTTTTTATCTTTCCTGAAAGTTGCTCTTCTTACAAATCCCGGCTGCTTTGCAGGAGGCATCTCATATCCTGAGCCCACATCACATTCTACCACAATTCCACGGAGCAGGCGGCCCAGAATATCCGACCCTGTTACTATACGCTTTTCCTCACCCCAGTAAAGAATGAGGTCCTGGTCAATTACATCATCTTCCGGGTACTGCGGATACACCTTGAACTGCCTGATTACTTTCTCAAGCCTGGTTTTCGGAGATTTTACCACTACAGGGAAATGGCAGTAAGAAAGCGGAATGAAAGGCCCCTTTTTATAGACAGCGTCCCGCAGGAAGCCATCCGCATCCAGCACCATTATCGGCTCATCTGCCGGGTTGGTGATGATTACCCATTTTTTTCCGGATGCTTCTATTTTCTGCAGGAAAGGATCGGAAGGTTCCCTTTTGAATGAAGGGAAAACAGGGCGGTTATTTTCCACAGGAAGAGAGATAATACTTCTTGGGTCTATTATAGAGCCTTCGTCAGAGATATTGACATCATCAATGGAAAGAAAGTTCAGGGCTCCTATCCCTTCAAAAGTTCCGATATCGGACTTTCCGGATTCGATGTGCTTTTCGAGCATTATCCGCATGGCTTGCTCTCTGAAAAGCTCAAGTTTTTCCCTGCCCAGCCACCAGTCAAGAATAAGCGCTGTAGGTTTTGCAACCGGGTAGAGCAGCATCTGGTAAAAACGGACAAGAGGAGTCAGTTTTGCCCCAAGCACAAGCGCGTTCCTGGAAAAATAAGCCTGGGGTACGATCTCTCCTAAACAGGTAATCCCTACGGTCGAGAAGAGAAAAGCTGATGTTCCTGCCATTACGGAATCTGTAAGTAGAGCAATAAGTACATTTATGCCTACATTTCCCCATAGCATAGTAGTAAGCAAGAAATTGGAGTCATGCCGGATCTGAAGGATTTTTATTGCATTTTTATTCTCTGCTTCGGCTTCAATCTCAAGCCTCAGCCTTCCAAGACCGAAAATCCCGATCGTCAATCCTGAAAAAATAGCAGACTGTGTTAGGCAAAGTGCAATTAAGATCCAGGTAATGATTTCATTCATTGTAAGTCCATAACCTCTAGAATATCTGTATAAACCCAGTCGAATCCTTAATCCATTGATATCTTATAAACTTAATCTCATCACGTCAGGTTTAATCTCATCACGTCTGGTTTAATCTCATCACGTCAGGTCTGGTTTACTGTTCCTTGCTGGACAGGCTTTTAACCTGCCGTTAAGTTAACTTTGCCCTGATAATATAACTTCATTTGCTTCATTTCATTTTGACTGGTTGTTTTGCTCAATCATTTTTTGTGACCCTGTTATTGCATGATATTTAAGAACAGGCAGGTAATACTAAGTTTCTTGATCAGTCAACCTTTACAAAGAAAACTATTATAAGGAGAGCATTACTGCTTAATACCACATTCTGTGAACAAACCCTTGCAGTCTTCCGGACTCTCCAGAGAAGATTATGATCCTTCCGATCATTACGGTCCTTCCGACTATTACGATCCTTCCGATCAGTGATACACATGAAAACAGAAACAAAAAAAACCGGATCATCTGCTGAAGTTCCGGAAATATTCCGTAATACTGATACTTCTGACGCCGCCACAGAAAAACGAATTGTACTCACTATTGCGATACTTTCCGGATTTATTACCCCTTTTGACAGTTCGGCAGTAAATATTGCCCTGCCTACACTGGGGGCAGAATTTCATATGAACGCGATTGCTCTCTCCTGGGTTGCAACAGCGTACCTCCTCTCCTCAGCAGTTTTTCTCGTCCCGTTTGGAAAAATCGCAGATATTTACGGAAGGAAAAAAGTTTTCCTCTACGGCATTGCTATCTTCAGCCTTGCGTCCCTGGCAATGACCATAGTCCCTTCGACAGAAATTCTAATTGGAATTCGGGTTATCCAGGGTCTTGGGAGTGCTATGATCTTCGGAACAGGAGTTGCCATCGTTACCTCCGTCTTCCCTCAGGGTGAACGTGGAAAGGCTCTTGGGATCTATATCACTGCAGTTTACCTCGGGCTCTCCCTTGGTCCTTTCCTTGGAGGCTTAATGACGCAATATCTGGGCTGGAGGAGCATTTTCTTCGTAAATGTTCCCATAGGCATCTTAGCGGTTATCCTCATCCTCTGGAAGTTAAAAGGGGAATGGGCCGAGTGCAGGGGGGAGAAGTTCGACCTGATAGGATCCGGTCTCTATGGAGCAGCAGTCGTTGCTGTCATGTACGGGTTTTCAACTCTCCCGGAATTTAAAGGAGCTGCTCTCACAGCCGTGGGAATTCTAGGGATTATTGTCTTTGCTCTGTATGAGATGAGAATACCTTCTCCAGTTCTTGACATCAGGCTCCTGACAAAAAACAGGATTTTTGCCCTTTCAAACCTTGCCGCACTTATCAATTACAGTGCAACTTTTGCAGTGACTTTTCTCTTAAGCCTGGACCTGCAGTATACAAAAGGTTTCACACCCGAGCATTCAGGGCTTATCCTGATAGCGCAGCCAGTTGTCCAGGCCATGGTTTCCCCGATTGCCGGCAGGCTCTCTGACAGGATTGAGCCGCGGATTGTTGCATCGGCGGGGATGGCTCTCACAGCAATCGGGCTCTTCTTCCTAATTTTCCTTACAGAAACGACGCCCATTTCGCACCTGGTTCTCATCCTTCTCTTACTTGGGGCAGGTTTCGGGCTCTTCTCTTCCCCGAACACGAATGCAATTATGAGCTCAGTTGATAAAAGGTCCTACGGTGTTGCATCCGGGATGAATGGGACTATGCGGCTCCTCGGTCAGATGCTTTCGATGGGTATCGCAATGATGATTTTTGCGATTGTTATCGGCCCTGTGGAGATCACACCTGCGTATTACTCCCAGTTCGTTTTAAGCCTGCATTATGCGTTTATTCTGTTTACGATCTTCTGTACCATCGGGGTATTTGCATCTCTGGTTAGAGGAAAATCCGGTTTGGAAGTTCGCACGGGCATACCTGAAGCGGGTAAAAAACAGTAAATGAAGAGATAACGTGTCGGAGACAAGTATTATTGATTGTTACATGGATGCTCAAAAAGAAGGTAGATTGACGAGATGTGCTCTATTCTGAGCAATCTGGCGTCTTCAGAGGACGTGCAGCCATGGAGAGTTATATCTCAATTTTATATACTTTATCTGACATTTTCTGATAAGGAGTTTATAATATCTTTAATCTAAAATCTACTATCTGGCAGTTTTTTTTCTTTATTGCCAGATGTCCAGAGCAACAAGCTGGTTTGAACAAAACAACTGGGTGTACACCTAACTTAATCATTTCCAGGGGGTTTATATAATGAATATCTTTAACCAGGACACAGATAAAGGAAAGCATGTTTCCGGGATTGATAGGGGTAATGTCGTAATGTATGGGCTGAGCACCTGTGTATGGTGTAAAAAAACAAAGAAACTGCTCATCGATCTTGGAGTGGATTTTGAGTACGTTTATGTGGACAGGCTGGAAGAAGAGGACGAAAACGAAGCCGTTGAGAAGTTAAGACTTTTTAATCCCTCAGTTTCTTTTCCGACAACTATTATAAATGACGAAAAAGCAATTGTGGGTTTTAAGGAAAAACAAATCCGTGAAGCCCTTGGCTTTTGAGGGGGAATTGGGTTGAAAGAAGAGAAAGCTGACGAAGAAGGCATATCTGAAGAAAAAGTGGACACTGCCTATAAGCGGTTGAAACAGGAAGTTGAGAAATCAGGCTACCACCTGAACCCTGATGTCGAGTTCACAAAAGATCTTGTGCGTGGGCTGCTGACCAATGAGGAGCGTTACGGTTACTGGGCCTGCCCTTGCAGACTGGCTTCAGGAAATAAAGAGGAAGACCTTGATATCATCTGTCCCTGCTACTACAGGGACCCTGATCTTAACGATTATGGAGCCTGTTACTGCGCACTCTATGTTTCGGACGAGGTTATTCGAGAAGAAAGAGAAGTTGAGTCTATTCCGGAAAGGCGTCCTCCTCGCGAGGAAAGAGAAGCTGCCAGAGCCGAGGAACCTGCAAGAGTGGAGATGATGGAAACTATGGAATTTTCTGGGAAACTTTCAAAGCCGGTATGGAGATGTAAGGTTTGCGGATATCTCTGTGCCATGGAAGAGGCTCCAGGGGTCTGTCCTATCTGTAAGGCGAAAAAGGAAAGATTTGAACGGTTCATGTAATTACTGCATGAAATATCAAGGAATTTTTCCAGAATTTTTCCTCAAGAATTGTTGGGATTTTCCCGATAAAAATTCCCTTTTTCAAGGGAATTTTTTAAAATTAATTTTTCAGAATCCATATGCTTTGAGGTGAACCTCCGTCCTTTTGGAGGAATATCTACTGTTTCAAGTAGCACATTTCCTTTGTTGTCAGAATTTACCAAACGATTATTCTTTAACCTTGTAAGGAAATGCCATTCTTCAAGTGTGTAAGTCCTAAAAAAATTAAATGTCGATCTGCAGAGAATAGGATACATTAACCTTACATAGCAATCATTCCACTTTTCGAATAAGTTCTTTATCAATGTAGCATTCTCCTGTAATTATAAATATCATCTAATTTTATACTAATTACAGGATAACTCACATACACAACCAGATCGGAAATGGGGGATGGAAATAGATGAAAAATAAGGATAATTTATCCTTAACATTTTTGGCTTCAGCAGTCATGATTTGTTTATTAATTATCAGTTCATGTGCTGCACTGGCATCTGGCGAAGAAAATGCTTCGGATAATAACTCATCAGCAAATAATGGATTTCCGTATCCGCGTGGTACAGCCCCGGCATACGGAATGATGGGATGGGAGACGGGTACTCAATTTTTAACAGATAACGCTACGCTTGTCCACTTTGGATGGAGGACTTCCATAACTCCACAACAGTTTGTTGATAACATTAATAAAGGTAAAGAGCTGGGAATTTCTAAATATTTAGTAGCTACCAGCGGCCCGCAAATGGCTTCTGAAAGTTTTTGGAAATCAGTCAAGGATATGGGCGTTACTGATAATGATTTCTATGGGGTCTATTTTCCTGACGAGGAAGGAAGTCCTTCAACGCTTATCGCCATGCGCACAGCTATGAAGAAATACTTTTCCAATGCAATTGCTGGCGATTATTTAGGGGATATGCAAACCGGACTTGATAATAAAGAATTTATTCCGGGGCTGGATGTTTGTTACTTCACGACCTACACAAAATTTCATCCTGAACGCCCGCACGCTTGGGTATATGGGAATCTTATTGCCAATGCCCCGGATTGGAAAAACGCAGGGAAAACAGTATATGTAGCAACAGAAGCATTTGGTCAGGCTATTGAGGTGAATGCTTCCGACCCGGATTTGAATACTGCGAAAAAAGTGGCTGACCGGCATGAAAGTCAGATTGTGATGGGAATCTTAGGTGGAGCTCAGGGTGTTTTCTCATACGCTTACAAATATGCAGCCGATACCCCGGGCTATACCGGATGGGCAAGCTTTAAGCCGAAATATGAACAGGTCTGGCCATGGATTCTGGAAGGAAACCGGACATTCCTGACAACAAACGTAACCAGTGGCAGGACAAATATAACTTCAGATCCTGGCGATACAATCGATGCGGTTACAGCCTACATATTTACAGATGTGGATGGCAGAAAATTAATTGCATCATCAAGTATGCTTGATTTTACCGAAGCAAACGGCAAGGCAAATAATGCAACAATTATCGGCGTGCCAGATGGAACGTATGATGTCTTATGGGAGAACAGAACCGTGACTGTTACAGACGGAACCATCAATGATACCTGGCAGCCATACGAGTACCACTTCTACCAGTTAAGGATGGAGGACACGAACGAGAACACAACGGATAATACAAACGGAGAAGACAGACAGATAACATAAACAAATAACATAAACAAATAACATAAACAAATAACATAAACAAATAACATAAACAAATAACATAAACAAATAACATAAACAAATAACATAAACAAATAACATAAACAAATAACATAAACAAATAACATAAACAGATAACATAAACAGATAACATAAATAAATATCATATACAGATGACACTGCTACCGATAAGCTCTAAATGCCACCAGCAGTTCGGCTCAGGGTTTTTCACCGGAGGTCGGCAGGTTACATCCTCTGCTGACTCTCAATTCTTTTGCTGCTGATGCTGATTATTTCACCTTTTTTAGCTTTCTAAACAGATGGTGGTCCCGTATTAATCAATTGAAATTCTCCGGATATCCGAACTAGGATCTTGTCTTTTTGTTCTGCTTCTTGCAGGCTGGTCCTGTCAGGTCTGCAACGCAAAAAACAGACGAATACTTTTCTTGACCTGGGAAACCTCATTAAAATTAACAATAAATATCAGTGCCCCCGCCAGCTTTGTCTGGCGACCCTTCATAAAAGGAAAAAAGCAGAAAAAGCAAAAGAAGCAGATAGTTATCATTTCTCCTATCACTTTTAATTTATGTTATTTCTTTGAAGGTGTCAGATAAATCTTACTTGCAGGCTTATTCTCTTCTTCCTTCTCATTTTTGGGACTGCCACTCTCCTGTGTCGAGCAGGACAAGAACGACACGATATAGCGAATATTGTTGTATGGATTAATCAATTAGTCTTCTTAAGCGCAGCGAAACAGACCGCTTACTGTTGTGATTACATTGCAACTCCCAGAATATCTCCGATTTCCTGCGATCCTGAGGCGCAATTCGGGAAATGGACAATAAACAGGTTACCTATCAATCAAAAAATTATGCATATATACATATATTTTAATACAAAATAACTAATATATGGTGTAAAACTAAATCAGAAAGCTGTTAGACTCTTTTCAATGGTACATGGGGGGCTGGATATGAAAAATAAAGCTGGATCAATATCTATTTTTATTTTAATTTTTATTTTACTGGTTGCAGTTGTATCGGCTGGAACGGAAACTCAGCTCACACAGGATGAGCGATTAACACAGCGCACAGCAATATATAAGAACTATGTTTTCTGGACAGAGTGTGCCGGAAATGATGTACATGCTTACGATCTGACTGCAGGAAACCGGATAAATATCACAGGGAATTCAGCAGGAGGTGAAATTAATGCATACGGGGATAAGGTGGTATGGACCGGAGATAGTGAAACTGTTTATATGTATGACATTTCCACAGGGAATGAAACTCTGATAGCATCCGGACGACGCGGTCCTGATATTTACGGAAACTACATAGTCTATACCAATAACTACTATTATGGGCAGGACCACCAGAATGACGGGATTTACCTTTACGACCTCAATACTCACAATGAAACCCGAATCGCTACGGTTTACAACTTTCCTGCCATATACGGGAACAAAGTAGTGTGGGCGCAGAAGAATAACAGCAGTGCTTATGATATTTACCTATATGATATATCCACTCAGGAAACAGGAAAAATAGCAACTGCAAATATCTCAACACCTGAGCCCAAACTCGACATCTTCGGAAATGTCGTGGTATGGACAGAATCAGGCAACGTATACATGCATGATATCGCTTCAAACAACACAACTCAGGTCACCAGTAATGTAAGTGCATACCAGCCTGCAATCTACGGGAACCTGATAGTGTATACGATAGGCGACCCTTATAGTGGGGGCAATAAAGACATCTACATGTATGAGATTTCCGCTGCCAGGACGACCCGCATAACTAACAGTACCCTTGCATTCAGCCCGTCTGTTTACGGCGATAAAATCGTCTATGCAGATTGCCGCAATAATCCGGAATATTGTGAAGCAAGAGATATTTATCTTTATGACCTCTCAAATACATCGAGTAATCTCACCGCCAATTTCACCGCCAATTTCACCGCCAATTTCACCGCCAATGTTAGTGTGGAAAACACAGCTTTGAACGTCTCTTTTAATGACACCAGTTTAGGAACCCCGGATGCATGGTACTGGGACTTCGGGGATGGAGAGGTTTCAAACGAGCAGGACACGGTTCATACCTATTTATATGAAGAAGCGTAAAACCCCTGAGTCTTTAGCTCAGGGGATATAAGCGTCAACTTCAACCCTGATTCCGTATGTAATATTCTGCCGCCTCTTTACTAACATTTCTGATAGTAAACGCAAAATAACCATCACTCCATAACGTATTCTCACCCCAATAATACTTTTTCAGATATTCTTTTTGAGTTTTCCATAACCTGTTAGTATATTCTTGTTTCAATTTTCTGATAATTGACAATACGCTAACTTTCGGCTCACTCTTGATCAAGAAATGAATATGGTCTTTGTCAGTTTCCATTTCAAGGATTTCAAAGTTAGACTCTTTTGAAATGTCAATCATAATCTGTTTGAGTTCTTCGCTAATTGGTTCAAGTATGACTTTTCGGTATTTGCAAACAAAAATAACATGATACATTAACAAAAATTTGCTATAATTCCGTGTTTCATACTTCGTATTTACCAAAATATATATATGTTGTTAAAGCATATAATGCCTTTGTATGATGCAAGCGTTCAAATTTAGACTCTATCCTACAACTACACAAGCTATTCAATTGAATCAGCATATAGGTAGCTGCAGATTTGTCTATAATTGGGCACTTGACCAGAAAATTAAAACTTATGAGCAGACAGGGGAATCAATTTCCAGATTTGACTTAAACAAATTAATTCCTACTCTAAAGGCTTCTAATGAGTGGTTAGGGGAAGTTAACTCTCAATCATTACAGGGGATGACTAAGCAGATTGAATCCGCTTTCACTAGATTCTTTAGAGAGAAAACAGGGTTTCCAAAGTTCAAATCAAAAAAGAATCCGATACAGTCTTTCCCTGTAACTCAACACTACACTGTAAACTTTGAAAATAATACTATCAAGCTTCCTAAAATAGAACCAATTAAAGCAGTTCTTCACAGGAAGTTTGAAGGAGAGCCCAAAACGGCTACGGTATCAAGGACATGTAAAGGACATTACTACATCAGTATCCTTGTTGAAGATGGAAAAGAACTTCCAGTAAAGGAAGCTTTCACAGAATCAACAACAGTAGGAATTGATGTAGGTATCAAAGACTTTGCTGTCCTTTCAACAGGAGAAAAGGTTGAGAATCCAAAGTACTTGAAAAACTCTCTTAAAAGGCTCAAAGTATTACAGAAAAGAGTCTCAAGGAAACAGAAAGGCTCTAAGAACAGGGCAAAAGCTAAACGAAGACTTGCTGTACTCCATGACAAAATAACAAATCAGAGAAATGACTTCCAGAACAAACTCTCTTTTAGACTTGTTAGCGAAAACCAAGCTGTAGCTCTGGAAACTCTAAATGTTAAAGGCATGGTTAAGAATCATCACTTAGCACAGGCTATAAGTGATTCTGCGTGGAGTAGTTTTGTAACAAAGTTGGAATATAAGGCTCAATGGTTTGGAAAAACCGTCCTGAGAATAGGACAATTTGAACCCTCTTCTAAGCTATGTAGTGTGTGGATACCACAATAAAGAGCTTCAGCTAAAAGACAGAGAATAGATTTGTCCAGACTGTAAAACCAAACACGATAGATACATTAATGCCGCTATCAATATTAAAAAATTCGCTCTCATAGATCAGAATCTAATTGGATTATGACACCGTAGGGACTACGGGGATGAGCTTGGGGACTTGCCCTCAATAGAGGGAGGAATGAACCAAGAAGCCACTCAGTCTTTAGCTGAGTGGTAGTTCACTAGCTGGAAACTATACAGTCTGTTTGACAGTAAGCAACACAAACAGTACGGATTCGAAGGTAGCTACGATAAGTGTAAAATAAGTGCAAGAAAAAGGGCTCTGGGATAAAAAGGGCTCTGGGATAAAAAGGGCTCTGGGGAAATCCTCTAAATTATATTTTTTACTCAAAAAGGTATAAAAGTGAGATTTTAAAATTATTCCTTATTTTTTATTCCCACAAAGCACCACAAAAAATAGCTACTGCTCGAAATGGATTTGGTACAGATCGTACAGAAATAGCATATAATTATTTCTGGATTGTAGGGCCAGAAAATTTCGAGGAAAAAAACCTTAATAAATCTCATTTAAACTTTTTACAGCATTCCTACAGTTTTGGTTAGGCTTTTTCTTTTCCTAATGATATCTCAACAGGGATCTTTCAGATTTTTAAACCTTTTTTTACTCCTACGGGAATAATAATAGGGCAGACGTTGCTAATACTACCTATTCTCATCAGATTTACTGTCACTGCTCTTGTGGGGTTAGCGCCCAGATAAAAGAATTGGCAATATCTCTCGGGGCCAGCACGTATCAAACAATAGTTATCATCATAAAAAAACAGTTGCCGTCATAAAAAAATAGTTCTCATCATAAAAGAATCCCGTTATGCTATAATGAGTGCCGTAATACTTGATTTTTGTTGGACCAACCGGATTCGAAAAAACTGTGCTGCTCAGGTAAATTGATTTACTGGAAAAACCGTCCTCCGGAACTATATATTTTGAAGGTACCGATGCTAATGAATCCAGTAATGCCCGGCTGGACATAAGACGGTAAATTGGGATGTTTTTCCAAAAACCTCTCGTTTTTAAGGCCAGCGTTTATGATAATATTGCTTATGGTTTGAAAATCAGGGGAAGAAAAGAGAATATGACGGGAGGATTAGAGAACTCCTTGAGTTGATAGGTCTTCCGGGTTACGAGTACAGATCCCAAGCTACTATTGCTGAATGAACCGACTGCAAATCTTGACCCCATATCTAAGAAGAAACTTGAGGAATTAATCCTGAAAATTAACCGTGAATCCGAAACAACCATTATACTGACCACTCATGACCTTTCACAGGACCAAAAGCTTGCAGACAGGATGATTATACTTTATAACGGGCAGATTCTGCAATCCGGAACGCCTGGAAAGATATTCAGGAAACCGAAAAACAGGCTTGTGGCTGATTTTGTTGGTATTGAAAATGTAATGAATGGGGAAATTGAGCAGAGTTCGGATGGTCTGGCAAGAATAAAAACAGATTCGATAACTGTGTTTACTTTGACTGAAAAAAAGGATAAAGTTAATTTCACGGTACGCCCTGATGAAATAACAGTATCCAGGGAAAAGGTACAAACCAGTGCCAGAAATAGAATTCAGGGTAAAGTTTATGGCATAATTGACACCGGATCACTTATCAAATTATTAGTAGATACCGGAGAATTCTTCAATGTTTTTATAACTCGTGAATTTCTTAATGAACTCAATATCTCTATAAATGAACTCAATATTTCTATAAATGAACTCAATATTTCTATAGGAACCAGTGTCTGGTTATATTTTAAAGCAGCTGCTGTTCATGTATTTTGAATCAAAAGGGGTTCAAATTTTGAGTCATAAATGATTCAAGCAATTATTTGATTTTTAGAATTGTATTTAGCTTTCAGAAATATTCTTTTTGTAAGATAATGCATTCGTTTTTGGGACAAAAAGTATTTTACCGATAAGTTCCTTTTCCACCACATTAACAATTGTGAATTTCATTTACTTATATAAATTTCTTCAAGTTTAAGTACCGCGCTAACATGGCCAGAGAGATACACAGGCTAACAAGGGTTGCAACCCAGATAAAACACCTGTGATGCTTCAGGAGACTCATAATTCGATCAGCGGTTGTATTGGTGGGAAGGAAGGCACAACGGTCTTCTGCATAAAATGTGATAACGGATCAATGGTCCCGTCATCACATGATGTTGTAATGGATGTGACTCTTGCGGTTTTTGTTAACGGACACCATGCTCTGATCGCAATGGTAAGTCCGACGATGCTTGAAGAATTTGTAACAGGGTTTTTATACACGGAATGGATCAAAAATGAGGAGCATTTTTAACTCTAAGGCGGGAAGTCCCCTTCCTCGGAGCGTTAGCGACAGGTTGGGGATGAATAATCATTTCGTTCAATGCGTGAAATATAGAAGAAAAGCTCTAACGAACCCTTTAGTTGTTGATTTTCTCAAAACAAAAATCCATAACATAAGTGAAACATTTGATGTTGAAGTGCTGAATATCGAGTGTGACAAAGACCATTTTCATTTATTATTTTCAGCAAAACCTTCGCTTGATATTCCAAAGTATATCAACACCATAAAACAATAACTTCAAGGGAGATTCGTAAAAACTTCCCTGAAGTAAAAACTATGTTATGGAAAGATACATTCTGGTCAAGATCGTATTTTATCGAATCGACAGGACAAATAACCATAGAAGGACAAGTAACCTTAGAAGGACAAGTAACCTTAGAAGGACAAGTAACCTTAGAAGGACAAGTAACCTTAGAAGGACAAGTAACCTTAGAAGGACAAGTAACCTTAGATATACTGAAGCAATGTGTGGAGAATCAAGGTAAATATGCATCTGACGAAGAAGATAAAGATCAATCCAACTGAAGAACAAGTAGATGTTCTTTGGCAATTATCTGAACAGTGTAGATGCCTCTATAATTTCGCTTTAGCCAAAAGAAAAAGACTCATGGGAAACTAGATAAGAAACTGAACAAAGAAGTGTGAAATATATAGAACAACAGAATCATCTTCCAGCATTGAAAGAAAAATACCCTCAGTACAATATAGTGTATTCCAAAGTACTGCAATCGGTATTGAAAAAGCTTGATGCTAATTACAAATCATTCTTCTCATTCTGGAAAAATGGTGCTAAATCTGCAAGACCGCCAAAGTTCAGAAGTGGAAAATACTTTATGACGTTGGTTTACAATCAAAGTGGATTCAAAATCAATAGTGAAAAACTTAGTTTCTTTCATAAGGCAAATGAAATCCCATTATCTTTTGAAGTCGGAAACGCCTGTGATTTATTGACAATCAAGCAGATAGAAATCTACAATGATGATCCATACAAGGGTAGAGGAAATTTCTTTGTATCAATAACATATGATGAAAATCCTATAAGTCCTATAACAGAGTATGTTGATAACGATTTGTATCAAGCAATAGATTTAGGAATCACGAAAATAGTAACAGCAGTAAACACTCAAGGAAAATTCTTTGAAGTTAAAACACCACGTTCAGATCAATACTGGAATACTAAAATAGATACAATCAAATCCAGAAAAGATCATTGTAAAAAAGGAAGTAATAGATGGAATCGACTGCACAAAACATATAGAAAGATGGAAGCAAAAAAGTCTAATCAGATCAAAGACTTTCAACATAAGTTCTCTAAAACCATGATTGAAAACACCAGAGCCAATAAAATAATTGTTGGTGATCTTAACGTAAAAAGTATGGCTCAATCAAAGAAAGTAACTGGAAAAAGAAAACGTTCTCAGAGTAGATCAACCCGGAATCAAGGATACCTTTCTCGTATCATCGAATTCTTGACCTACAAAGCAGAGCTTACAGGTAAAAGAGTGATAAGAATTGATGAAGCTTATACATCAAAGGAGTGCTGTGTCTGTGGAAAAAGACACAACATACCTCTTTGGGAAAGAACTATGAAATGTGATTGTGGAAACGTTATTGATAGGGATAGAAATAGTGCTATCAACATCATGAAACAGTTCTTATCACAGAATGCTTTGTGGACAGGCTATCAGAAATTTTCTGATAATCTTCGACAAACAGGATTACAGATGGATACTTGCATCACTGCAAATATCCAGGTGACGTAATCACTCGAAGGAAGCTCCGTCCTCGCTTTCATCAGAAAACAGGGCGGGGTAGTTCACTTATGAGTCCTTAATGCTTTATTACGGGTACTACAGGTTTAACTGAAAGTTTCAGTGCTACCTTGTGCTTATACTGTAGTACTTATCACGAATTATACTACAGATGCTTATTCCAAACCCTGATGCTTATTTTAGAGCCCTGCTCTTTTTCCAGAAGCAAGGCTTTGATGCAAATAAACGCGTATAATTCAAAATGTCTATTGAGGAATACTGATGAACGAGCCACTAAAAACAATAAGGGAAACAAAACCCCTGATTCATCACATTACCAACTGGGTAACTATTTACGACTGTGCAAATATGACGAGAGCTTTTGGCGCGCTTCCTGTAATGGCTCATGCCCCTGAAGAATGTGCCGACATGACAAGGATCTCATCGGCTCTCGTACTCAATATCGGGACCCTGACATCCGATATTATAGATTCCATGCTCCTTTCCGCTACCGCTGCAAACGAAAGGAATATTCCGGTGGTACTTGATGCGGTCGGTGTTGGGGCTACGAAATTCAGGGATGAAATGGCTGCAAAAATCCTTGGTTCGGCCCGTATTGACATCATCAAAGGCAATTACTCCGAAATTGCAAAACTGGCAGGTGAAAACGCTGAAACAAAGGGGGTTGAAGCTACCTCAATCAATGCCGACCCCGAGAAAGTTGCAGAAGCATTCGCAAAATCAGAATCATGTGTAGTGGTAATGACAGGAAAGGAAGACATAGTAAGCGACGGAAACAGGACATTTATTGTGAAGAACGGGCATGAATTGATGGGTTCAATTGTCGGGACCGGCTGCATGGCTGCCTCAATAATAGGTTTATTTGCTGCGGTCAATCGGGATTATTGCAATGCTGCCAAAGATGCCTTATGTTACTTCGGAGTTGCAGGAGAACTTGCAGCTGTAAAATCAAACGGACCCGGAAGTTTTAAGGTTCACCTGTATGATGAAGTGTTCAACCTGTCAGATGAGAAAATAAAATGTATGAGGAATGTCGAAGAAAGATGAAGCTGGAAAAAGGGACTTACCCCCGGTTTGCTTAACCGGTACGAATACTATTCGGGCACCCTGCTGGTGAACCTTTGCTGTGCACCTGCCATGCCATCTCGAATGGCGTCTTTCGATCATTTTCGTCCAGCACCCTGGCGAATGGAGCCTGCCACCTTTGAATACATGACAATATAAATATCGGGCACAGAAAAGCTGATTAGTATATTATCAATAATTTATGAGTTGGCTCCTGATTAATTTATTTATTAAGTGGATCCGAATTATTTTTAAACACGTACAATGAATGGGCTGAAGCATTATGGATCAGAAAAACTCCAATCCGAAAAATTTCAATCAAAAAAATCTTCCCCGGAAAATTTCCCTTTTAAAAGAGATTGACTTTTACCTTGTAACAGACTCCGGACTCTCAAAGAAAGGGACTTTATCCGATGTAAGAGAAGCAGTTGAAGCAGGCTGCAAAATTGTTCAGTACCGGGAGAAAAACAAGAGTACAAAAGAAATGGTCAATGAAGCATCTGAAATCAAAAGAATATGCGGCAAAAGAGCAATATTTCTTGTAAACGACCGGATTGACGTTGCTCTGGCAGTTGACGCGGATGGAGTTCACATAGGTCAGGACGACATGCCAATTGAAACTGCAAGAACACTTCTGGGTGCAGATAAGATAATCGGCCTCACTGTTCACACCGTTGATGAAGCAATCGAGGCAGAGATAAATGGTGCAAATTATGTAGGTTTGGGCTCCATATTCGATACTGCTACTAAAAAAGATGCAGGAAAAGGAATTGGTCCTGCCAGAATAAGAGAAGTTAAAAATGCGATAAAAATTCCGGTAACAGCTATTGGCGGAATAAATAAAGAAAACTGCAAAATTGTAGTTGAAAATGGAGCTGACAGCCTTGTTGCAATTTCTGCAGTAGTTTGCAGCGACGATGTAAAAAAGGAAACTGCAGATTTCATAGATATAATTCAAAAAATCAAAAACAGAAATGTATAAGTGCATTTTTCAGGCAGAACTTAATTCTGTCCTGATTATATTCTCACAGACTTTTTATGATATTCTTACTTTCTGGTTTTTCCTTGTTATTTTTATCACGTTTGATCTTTCTTCATTTTAACTGCCTGTTATTCCGTAATACAGGTGCTACTGCAGTTGCTCTCAATTCCTCTGGCACTTGTACAGATCTTGCAGATCCTTGGTACAAAGTCGTCGACTTTATTGTCGATTAAGTCCTGAGCAAGTTTTTCAATCAATTTTTTTGTTTCACCCTGGAACTCAATTCTGTATCCTCTTTTTCCCGATATATACTGGGAAACTGCCGAAGGTGCAATCCCCAGCAACTTTGCGGAAGCTGCCTGTGACTGTCCTTTATTTACAAGTTCGATTGCAAGACTGGCCCTTATTGCGGGGACCAGATCCCACACAATCTTCTGACACGGAGTTTCCATAGTTACCATCACTTTTTGATATTTACAATTGAGAATAATATAACCTATGTATGTATATATTTATTATCAGTGCTATAAATAATAATAAGATTGCCCTGTGAAGCAATAATCTAATGAAAAAATAACTATTCAGCCATATGAAATATGCTTTTTCAGCAAAAAACTGCAATTCTCAGATAATAGTGGAGCTCTATTGAGCACCGCTAGAATAGTATCCCTGACATTCGGGTCATTCTTTTTAGTGCTTGATTGTTATCAAACGAAACTGTCAGGTTATTGAGGAATCTCTAAACTATTTTTTGAATTTTAGACTCCAGGCAATGTTTTTTTCGGTTAAGAGATACTTTTTCATACGTCATCGGTTAAGCGTTAGGGAATCACTCTCGTATGTGTTTTTATAATAATAATCTAAATATTAGTGCATCTATGTCTCCTCGTCCCCCACCTACTCTTGAAGACTCTCTTCGGGAAATGTTTCCCGAAGAGTGGTTAAGGCAAACTGCCAAAGAAACTGACCTCATAGTACGTGAGCGTAAAATTGACCCTGTCATCATCTTTTGGGTTTTAACTCTTGGTTTTGGTGTACGCTTGCAGCGTACACTTGCCAGTTTGAAAAGAGGATATGAAAAAGAATCAAATAAGACATTAAGCGACAGCAGCTGGTACTATAGATTCACTCCAGAACTTGTTGAGTTTCTTCATCAGTGTGTTATTCACGGCATAGAAGAGCTTGCAAAAGAACCTGGTAGAAAACTTTGCAAAAAACTCGAAAACTTTCAGGATGTTCTCATTCAAGACAGCACAATTGTTCGTCTTCACTCATCTTTAGCAGACAAGTTTCCAGCAGCAAGAGCAAGAACAGTATCAGCTGGGGTAAAAGTGGGAGTTATGGTAAGTGCAGTTGCTAATGGGCCTAAAACAGTTGCTCTGTACTCTGAAAAAACAGCTGAGATCAAAACATTGAAAATCGGCCCATGGATCAAAGACCGTATTCTTCTTGTTGATCTTGGATTTTACAAAACTCAAATGTTTGCAAGAGTTGAGGAAAACGGAGGATATTTTGTCTCAAGAATAAGGAAGAATATGGATCCTATTCTTGTTTCTGTTGAAGAAGGACTTTCTAAGACAAAAAGCAAAGAGTTCGCGGAAAAACCTGTTAGTGAGTGTATTAAACAACTCTCTGGAAAAGATATTGATGCAGTTGTAAAAATAGCATTCAAAAGAAGAGCGTATAAAGGCAAACAAAAGCGGGATGAGATGCTTGTACGTCTTGTTGCGGTATATAATGATGAGGATGAAAAGCATCACATATATATCACAAATATTCAGAAAGATGTTTTGAATGCAAAAGACATTGCAAAATTATATGGAGCAAGATGGGACATAGAACTGCTGTTTAAGGAGTTGAAAAGCAAATACGCTCTTGAAATTCTTGAAACAAAGAATGTGCAGGTAATTGAGGCTTTAATATGGACAGCAATGTTGACACTAATCGTTAGCAGAAGAATTTATTCTTTCGTAAGAAACTCGACAGCTCATCCTGAAAAAATGGCTCAATATACGCAGTTACGTTGGAGCACAATATTTGCAGAGAATGCATCAGATTTGTTGACAGTAATTCTGAATAGATGTGGAATTCAAAGAACTTTTGAAACAATAATGAGTGTATATGAAAGTCAAGCATTGGACCCGCATGTAAACAGAGAAAGGTTCAGAGAAGAATTCTTTTTATGAAAAGGTGAAATGAAAAACACTATTGGTAGATGGAAGTAAGTTCTTAACCGATGACCAATGGATACTTTTTTATAGAAATATCACAATTGTGAAGATCACGTCACAATTGTGAATGTATGTACAAAGTAAATGTATGTCAGAATGACAGAGTGGCTATGCTTCCGGCTGCAACCCGGAGCTATGTGAATTCGATTCTCACTTCTAAATTGAAAACCCCGGTCTGGAGACAAAATAAAATGGAAAACAAAAACGAAAATCAAACTGGAGAAAAAGGGTTGAAAAGAAGAAGCCTGGTAAACCCGGGTATCTCAACCCTCGCGATACATGCCGGTTCAAAACCTGATCCAGCTACAGGAGCAAGGTCAGTTCCGATTTATCAGACAGCAGCGTATGTATTTAAAGACACTGAAGAAGCAGCCGACCTTTTCGGGCTCAGAAAAGAAGGCAATATCTATACACGCCTGATGAACCCTACAACCGATGTCTTTGAAAATAAAATTGCTGCTCTCGAAGGAGGTATAGACGCCCTTGCAACAGCCTCAGGGATGGCTGCAATTACAACGGGTCTTCTAACTTTTACAAAACCCGGAGATGAGATCGTTTCAGGGGACAAGCTCTATGGAGGGACCTACGAGCTTTTCAATTATACGTTCCCCAAACTCGGAAGGACTGTAAAATTCGTAAACTCAACAAACCCTGAGGAATTTAAAAATGCAATCACCGAGAACACAAAAGCCCTGTATGTGGAATCAATAGGAAACCCGGGACTGGACGTCGCTGACCTTGAAAAACTTGCAGAGATTGCTCATGCAGCAGGAATCCCCCTTGTCGTGGACAATACTGTTTCTCCTTTGATCTTGAGGCCAATAGAACACGGAGCAGATATAGTCGTCTGTTCTGCAACAAAATTCATAGGAGGACACGGGACTTCGATAGGTGGGGTAATTATTGACTCCGGAAACTTTGACTGGAGCCCTGAGAAGTTCCCTGAAATCTGCGACCCCGACCCTGGATACCACGGCCTGAAGTATAAGGAAGCTTTCGGAAAGGCAGCTTTTATTGGAAAAGCGAGGGTTCAGTTCATGAGGGATACAGGCGCATGCATTTCCCCTTTTAATTCATTCCTGTTCATATTGGGGCTTGAGACCCTCCCCCTGAGAATGAAAAAACACTGCGACAATGCCCTTGCAGTTGCAAAGTTCCTGGAGGGTCATCCGAAAGTTTCCTGGGTCTCTTATCCTGGCCTTGAGTCTCACAGGAGCCATGAACTTGCACAGAAATACCTCACATCAGGTTCTGGTGCGATAATAGGATTTGGAATTAAAGGTGGAATTAGTGCGTGCAAAACGTTTATTGAAAGCCTTGAGATCTTTTCCCACCTTGCAAATATCGGGGATACAAAAAGCCTTGTAATCCATCCAGCTTCAACCACCCATGAACAGCTTTCAAAAGAAGAACAGCTGGCATGTGGAGTAACTGAAGACTTCATCAGGCTTTCCATAGGAATCGAGGATGAAAAAGACCTGATTTTCGACATCAAACAGGCACTTTCCGAGGTCTGAGTAAACATGGCAATTTCTTCCGTAAGTTCTTCTAAATCTAAATCTAAAAAACTGTTTTCGGAAAAAAAAGGCAAGAGTATCGGGATAGTCCGCTCAATGAACTATAAAATCCCAGGAACCTTCAGCCTTGAGAGCGGAAAAACCCTTTCTAGCGTCAGGATAGAGTACGAAATGTATGGAAAGCTGAATGCCGATAAGAGTAACGTTATCCTGATCTGCCACGCCCTTACGGGAGATGCTCATGCTGCCGGTTTCCATACAGGTGAGCGAAAACCCGGCTGGTGGGACATTGTAATCGGTCCCAATAAAGCGTTTGACACTGAAAAATACTGTGTCATCTGCTCAAACATACTGGGCGGCTGTAAAGGCTCTACAGGTCCTTCTTCCATAGACCCTGAAACCGGAAAAAATTACGGCATCTCCTTTCCCGTAATTACCATAGCAGATATGGTAAAGGCCCAGAAAAAGCTTGTCGAGCACCTCGGAGTAAAACAGCTTTTTGCGGTTGTGGGCGGCTCCATGGGAGGAATGCAGGTGCTCCAGTGGACGGTCAACTACCCCGATATGGTAAAAAAAGCAATTGCAATAGCGACCACAGCCTCTACGACCCCGCAGCAAATCGCATTTGGAGCAATCGGCAGGAAAGCCATAACCGATGATCCGAAATGGAACGAGGGAAACTACTACGGAAAAGAAATCCCTGCACAGGGCCTGGCCCTTGCACGCATGATAGGGCATATTACATACCTGAGTGACGCTTCAATGCAGGAGAAGTTCGGAAGGCTCGAGCGGGATGCGGATGCAGCAGGCATGAAAAACACGACAGGCACGACAAGCACGAATTTGTCTGAACTCTCCCCGGCTGCCTCCCCTGAACTCTCCCTGGATGTCTCCCCTGACCTCGCTCCAAACTTTCAGGTTGAGAGCTATCTGAATTATCAGGGAGATAATTTTACAAAGCGTTTTGATGCCAATTCTTACCTGTATATTACAAAAGCCGTGGACTACTTTGACCTTGCAAAAAACGGCTCCCTTATAGAGGGCTTTTCCGGAGTTACTGCAAAGTATCTAGTAATTTCTATCTCTTCAGACTGGCTCTATCCCCCTTACCAGGGTCAGGAGATCGTATCGGCTCTTACTGCAAACGGAATAGATGCCAGGTACGAAGAAATCAGGTCTCAATACGGACACGATGCTTTTCTGCTTGAAGAGGGACAGCTGAACTACCTGATAAGGGGCTTCCTCTCGCAGATTCTTGTAAGCGACGTGATGAACCGGAATTTCTATTCGGTCTCAAGAGACGAAACAATCGAGCACGCGTCAAGACTCATGGTAAAAGAACGTGTGAGCCACCTGCCGGTCATTTCAGAGGATGAAAAGCTTGAAGGCATTGTTACCTCCTGGGACATTACAAAAGCAGTAGCCTGCAAAATCAATGAGCTAGATGAAATTATCACACGGTATGTCAAGTACGTATATGAAGACGAAAGGATTGAGAAAGCGTCCTCAATAATGGAAGATTACTCAATTTCCGCACTTCCGGTCATTGATTCCGAGCACCGCGTAATAGGCATTGTTACGAGCGAAAGCATAAGTGCTCTTATTTCTAAGTAAACGTAAACATAAGTACCGAAAAGTCGATGAATAGTGAAAGTGTCAAGTCGATGAATAGTGAAAGTGTCAAAACGGGTAGTGAAATTAAGATGTGACGGAGTTCAGGTTATTCTAATAAATTTTAAAAATAGATTGAATCTAAAGTCCTCAGTAGACAGTTGCTTTATAGTTCAACGTAAGTATATTTTTATGATTATATGGATAAAATAGTTAGCGGTGAAATATATTCTAAAAAAGTGAGTATAAGCCAGTTTGTTATCAGGTGGCTAAAATAGAGGGAAACATGATAACTGACTTATAAATAAACATACCTCATACTTTGCTAATAAATAATTTTTGCAGAAAGTGTCTCCTAATAAGAGGCGTGAGCAAGGGTTTGAATCTTATCCCTCACACTCTTAGGGCTCGTTACGAAATAACCTGGATAATGCATAATTATGTTGGGATTTAATCGGTGGGCTTGCTTGTGAAAATGGTGGAGTACAGTCTAAAAAGTTGCCTATGTTATTTCGCGGTGAGCCCTAAGAAGTTCTTAAGACACAGCCAGTTTACTGGCTCTGCCTGCACCAAAAATGGAGTCGTTTTTTGGTTAAATAAACGACTCCATGATTCATAGCTTTTTTAAATAAACTTTGATTCGTAAGTGATTTAATTACTAAAAAATTACTCTTGTTGTTCTCTTTTATTAGGCAGTTTTTCAGGAATCTCTTCAACAAGTGCTTTTTGGAACCTCTTCGTCGTATTCTGGTAATCTTCTTCTGTTTTAATTAAAATATTTCCATATACAGGAATGAAGGTATATCCTCTTTCGTCGTTTCCTTTAGTACAAAAGAAATAGGTTTTCCCTGGCTGTAGGAGTTCATCTCCCTCTGTAAGAATCAGAAATGTGTCATCGTTGATGGTTTGGAAGCCACCTCTTTGATTTACAATAACTTTTCCTGAAACATCACCTTTTATTGTTTCTAAGACCTCAACGCTGAAATGTGTACGGACATATGGCTCGGTGGAGTTACCAACTTGCTCAATGACTTTACCAATGAATGCATCAGTTGAAGCACCAATTAGTTCTCGGTCATCAGAAACATTGATAGCATAGAGAGCAGTACCATAGGAGATTTGTATATCATCACCCGTTTCATTTGGTTGAGCGATATAAACAATGGTACTTAGGATGGCTGCAAGTACGAAGACTGCGAGTAGCTTATTAAATTTATTTTCCACTATTTTCACTCCTGTAGAATTAATATAGATAATTATAAGAGTCTATATCGTCTACTCCTAGTGTGGTTCTACTTGTTGCATGTTCATACATTATATTGTTTGAATTACTGTGGGCAAGTCCTAATGCATGCCCTAATTCGTGTGAAGCAGCCATTTTTTTGTAACTAGCTGTGAAACTGTCGAAATAGTATTCATTGAATCTGATTAAATCTGTGAATGTTGATAAAGGATGGTATTATCCAACCATTCCATCATCTTCGTTGTAATAGTCACCATATTGGTCATCTTCATATGTCCAAATGGTATCTGGTAAAATATCGACTTCACCGAGATCATTCCATAAGTCGAATGAGTACTCTTGAGCATCAGTGTATTGTGTACTTCCTCCGTAGCGGATTTCTCCATCATCGACGGCACTATAGCCTAAGACGTAGACATTGGCTGAGGCCACGCTAATAGAACTAATGATCAACATTGTGATCAATATCGATAAAACTTTGATTCTGTGTTCCTTCATTTTATTTCGCCTCTTATTTAAAGGCAGGATTACGCAAACCTTAACATCGCCAAAGCCAACCATAACCAAGGCAAAAGGAATCTGTATAGTAACTATTTTTCCATACCTTAACATCGCCAAAGCCAACCATTGAGGACCATTGCAAGTATACAATTAGCGTGAGAAACTTTGTGATCTCGTGATTTGGGAAACTTTTCATTGATCAATTTGTCAACTTCGAGTTCACGGAATAAACTGACTATGATTCCAAGATGTCCTAAAAAGGTAGTACGTTTGATTATGGCATTTGACTTATTGTTGCTGTTTTTAGGGATGTGGAAGTCACAAAAAGAGATATTGTGCTGAATATATTTAATTATTCATCAACCTGCCGAATGCAGATCTTATCCAGCCCATATTCTGTTAAAATCCTGGATAGCTGTTGTGGATGGATAGCTGTTGTGGATGGATAGCTGTTGTGAATGGATAGCTGTTGTGGATGGATAGCTGTTGCAGAAATAGACGCAATTTATCATGATTTCTCACTTAACCAAAGACGTATGCATTCTTTTTTAAAAAATTTTAAATATTTTTTAATATTATTTCCACTATGGAAAACAAAAAAAATTTAGGCTACTTTGGATTTTTAGGAATTAAAGGAGTAGTGGGACTAGCAACCGAAAACTATGAAATGGCAGGATACGTGGCTTTTTTTGTTTTTTTATCTTTTTTAAATATTTCAAAGAATACTAATTTCTAAAAAAGTCATGTTTTTGAAAATTAGCTAAGAAGTAGATGGTAGGGTTTTGAGTCCCTATTCTCAAGCCCTACCTGCGATCCAACCCTAGATTAAGAGGAAACCCTACTACTCTTAATCTGTACATCTATGACAACATCAATATATATATCATAATTGATACGAAAAATTAAATTTTATTTTAAATTTTGATATAATTAAATAATTATATTATATTAAAAATTATAATGTCATTGAAAATAACAAAAATTGCATAAGAAAAGCGCTATAGTGAGCTTGAAATTTTTTACGCCAAATTATTTTTCGTTAGGGTACAATTTTTGATGTAATTAATTTAAAATAATTTATCTTATTATTATATGCTGGAGTTGGAAAATAAGGTGGGGTATAATCTACCACACAAAGAATCACCTGGAGGGTCGCTGATCCTTTCTTCGAATTTAATATGTTTGGGGAAGCATAAACAAGATTCGAAGACTGTATTGGGGAATGCAGTAAGGATGCAGTGCCTCTGGGTTTCTTCTTACGTTAACTTTTCTGCTGTTTTTCACCGGATGTTTTTTGATCTTTTCAATTTTGATTAAGAGCCTATCTGAAAAGTCAGTAATGCAATGTTGAAAAGTCATAATGGGTATATAATATCAGAGTGTCCGTCCCGGTTTTGCATATTGCATATTGTAAAAGTTACAGTATGTAACCACTTTTCGGATAGGTCCTAAGTGATTGATATTTAGTGCAAAAAGAAAAAAACGATTGGCTCAAAATCCTGAATTATGAATTTTTACCTGTACAACCTTATTAGGTATACCGAACCGCTCTTGTCATGCTAACGTAGGAGAGCGGCTTTCAGACAAAAAAGAAGAAAGAAATGGAGTAAAAGCAACAAAGCAGCTACCAACTAAACCTTAAACCTGAAAGGCTTAAAAGCTCTTCATTCGGGCTTCAAAGTTCTTTTTCATGGCTTTTTTTAAAAGGCCGGTCGCCTGCGACCGGTGGGAGTGTAGGGTTCTGAAAATGGAAATAACTGACAACATCTGCGGGCTAAAACAAGCATGAAATCGTAACCTGAAAGAATTAGAATCCAAAGCCAAAATTGAGTTAAAACAAAGAATTTGAGTTAAAATAAGGAGTTAATTTACTAGAAAAGCCTTTTAGGATTTTTTAAAGTGATCCATAAGGTCTGGTCCAATTTTATGTAATTTAGTTCTGTACTCAGTTAATTTACTACTTATTTAAGTCATTACCCAGTTAAGTCACTTAGTCAAGTTATTACTTATTTAAGTCACTTAGTCAAGTTATTACTTATTTAAGTTACTTAGTCAAGTTATTACTTATTTAAGTTACTTAGTCAAGTTATTACTTATTTAAGTTACTTAGTCAAGTTATTACTTATTTAAGTTACTTAGTCAAGTTATTACTTATTTAAGTTACTTAGTCAAGTTATTACTTATTTAAGTCACATATCTTCTTTGTACGTCTTCTTCATACATTGGGACTGACCCTATGGACCAATTATGTATATGTAAGTAATAGTATAAAAAAGCAACGACTTTAATCTTATTTTTTAGCAGTACTGCTATCTAACATCCACAACAAAGCACAACATTTAAATTCCAATGCCCGAAACCAACGCTTCAAAACAGGTTAACAACAGGTGATCACATGAGACTCCCACCCAAAAAAGTAAAAAATAGATGCCTTCTGGGACAGGTTCTGGAGTGGTGGGCTGTCCAATCTTTTGCAGTCCATTGAGCAGATGTCGTACCTCTTTTCCATGAAAAAGCTTGAGGATATGGACGTGCTGGAGCAGGGGTGGGCGAACGTGAACGGACAGGTTTACGTTTCTATCTATGAGGGGCATGAGGATTGCAGGTGGTCGGAATGGAAGCACAAACCGGCTGAGGAGATGATGAAGCACGTCAGGGACGTTGTGTTTCCGTTCATCAAGAATATTCATGATGGAGAGCGCTTTTTTCGCAGCATATGAAGAACGCTGTGTTCATGGTCCCCAAGCCGTCTCTTGTGCAGGAAGCGGTAGGAATCATTGATGAGCTCGACATTTCAGGGCAGAGTTCTGAATCACCATCTAAAAACCCCAGAACCCACCGTGCTTTGCACCCCTTCCATGATAGAAGGTGTAGACATTGCAGATGAATCCTCCAGGTTTCAAATTTTGATTAAAGTCCCGTACCCAAATATTTTTGATTAAAGTCCCGTACCCAAATATTTTTGATTAAAGTCCCGTACCTGAATATAAGTGATATTTACATTCCAAAAAGGAAAGATGACGACCCATTTTTTTATAAATACAAAACTGCTATAATACAAAACTGCTATTTTAGTATGCCAGAGTATTGGATGGTCTATAAGATCAGAGGAAAATTGGGCCTATACCTTTACCTTGGATTCCAGATTCCCTAAATATATTTCAGATAACAGTAATTTGATGAAAAACTCTGTGAACTTTTATGAGAAAAGAATTTTTGGTTTCCCCTCAGAAAAAACAATACCGAAATTGAAGAAAGAAATATTCCAGAATTTACTTTTTGAAAGAACATTAAACCAGGGTCATATGAGATCCCCTCCTAAAAATAACCCCTGAAATTCACCATTTCATGTAGGATCTGGAAGACTTATAATAAGGGAATTATAATAGGGAAATTATAATAGGGAATTATAATGGGTGAATTATAATTTTAAATAAGAACGAGTTAATGAGAAATTAATTTACTAGAAAAGCCTTTTAGAATCTTTTGAAGTGATCCATAAGGTCTGGTCCAATTTTATGTAATTTAGTTCTGTACTCAGTTAATTTACTACTTATTTAAGTCATTACTCACTTAAGTTTCCTTAGTCAAGTTACTACTTATTTAAGTCACATATCTTCTTCGTACGTCTTCTTCATACATCAGGGACTGACCCTATGGACCAATAATAACTATGTAGGTAAAGGTATAAATAAACAACGATCTGAAACTTGTTTTTTCGCAGTACTGTGATTGAAATGCCCGGAAAACACGGAATTACAGAATTAGATGTAGCACAGCCTCTTTAAGTTGGGGTGGCCGCACGCAGTTTGATTTTACTCTGTAGGTTCTGTGAGCGTGCCCAACTCTGAAATCTTCTCCACAACTTTTTCAACATCTTCTACTGCCTCTGGCATCTGGAGCATTTTCACAAAACTATCGTGAAGATTGTGAAATGGACTTTCGCCGATTTCACCCACGATCAAAACATTGATCCCTCGATTTTTCAGAAACTCCGTAGTCTTCAAACCTCTCTTTTTTTCCAGGTCTGAGGCAGGGTTTTCGCTGATATCCCAGCTTTTTATTTTACTATCTTCCAGTTCGATAAAAATAAAATACGGGGCTTTGCCAAAATGCCGGGAAATCTTTGAGTGTAAACCTTCTTGCATTAGAATAGGAACTGCAATTTTCATTACTGACATCTTTCCAGGCTTTGCATTGACGACTAAATGTTCCAGGTTCTTTACCTCATTTTCCACAATCTTTTCTATTTCCTCGGAAAGCATCTCCACTCTTTTAAGATTAGCATCGCCCTCTATTTCTATTTCAATTTCCCCGAATACTACCAGACCGGACTTCCGAAGTCTGATTTCCCCAACAGTTTTCACGCCCTGAATACTGCCCACATTCTGTCTGATTCTTCTAATTGAATCTTTATCCAGCCATGCGTCCATCAGTGTCATTATAGAGTCCTTTGCTATACCGATTCCAAGCTTGAATATCATTAAAGAGATGACCAGCACTCCAACACTATCGAGCCACAACACGCCTAAGACTGAACCGATAATTGTAATGGCAACTATCAGGGAACTGAAAACGTCTGTATAGGAGTGTAGTGCATCGGCAATCAAAGCCTGAGAATCTATCTGTTTGCCGACTTTGAACTTATATTGTGATAATGCATACATTACCACTACCGAAAATACAGCTGTGCCAAGTGCAATCCCCTGCATTTTCACCTCAACAGGATTTGTGATGTTCAGCAGCGCCTCACGTACAAGTTCGAATCCAGAAAAGAGGATTATAATAGATACAAAAAGTGAAACAAGGTTGTCTGCTTTGTAGTAGCCGTAGGGGAACTTTTCTTCACTGCCCTTCAGGCTGAGCTTGAGCCCTATCCAGACGGCAAGTGATGTGAAAATATCCAGGGACGTATGGATAGCATCTGCGATAAGAGCAGCACTTCCGGAATAAAAGCCGACGATGCCTTTTAAAATTGAAAGAAAAAACAGAGTAAAAGTGGCATTCTTTGAAGCCTTAGCTCCTAACAATAAGTTCTCCTGTACAGCCATTTTCTCACATCATTCTTGAATATATACATACAGAAAAATACACACATGCAATAAACGTATTATTTTGGGGTTAATATTCAACCCTTTCCCTTGCTGTGACGTTTTTTTCAAAGGGATATTTCACAAGCTTCATCTCCGTTAACAGGTCTGCCCTTTCTACCAGTTCCCCAGGAACCCTCCTCCCTGTCAGGACAACTGTGGTTTCTTCCGGGATCTCCTCCAGCAGTTTGAGGATATCTTCGGTCTTACAATACCAAAATTGGCTGCAAGACTTATCTCGTCCAGTATCAGACCGACCCGTATTTTTCCTGCTATAAGGGTTCTGATCATCCCTCCTGGGATCCCAAACCTGGTATTTAATACCTTAAAATGCTTTTTTTCACTCATTGATATGTTTTCATCTTTATCGGGGCATATTGAGGGATTAATTAAGCAATAGCCATACTGGATTCTACAGTATAACCTTCCCTAAAAATTAATGAATAATTATGACTTTTTGTTTATAAATAGGTTTACGTATACCGCCAGCATTCAGGAATAATAAAAATTGTGATTAAGCAGGTCCCAAAACTAAAAATTTGTTTAGAAGTACGTGCCGAGCTCGATAAGGAGCTTTCGAAGTTTCCCTGGCTTACACCCATTGTTATTGAGATATTTGGCGGCAAGTTCGACCCTGAGAAACTGCGCTTACCTGACAACATAATTGCCAGGCTGCTGGGAAGCTCCTTACATAATATGCCAGCAATCGACATCTGGGATTGGGAGGCGATTCGCATTTGAGTTAAAATAAGAAATTAATAATAAGGAATTAATAATAAGGGACTAATAATAAGGAACTAATAATAAGAAATTGATTAATAAGAAATTAATTTACTAGAAAAGCCTTTTAGAATCTTTTAGAGTGATCCATAAGGTCTGGTCCAATTTTATGTAATTTAGTTCTGTACTCAGTTAATTTACTACTTATTTAAGTCATTACCCAGTTAAGTTACTTAGTCAAGTTATTACTTAGTAGTCAAGTTATTACTTATTTAAGTCACATATCTTCTTTGTACGTCTTCTTCATACATCGGGACTGACCCTATGGACTAATACTATATATAAGTAATAATATAAAAAAACAACGAACGTGGACTCTTTTTTTTACTGCTCCCTAACATCCACAACAAAGCACAATATTTAAATTTGATTTTCCTGAAAATCTCATTTTCCCTTCATTAATGGAGGTACATTTCCAATTTTCTTTGTTAAGTTCACACTTGAATTTTAAATTTTCTTTGTTAAATTCTCACTTTCATTTTCAGCTTTTTTTGTTAAATTCTCACTTTCATTTTCAGCTTTTTTTGTAAAGGTCTCACTTTCATTTACAGCTTTTTTTGTTAAGTTTTCACCTGTTTTTTCTACTTCTTTTGTTAAGTTTTCACCTGTTTTTTCTACTTTTTCTGTTTCATTTTCCACCGCTTTTTGAGAGCAACCGGAAGCAAATAACATTAGTGAAAGAGTCATCACTGCAATAAGCACAGTACCTAAAACTTTTATTCTTCTTATAACTTCTACCCCCTTTTATTTATAAAACATGCATGTGAAAATGTATCCCCCATGTATAATATATATTTATCTATATGTATTTTATCTCCGACACTCTGTAGCTTCTCTTTTTGATATCTCTTTTTGATATCTCTTTTTGATATCTCTTTTTGATATCTCTTTTTGATATCTCTTTTTGATATCTCTTTTTGATATCTCTTTTTGAAATCTCTTTTTGAATCAATTTTCAGGAACTGCTAATTAATAGTAATTAATAGTAACTTATAAGGTAACTTTCAGCCATACCTTTAGTAAAAGCAATTTTTCCTCGGAAAGAGGAAAAATTGCATATAAAATATCCCTCTTTTTCAACATCATGCTTACACGTGAAGAAATTCTTGAAATCTATGAAGCTGGTCCTGAAGCAGTTATTGCTGCAATCCAGAGATTTGATTATATCATAGAGAAACAAGTTTTTCAGATTTCTGAACTTGAAGAACGTGTAAGAGTTTTAGAGGCTCGTTTAAATCAAAATAGCAGAAACAGCAGTAAACCTCCTTCTACTGATTTTCATGTAAGAGATAAACCTAACCCTAAGAGTCGCCATGAAAAGAGTGGCAAGAAAGCTGGAGGTCAAGAAGGTCATCCAGGCACAACTCTTGATAAGGTTGATAATCCTGATTAGGTGATTGAACATTCTTTGACTTGTTGTGAATTAAAGGGATTGAAGTAAATCCACCTTTTCTAAACCCTGAAAAACAGGGGAAACGTGGTAAAAACCCAAAAACCAAAGCAAGGAACCTACTGGATATGTTTATAGAAAATAAAGAACAGATCCTGAGATTCCTGACTGATTTGAGAGTTCCATTTGAAAACAATCAGGCAGAAAGAGATATCAGGATGATGAAATTACAGCAGAAAATATCAAGAACTTTCAGAACCATACAAGGAGCGGAAGCTTTCTGCAGAATAAGAGCTTACATTTCTACTATTAGAAAGAATGGTTTACCTGTTATAGACGGTATTCTAGCGGCGCTCAATGGAGCGCCGCTATTATCCCGAGAATTGAAGCATTTTGCTGAGAAAACATACTTTTTTATCAGTGGCTGAATAGTTACACTATTTTTTTGCTTTGTAGCCTCTTTTTTAGGATCGTGGGATGCAGGATATTTGATTAATGGAGTGGGGTCTAATGTATTAATCGCTCAGGTATCTTTACTGGATGAAAACAGTACCTAATTACAAAACGAAACTCTGATACTAATTACACAGCATGAAGATATTATTTTGTTGAGAAGTATAAAGCGTTAATGAATTTACTAAATTGCATGCTATTCCTACATCTCAAATAAAATCAATAAATATAAGAGCAGAGAAAATGAACTTTTTGTCTTGGATATCACAATTATTTGGATGAATATTATTTCATTAAGTTGATTTCTCTAAGTGCCTGCAACGAAATAACCTATGCAACTTATAATTTATTGTAACTTTGATTGGCGACCTTGATAGTGAATATCAAAACGTCCAATCAGGAATATGCATAGATTATTCTGTGACGGGGCCTAAGCTTGTTTCTGTGTTCGCCAGCTCTATTTTATTTTTGCCATCAGCTTTGCGCTTCAGCGGACGCTTTCATTCCAGCTATCGTTCAGAATCGTAATCATGACGTCAGAAGCAGGAATAGTTAAACCTAAATTCCTTTCATGAAGTTCCTGCTATGTCGAGAAGAAATCTTTTGAGAATTATTCACCTTCCTCTTCCTCCATCAGATTCCAATAACTTTAAAAGCAATGCCCTTTATCAAAATGTGAATTTCAATGCTTACGATCAGGGTTAATAATTCCCTGATTTCTTTCTTAAAATGCCGGGCTGTTTTTTCCCGGACTTTCAACCGTACAACTTTATGAGAGATGAAAATGGAACTCGACGAAGTCATAATCACACGGGCAATTTTTGAAGAGTATTCAAAAACCTTCCTTGACTACACGGACATTGATGTAGCACTTGTAGGAGGGGGACCTGCAAACTTGGTGGCTGCAAGGTACCTGGCTGAAGCCGGGGCAAAGGTTGCCATTTATGAGCAGAAGCTGTCACTTGGGGGTGGCATGTGGACTGGCGGCATGATGTTCCCACGCATAGTTGTACAGGAAGAAGCCTGCCACGTCCTGGACGACTTCGGGATCAGGTATAAGGAGTACCAGCCCGGGTATTATGTGGCAAATTCTGTGGAATCTGTCGGAAAGTTGATAGCAGGGGCAACTTCGGCAGGGGCTGAGGTCTTTAACCTTGTGAGCTTTGAGGACGTCATGATTCGGGAGAATGACAGGATCACTGGAATTGTCATCAACTGGGGACCTGTAACAACTCAGCGCCTGCATGTGGATCCTCTCATGATCCGCACAAAACTCGTGATTGACGGGACAGGGCATGATGCGGTTGTTTGCAACACGATTCTCCGGAAGATACCCGATGCAAAGATCGGAGAACTCGGCATGCTCGGGGAAAAGCCAATGTGGTCTGAGGTAGGCGAGCGCCTTGCTGTGGATGCAACCCAGGAAATCTATCCCGGGCTGATTGTTACAGGCATGGCCGCAAATGCCGCAACTCGTGCCCCGAGAATGGGTCCTGTCTTCGGAGGCATGCTACTTTCCGGAGAAAAGGCTGCAAAACTTGCCCTTGACAGACTTAAAAATATCTGATATTTATCTGAAACCCACCGAAGCCCTCCTAAAATCGGGTTTTTACCGGCTCGGAACGCCGGGTAGCAGAATCACTCCCTTCTCGAAGAAGGGTATCCTGCTTTTCCGGCAAAAACTTTATATAAAAAAACTCCTTCTATAGGTTGCTTCAAACCTGAAGTACCAGACCCTGTGGCCGGGGTAGGGTAGAGGTTATCCTGTGGCCCTGTGGAGGCTACGATCCGAGTTCGATTCTCGGTCCCGGCCCTAAACTATTTTTAAATTATTTTTCTTCTCTTATGTGGTTACGGTGTTTTTTGCGGCACCCCTTTTATATTGTTCTACCAGTCACCTGCAATTTAATACCTGAATGCAATCTATACTTCACCTCCGATAATCAAGTAAATGGAAATGAGAACTGACATGAAAGCACTCATTATAGACGGTTATGTGGACGAGCCCGCCTGTCTTGGGGTTCCTCCTTATCTATCTCCTTACGCCCGGTACATAGCAGGAGCTCTTAGAGAGCGCGGGCTTTCCGAAAATGAGATTCACTACCTGACCATCGACACCCTGAGGGAAAACCCGCCCGGGGTCGGCGGGCTTATAGGAAAGGTAGACCTTCTGGTCATTATTGCAGGTATGACCGTGCCTGGAAAATACCTTCGGGCATCCCCAATCACACCTGGAGAGATCGAAACTATTTTTCGAGCTGTGAATGGGATAAAGGTTATAGGTGGCCCTATCAGGCTCGGTTTCAGTAGCGAAGGCGGAAGGGCTGCAAAGGGGATGGAAAGTGGAATAAGTCTGGAAGAAGCCACACTTGCAAAAATGGACCTAGAGGCTTTTATTTACGATCTCTTTGAAGGGGGGGCTGGCGAGAATTCAATCAGCGGAGGCAGCGGAAGCTTCTCTGCCAGGCTGAAAGCCCCGGAATCCGTTGACCACCGTTTCAGGACAACAGCCGAGATCGGGCGCTGGGGGCCGAAAGGGGCTTTTTTGATCAGGCAGCACCCGGACTATCCTTATTGTATGTGCGAGCTTGAAACTTACAGAGGCTGCGGCAGGCATGTCCACTGCTCTTTCTGCACCGAGCCATTTTATGGGGCTTCGGACTACAGGCCTGTAGAGGACGTTGTTTCCGAAGTCTCTGCACTTTATTCCCATGGAGCCCGCTATTTTAGAATAGGAAGACAGCCTGACCTTTTCTCCTATCATGGGACCGATGCAGGAGGGCCTGTCCCGAAACCCGTGCCTGAGATTCTTGAAAAGCTTTACCGTGGAATCCGAAATTCCGCACCTGAACTTTCTGTGCTCCACATGGACAATGCAAACCCGATAACCCTTGCAGCATACCCCGAAGAGTCAGAGCAGATCCTGAAGACGATTATTAAATATCACACCTCCGGAGATGTAGCAGCCTTTGGGATGGAGACTGCCGACCCGAAAGTGGTTGCAGCAAATTCCCTCAAGGCGACTTCCGAAGAAGTTTTTGAGGCGATCAAACTGGTAAACAGGTTTGGAGCAGTGCGCGGGGCAAACGGGCTTCCGGAAATTCTCCCAGGCATTAATTTCGTCCACGGGCTTATGGGGGAGACGAAAAAGACCTTCCAGCTGAACTACGATTTTCTGCAGCAGGTGGTTGATTCAGGTTTACTCCTGCGTAGAATCAATATCCGGCAGGTTATGGCATTTCCCGGAACTCCAATGTACGGCAGGGACGAAGCAGCCAGGAAGCATAAGAAACTCTTTCTGGACTATAAAGACAAGGTCCGGAAGAATTTCGACCTTCCACTGCTCCGGCGGGTAGTGCCGGAAGGAACGGTACTGAATGATGTAATGTGTGAGGTACATGACAGAGGGATCACTTTCGGAAGGCAACTTGGCTCTTATCCTCTGCTTGTGGGAGTTCCTGCCCTCATTCCTCTGCGGAAATTCACGGACATTACTGTCACAGGACACGGGATGCGTTCGATTACTGGAATTCCCTATCCTTTGCACATAAACACCGCATCTCCTACCCTTATCCGGGAACTCCCCAGTATCGGCAGAAAAACGGCTGATTCTATAGCAGCAGGAATTCCCTATAATGACAGAGAGGATTTTCTCAGAAGGGCAAATGAGGGAGAAAAGATTATCAGCTTTATAGAAATTTGATTCCCTAAATCTTTTTATTTCTTCTTTTAATTTCTTTTTCCGGCATTCTACTAGTACTAATATTTTTTTATGTATCTGCATCCTGAAATTGGAATATTTTATTCAGGAAAATCCTTTTTCAGCCTAGCAACATCCCCAATTTCTGGAGCTTAAAGCTCCAAATCTTTCAAATAAACAGCTATTTATTCAATCCCGAATCATTTTAAATGGGATATTTCAGGGGGAGTTGCTTGAGCGAGAGCGTAGAATATTTATATAGAGTAAAGATTGCTTTTCAGTTGAGCTTTATTGTATGGGTCATGATTGGAATTTTTTTGTTTTATGCTACTTTTGAGGGGCAGTCCAAAATGCTTGGAACATTTCTACTTCTTTTCTCAGTTATTCTTTTCACGCCTTTTTTGCCTGACGGAACAGATTATAGTGATATTGAAAATCTAAATGACTATAAGGAAGAGAAATTTTAGGAAACATGGAATTTCCCTGCAGGGTTTACAAGGCTTCATTTTAATATAATTTAAAACCTCATTTTTTTATAAAAACTCCTCTTTACTATTTCAGCTGTACGAATATAAAGTTCCACAATGGTTCCAAGAATTAAAATGATTGAAATTGGGAGAGGTTTGAATCCAAATGGGGTGGCAAATGAGGAAAAGGGAAGCTGAGAGTCAGGATTTCGATCAGCAGGGTGGTTACAAGCAGATATTTTCCAGGTTTGCTCTTGAAAAAGGGTTTCATGCTCCGGACTACGAGTAATATAAAGGATGCTAAAATAACAGATTCTATAAACCAGCCGGTTCTGAACTGTTCTGTCATCCCAGTGAGAAGAAGTAAAACGCCGAAAGTGAGGTAGTCGAATACCGAACTGGTAATCCCAAATGCCATCATAAACTTACGGATGAAATCTGTATCCTATTGGTGAGGTTTTTCAACCATTTTCCTGTCCACAGTATCCGTAGCTATGGTCGTCTCCGGAAAATCAGTCAATAAATTGATTAGCAGGATCTGCTTGGAAAGCAGGGGAAGGAAAGGCAAAAAAGGGATGCTTCTGCCATACTGAACATATTCCCAAAATTGGCACTGGTAGCCATAAAGACATACTTCTGGTATTGGCAAAGGTTTTTCGTCCTTCTTTCACACCCTCTACAAGTGCATCCAGATCCTTTTCCAGAAGCACGATATCCGCAGTTTCTTTAGCAACATCCACAATGCTGTCAACGGAAATTCCCACGTCTGTAGTATGGAGCGCCGAAACGTCTTTTATGCCGTCTCCTATATATTCAACAACGTTTCCGTTTTTTTGAGTGCAAGGATAATCTGCTCTTTCTGGATTGGCTCTATCTTGGCAAAGACATCGGTACCGTTTACCTGCCTGAGCAAAGCTTCACTGCTCATCTGAGCAGGTTCACTCCCGGTTATAAACCTGATGTTCTTAAGCCCGATTTCTCTACTGATGTTCTTAAGCCCGTTTTCTCTACTGATGCTGGCAGCTACAAACCTGTTGTCTCCGGCAATATCATTTTAAGAAATTTCAATTTGTTCTATGCTTTCTATAGTTTCTGTAATTCCCTGCTTTGGGGGATCAAAAAAGAAGAGGAAACCGAGGAAGGTCATCCCTATTTCGATTTCCTTTTCGATAATCACCTGCTGGTCCATCTCCCTATACGCAACCCCAAGAGTGCGAAATCCTTTTTTGGTGACCATCGGGTTACCCTCGCTTTTTGAAACAAGGATGCTCAATCTTTTACGCACGAAATCGTGAGGAACTGGTCAGTGTGCCTGTCTTGTTGGAGCAGAGCATGTTCGTGCTCCCCAGGTTTTCAATGGAAGCCAGCCTCCTGACTATGACCTTCTTTTGCGCCATCTCTCTTGCACCCCTGGAAAGGTTAATGTTAATAATTGCAGGCAGAACCTGGGGAATCAACCCAAAAGTAAGAGTCAGTGAGAAAAGGAAAGAGTCAAGGATAGGGTGCTGGAGATATACGTTAATTGCAAAGATGGTCATTACTATAAGCAAGGTAACTTCCATCAGAAAGTGGCCGAAGCTTGTAATATCCCTTTCAAACTCGGTTTCCGGGGGTCTGAGTTTTAGCTTCTCTGAGATGTTTTCCCGAATACCGTTTCCTTTCCTGTAGATACTGCCAGCACTTTTCCGCTTCCGCTGACCACATTTGTTCCCATCCATAGAGAATTTGTACGTTGTCTTAACATCAGACAAGTGACTAATCTGCAGGAATTATATCTCCGGCGTTGAGGAATATTATATCCCCAGGCACGATCTCTTCTATGTGGACTTTTATTTTTCTACCGTCCCTGAGTGCAGTCGCTGTTATCTGCACAGTGGTGAGAAGTTTTTCAAAGGTATTTGTAGCTCCTTTTTCCTGCCAGAAACCCAGCATACTGCTGATCAGGACAATGGCTACAATAATCAGGGTGTCTGTAGGGTCGTGGAGAAAAAAAGACAGCCCGGCAGTAAATAGGAGAATAAGGGTAAAAGGGCTCCTGAACTGGGAAAGCAGGATATTAAGAGCATCGTATCTCTTTTTTGGCTTAAGAATATTTGCCCGTAAGTTTTAAGACGTTCACTGCTTTCGGAGCCTTTCAGACCTTTGCTTCCTGTCTGGAGTTCCTGTAACATCTCAGGTACAGGAATAACTCCTGAAAGCAAGCTTTCTCTCTTTATTTATGCACCACCCGGATGCCTACTTAGCCTGCTTAATTTATTCAGGCTTCGGCAACTCCTAGGATTGTGGCAAGCTCCATGCCCTCACTTCCTATGGATGAGAGTTCGCTTGAAGCTTCAGACTTCGAAATGTATTTTTCAGTCCGGACGCTTGCAGACTCCTCCATCTTAATTGTAACTTCCTCTTTAGTGTATCCCCTCTCAATGCATTCTCTTACGAGCTTCCCATATATACCGGCAATAATCTTAAGGCAGTCAAACACAGTGTTCTCTTCAACAGCGTTTTTCCCATCCAGCATGATCCGCCTGAGCCTTTTGGATCCTACGGATTCTGTAAAGAACTCTTTGAGTTTCACCATGAACATATAGAGAGCTTCCCTATCTATAAGGGGAGCCAGTTTTTCGTCTCCTGTTATATCATGATCCCCATACAGGATCAGGAAAGTCCTGTCATCCGCAGAGATTGTGAACATGTGCTCTGCATCCTTGTCTTGAAGCACTGTTCTGATGCTGTCTCCTTCGTACTCGATACTCATAATACGAAAATCGGATACGTTCATCTTCTTTACTTTTTCTTCCCTGGACAGGATTCCACTCTTTGCCCTCACAGGCAGAGTGAATTCTTGAAGATCCTCAACTTTTAGTGAATTATGAACAAAATTCAGTTCAAACTCGTACTGTATACCGTTAACTGAACTGACCTGCCTTCCTTTCAGTTCTTTGTCTTCACCTGAAGCATAATAGGCATGCTCGGCTCCATAGATGCTTGTTTCAAAAAAAGGGCTTAGGGTCGCGAGTATCCTGGTTTCAAACTGCTGCACTTCTGAAAGTGCTAGCCTGTTTTGCCTATCAATATCTTCAAGCCTTTCATTCTTTTTTAACAGGGATGCGGTTGAAGAGGTTTCAATTATTTTTGCTTTAATTTCAAGAATCTCCTGGGACTCGATTCCCTGCGTAAGTTCTTCCATATAACCAACGACGTCTGCCTGGAATCTGTCTATCTCCTCGAGCTTTCCCTGAGAGCTTGTTGTCTCTTCCTTATTCCCCTGCTTTATCTCTATAATTGATTTTTCGAGAGGTATTGCCTCTTTTGAAATCCTTATGAAGTCCTGCAGATCCTGGATGAAATCTCTCTGAACAGGAAGTTCTGTAGAGTCTTGAAAGGTATACTTCATTTTAAATTCCTCCCCGGTAGCTAAAATGTCTTTTGTTAAATTATGTTTCTTCACATTTAAATCTGTGAGCATATACTTTTTAGAAGGGTATATTTTTATCATTATATATATATTTAAAACTATGTTTTTTTATAATGTATGTATTTTTTATAATGATAATATGACTCCTTCAATTACCAGTATTTTTTTTCATTACCTCTGAATCATTCTTTTAATTCTGAGCAATCACATCTTGATCTTCTCTTTGTGGTTATCTCAAAAAATACCTGGCTTTTTAAATATTTAATTTTTCAAAAAATCATTATTATTAAACATAATTTTTTCATTTATGATTATATTTAGTTCCATATATTCTTTAGAAAGATTTATATTAAATATTTGCGTAAGTTATCTCATATTATCGTCACAGGATAATATGCAAAGACATGTACTATATTAAATGTGGAATATTTATGATCCATATTTAATCTGCCTGTTGGCGAATTTGCTGTTTGCAATTAATAGGTATATGTCTGATGTACCAGGCACCAGTCAGCCCTGGTAATTAAAACGGGTTGGTTCATAATTCCCCTGTTGCGCAAGAATTAATGGGGCCAATACTTGCCGCTCCAGAGGTAGAGGCTACTGCCCTCCTTCCCGAAAGGGTTCCGGAGAAGCGCTGGCTTTCTTATCTACTAATTGAGGATAAAATTGATCAGAGTAATTAAGTTAGGGAGGTGAGGTGAAAAGCAGTTTTGTAAATAAAAGCTGTAAATTTTCCTACAGTCTTATTTTTTTTAGTATTTAAGTAACAATTGATCAAAATATTTGAAGACTGTTTATAGGATTGTATTCTAACTAACTGGAATCTGCTACAACTCGCAAACTTTAAAATATTATTTAGTATATGATAATATTCAATGTTAATACCAAACTAAAATTGAACATTTGCGGAATCTAGGTGCAGAATATGAAACAAAAAATAATGCTATTTAGTGCGCTGCTAATTATGTTCCTTTTAGCAGGAACGGCAAGTGCAATTGATATGGAGAATACAGATCTTGTATCAATAGATACTGGTCTGTGCGTTGATAGTATCGCCTACAGCGATGAAGGTTCTTTCATGATGGGAGACACTGTAGATATCACTGTAACCTTCAGTGAACCCGTCAATTATGCGGCTTTTACTGTTTGTGACTACTATCCGGATCCCACCGTCATTTTAATGACTCCAACGGATGACAGTGGTACTGTCTGGTGTGGTACATATTTAGTTCCAGACGGTGTAAACGATGCAGTTGACGTGATGGTATATGGAGCCATCTTAGATGGTAACTTTGCTCCTTCAGCCTTCTTAAGTGGCTTGACACCGGAAATGATTCCGGCGGATTTTGTGATTGACGAGGTTGAGGCAATTGATTATTACGCCTTTGTGATTGACAACGAAGCTCCGAAATTTACTATAATTGAACCGGATGTTGCTGTCAACAATAATTGTGTATGCTTCAATATCAAAGCTGTCGATAAACTGAGTGAGACAATCGCCTATGCCATCTTTATCAATGATGTTCAGAAGAAATCAGGGGTTGTGAATTGTGACGGATATGTAACATATGGACCTGAGTTGGCTGATGGCTATTATCAATGGAGAATCGAACTCATAGACGAAGCAGGAAATATTTGTATCCCTGAAGTCGACTTCGACCTGTACGTGGACACCGACTGCCCGAGTGCAGTAATTATTTCTCCGGATAATGGCTGTGTCATCAGCGAATATCCCGATCCCTATGATGAATTAGATCTTCGTGGGGTTATCGGCAGTCCCTCCTATGATCCCCTCTATCCCTATCCTTTCATGACATTCAGTTTCACCGCTGAGGATGATTTCTCTGACGACTGTGGTCTGGAGCTATATTACCAGGTGTACATCAACGGAGAACCCGTTGAGGAAATGTCCGGGACCATGTTCTCTGATGAGCTCGTAACCATAGAGATTGACGATCCATACTTCTTCGCGGACGGGGCTTACATCTGGTGCGTTGAAGTTGCGGATCAGGCAGGAAACTACTTTACTAGCGACCCCCAGCAATTCTATGTCAACTGTGAAGGGCTCGAAGTCTGCCTCAATTTCCCGAATGATGAGTTTGTTTCTTCATGCCCGGAATTTAACTTCAGTGTTTCAGGAGGAGCAGGGCTGCCTTTCGATTACGAACTGCTCATTGATGGTGAAGTAGTAGAGGGGGGCACGTGCGTCGTTGGTGTAGATGAGGTTAACTACTATTCCGTGAATTCAGAAGTGGATGAAGGCATAGGTCTGCTCTGGACAGTGTGCATCACTGACTGTGCAGGCAATGTGTATCAACCTGAGCCATTTTCCTTCTCTGTTGACTGTACTGCTCCGGCTGCTGTGGCAAACCTGTGTGTTGTTGACGCGCTGAGCGAGATTACATGGGAATATACGTATGATGAGCCCGGACTGTACGTTAGCTGGGATAATAACATCGAAGACGATCTTTGCTACGATGAAAACGATCCTTATTCCACTCCATATGTGGTTCTCATCAGCGAATTCGAGCCCACATGCATTGAGGAGATGCAACTGGCAGAACCATTTACCCCACTAACATCCGAATATGATGAAAACGGCGTGTGTATTCTTGATACAGACGTCTTTATTGGAGGGTATGGTGGAGAATCCCTCGTCTATGGTCAGGACTACTGGGTAGCTGTTATTGCTCTGGATTGGGCTGGCAACTACGACGAATGTTTTGCCGTTTGCGGTCCTGTTCAGACATACGAAGACATAAACATCATGCTTGACGAAGGCTGGAACCTGAAATCCGTGCCCAAGACTCTGGCTCCATTCAATGCAGACCCGGAATCGGCCTTTGGAGAATGCAGCACAGTACTTTACTGGGACGGTTGCGGCTGGGTATTCCCTGACTGTATCGAACCATGTAAGGGTTACTGGGTTTACAGTCCGGAAGCCTGCATAACCAATGTAAAGTTCAAGCCAATGTCACTTGACTGTACAGTTCCAGAAGTACCACCATGTCTTGACCTTGCTTGTGGATGGCAGATGATAGGACACACCTCTACAGCACCTGTACACTGGTCCAAGACTCTGGGTTCATTGCAGGGTCTTCTGGGTTTAGAGTATAAGTTCTCCAACCTGATCACATATTCTTGCAATGAAGGTTGGGGTGGTACAATTTCCCTTGGAGTCATGGACATGGGTCTGCTTGGTTCAGGAGAGGCAGCTCCATACCCGGTTGAATGCCTCCAGTCTCAAGGCTTTATGATTCCTGGACAGGGATACTGGGTCTTCATGAAGGAACCAGGTACCTATGCTTCCATCGAAAGCGTGAATGTTTACGTTGATCCCGCCGATCCAAATGACGCCATTGATCCCGCCGATCCAAACTACGCCATTGATCCCGCCGATCCAAACGACGCCGTTGATCCCGCCGATCCAAACGCCTTTGATCCTGCATCAGGTAATGAAACCAATGGTAATGAAACCAATGGTAATGAAACCAATGGTAATGAAACCAATGGTAATGAAACCAATGGTAATGAAACCAATGGTACCAATTTAAATGAGACTATTAATGATATCATCAATGGTACTCTCATCAATGGCACCTTGCCCGTGTAAGAGGGAATATTTCGAAAACAAGTAACTTTTCAGCCAATCAGGCTGAAAGTTTTTTTTCTTTTTTCTTGTTTTCGTAGCAATTGGAGGTAAATCATGAACAGGATGTTAAAAAATAGTTTATTAGGAACAGCTGTACTGATGTTTTTTTTCTTAACAGCTACTCATACAGGTATGGCAGGGGAAGAAGTCCCGGCCCCGGTTCCTTTGATTCCGATGACAGTAGAGGGAGTCGCCCTGATTGATGGGGACCCGGCTCCTAAAGGCACTGTTGTTGCAGCTTACCTTAATGGGACACAGGTAGAAGAGTTTCTCATAAATACTTCTTCAGGAGATTTCACTTTCTATATTTCCGGAAAAGCTGAGGATGAAGGAAAATCCGTTACCTTTAAGGTTGGTGAAAAGGATGCCGATACGAAGTTAGACTGGAAATCCGGAACTAAGGTCTCATCCATTGAACTGTCAGTCGGTGTTGTAGCTGATTCCGGGAGTTCTAAGAAGAGCTCAACTTCAAGTACAAGTTCCGGATCGGCAGAAATCAATGAATCAAAAACTTCTGGAGCTGAGGTTATTGAAAGTTCAGTCACTCAACCGAATGTAACAACTGTCTCGGAAAATGCAGTTGCCGATTCAGGTGAAGATACCGGAGCCGAAAAGAGTGCGGAATCTTCAGAAGCATCCACTGAAACGAGCAGTGCTCCAGGTTTCCAGATTATTTATGCTGTTGCGGGCATCATTCTGCTCACTTTCGGGTCAAAGCTCGGGAGGGAATCAAAAAGGAAGCCCTAACAGATTTTTCTAAAAGGATCTGCACGGGTAACGTAAAAATCTCAAGGTGATATGGTGACCATCAAGGACAAATACTTAAGAATTTTATCGTGCCTGGTTATTCTGGTACTGGGCATGTCCCTTGTTCCGGTTGCATCTGCCAACAGTATTCCTTCGATTCCCAATGTGTTTGAAGGAAAGCTGATTACAGGTGATGCAGATGCACCCGCAGGAACGATAATTTCAGCTTATATAGATTCCGAGCTTGCTGGCTCTCAATTTATAAAGGAAGCAGGAGTGTACAAGTTGGATGTCTCGGGTACAGAGGAAGATAATGGAAAAGAGATTATCTTCAAGCTGGGCCTCGTTGAATCTGAGCCTGTTTCCGTGACCTACCAGCAAGGAGCTGTGCCGGTAGAACTCGATCTTACTTTCGAAGGAGATTTTGTACCTCCAGTCATAGAAAGCTGCTCCGCATCCCCTGTGTGTATCCTGAATGACGGAGAGGATTACTCAGTTATCAGGGTAAAAGTCTCGGATGACTTGTCCGGAGTTCTGTCAGTAACCATTGATCTCACTCCCATAGGCGGAGAAGTGGTTCCATTGACACTCGAAGGCGGAGGTATCTATACCTGCAATGTAGGAAGTATTCAGGCAGGAGAGTTTAAACTCGCCCTTACAGCTACGGATTACTTCGGGAATACAGTTACGGATGAAGACAGCATCTCGATCACCGTAGTTTCAGAAGATGAGCTCACGACAAGGTATGGAGGCGCTGATAAGAGTTTCTCTACCGAAGAGATCAACAATATTGTAAATAATAATGAAATCTCCAGCAGGAGCAAATACGCAATTCTGAATATTTACTTTGCTGACGGGTGGGATCGGATATGAAACTGTCTGAGTTTAAAATTGCTTTTGTGCTGCTCCTGACCATGGTCTTATGCACAGCACCAGCTTCTGCAGGCAGTGCGGAAAGGGCTCTTCCTTCTTCAGTTAATCCCGATGAGGTGTTTCAGGTAACGGTTAATGTAGCCGATTATGGTGCCGTCGGGCAGGTTCTTGAAAAGCTTCCTGCAGGTTTCACATACATCAACTCGACCCTTCCGGAAGAAGCTGTAACTGTAAACGGCAACAAGGTTTCCTTCCTGCTGCTGACTGAAAAGAACTTCAGCTACACCCTTAAAGCTCCTGCGTCAGCCGGTACATACCAGTTCGTGGGTCTTTTAAGGGACATCAACAAAACTGAATTCTCTGTTCTCCCTGCCAGTTCTTCCATCAAGGTCAAGTCAACCTCCAGTGGAGGTTCAGGTCATAGCTCAAGCAGCAGTTTAAGTGGCGGATCTGGAGGTTCCCCCGAACTCCAGAGCAATGTAAAGGCTAAAGAGCTGTCCCAGGCGTTCGTCACCGCTGGAACACACGTAAAGTTCGATTTTCCAAATGGTGTAACCTGCATAAGGTATGTGGAGTTTGATGCTAAGAAAACTCTCGGGAAAATCACTACTATTGTCGAAATGCTGAAAGACCAATCAAAGATGGTTTCAAGCCTGCCCGAAGGCACGGTTTATCAGAACGTGAACATCTGGGTGGGTTCGGGAGGAATCGCAAATGCTGGTAGTCTCGAAAATGCAGTTGTCGGTTTCAGAGTTGACAAAACCTGGCTTGAGGAAAACAAGGTTGATGCAGATTCGTTAAACCTCTGGTACTATGACAATTCATGGAGCAAACTTGATACCAAAAAATTAGATGAGGACAGCGATACTTACGTCTACTTTGAAGCTAAAACTCCAGATTTCGGACCCTTTGTAATTGTTGCAGCCGATAAAGAATCTGGTCCAACGGAGGTTGAGCCTGTGCCTACTGAAGAAGTGGAACCTGATGTGGCTTCCGAACCCAATCCTTCAGGCTGGCCTATTCCTGGCTTTGAATCTGTAGCTTTTCTGGGAACGGTTGGAGCTGCATACTGCGTCCTGAGAAGAAAGTTCTAAATGCCGAAATAAATTCCCGGCTTGAAGCAGCATCTAAAGCTGCTTATTTTTTTCTTTCCCGAATACCTGTAGATTGAAAAGTGATTTTTGGATTCAAGGGAAATATTTCTTAGCTTGGGGTGTATTTTGATAGTATTTGATCTCACCTAATAGGAACAAAAATTCATACGTTGCTTTTTTTCATCGTTCACGATGATTTTCAGCCTCCTGTGGCGCAGAAGAGATAACTGGATGATTCGATTTCAAGATGTTCTGGATCTCATTCGTTAATCTTAGACTCGCAGAATTCTTTTCCCTGCTTTGCAGTTTCGTTTCCAGGGCTTAATTTAAGGGCCCGTGCATAGCACTTGATGGCCTCTTCATATTCTGAAAATTTACAGAGCAGATTGCCTCCGAACAGGAGAGAATTCAGGTGGTCTGGATCGCTTTCAAGAGCTATTTTATAGGCTTCGAGGGCTTTTTCTTTTTCTCCGAGTTCCAGGAAAACGTTGCCTTTCCAGTACCAGGTCTCTGCGTTGTCAGGTCTCATAATGGGAGCTTTGTTTCGGGAGAAGAAGCTGAACCTGGGAAGTTTACACGCCCAGTCAGATGCCTGCTTGGGTTCTGCTGCCAGGGCTTTGTCGAAGGTCTCCAGAGCTTTTTCCAGGAGTTCCATCTTGAAGTAAACAATTCCCTTGCTGGTCAGGATTTTGGGGGATGCGGGATCAAAAGAAAGCGCTTTTTCAAAGGCCTCAAGAGCTTTTTCATTCCTGCCGAGGGCAGAGAGCACAAACCCCCTGTTGGACCATTCTGTTGGGCTTTCTGGTTTAACCTCCAGGGTAGCATCAATAATCTTGAGAGCTTCTTCGTATCTTCCGAGCTTGAAAAGAGACATCCCGCAACAGGACCGAACCTCCAGAACCTTTTTGAGTAACTCTTTTCCGCTGTCCTCCTTTCCTTTTTCAAAAAGCAGATCTGCCATTTTTTTCCAGGCTTTATCCGCTTCCCCATAAGCAGCAAGAGCCTCGTTATACCTGCCCATCCGGAAGAAAACCCTGGCTTTTTTATAGCTCTCCTCGGCCAGTCTATTGAGGTCTCTGAGTGTGTTTGCCATTTTTGCCATTTTTTTGCCTCATATCTACATGTGTTAGAATCCCCTGAATTCGGATTCATAACTGAACCTGCATTATTCGGAAGTCGTATTAAAAATTAGTTTATGTTTCAAAATTAGTTTTTTTAAACCTGATAATTGTCCAGATAAATATTTGGAGTTTTATAATAAATAATGTTCTGAGATTTAATAAGGTTCATTAATCCTTACTTAAACTTCTATTACTCCGATTCTACAACAGAATGGGACTTCTTTATGGAACCTATTTAACCCGCTAGTTCCGATACAATGTGAAGTAATGTGGGGTAATAAGATCAACTACTCCTGAACTAAACAGGCTGTCCGAAAATTCAATTTCAGGGCAAAAATATGAAAAAAATAAGGCATATAAACCCCTTAAATTGGAAAAAAATAATTTTGAATCCTACTGATAGTAATTGTCGGACAGCCTGTAAAGACTCAGGGGCTTGTCTAGCAAGCCCTGGTTAACCAGATCACCGATTAAAAGCAACGGAAAATCGGTAAACGATAAGAAAGAAATAGTTACCCTGAAATGCTGCCTCAGTTTAAGGCTTTAAGGATGCCGATTAAACAGTCCTGAGAATTAAGGATAGTGCTTGCATCGTTAAACCTTTCCATATTTTCGTTCCCATTACATTAATAAAAAACGAATTAAATAGAACAGGATGTGGAAGTTGACGCATTCACCCCCTGAGTTAAAGACACTGGGGTTTCCTGCTGAGGATTTATGAAAATTGAGTAAAAGGAGTGATTTCACTCTTCTCCTATCCACTCTTTTACTTTGTCAGGGTTGTCTTCTATCCACTTTGCAGCGGCATCTTCTGGAGTTGCACCGTTTTCAATCCCTATCATGACGTTCTGGATATCTTCATGGGTCCACTCGAACCTCTCAAGAATTCCGTAAAGCTTGGGCATGTCTTTTTGCAGGTCCTTTCTTGAAAGGGTTTCCACATGATCAGCCTCGCAGAAAATCTCTTTTGGATCATCCAAAAATTTGAGGTCCCAGCGGTTAAAAGCCCAGTGTGGGAGCCAGAGGGTTACAACAATGGGTTCCCCGGAATCAATGGCTTTCTTTAATGAAGCTATCATGCCTGCATTGCTACTTGCGACCAGTTCCATGTCCAGACCATACTCTTCAATAACTGATTCAGCCATACTCATCGTACCTGATCCGGGGTCTATCCCCACGATTTTGCCGTTGAATTTGTCTTTATTGGCGTTGAGCTCTTCGATGGAGTCAATTTCCACGTATGAAGGGACAACGAATCCGATAGGGCAGTCTTCCAGGGTTGTATGGACAGAGTTAACCTGATCTCCGTAGGTGTCCCAGTATTCCTTCTGGGTTTTGGGCAGCCAGGCAGAAGTCGTGAAGTCAAATTCACCATCTGCAAGACCCTGGTAGAGGGGACCTGCACCAACAGCGATAATCTCTACATTTTTATATCCGGCTTCCTTTAGCACCTGCTGGATAACATTGGTGCTTGCGATTTCTGTGTCCCAGAGGACGTACCCAATCTTTACGGGCTGGTCTAATTCAGAAACTTCGGCGTTTCCTATAATATTTTCATCAGCGCCTTCTTCGATTTCTTGTCCGTTGCCAGCACAGCCTGCTCCAAAAATGAAGAGGCTGAGGACAAGCCCGACTATGAAAATTAATTTAAGTTTTTTCTCATTATTTATCTTTATATTATTCAATATAACACAACCACTTGTAATTCAACAACTAAATATAGGTTCTCGAATTAGGACTTTGATTTAAATACATATTCGTTTTTTCATAATATATATTAGTATTTTCATAATACATATTCGTTTTTTCATTATTGAGTCGGTACTCCCTGATTAATTGATTGGTATTATTCCAAAATGACCGTAAATGGCATATCGCATTCTTTCCTTTCACGCGCCACTTCCCACTTAACCCAACCTGCGTACTGCAGATAAAAATAGATCTAACAGCCATGCTAGAAGCTCCAATACAAAAATATCAACCGTGTAGCAGGGGATGACCATTGAGTCTGGATTCTTCTAAAAAAAGGAACCTGTTATGGAACCTATTTAACCCACTAACCCTGACATAATATGAGGTTTACACGATGAATGCCGTAAAAATATTAGGAGTAAGCGGAAGCCCCCGGAAAGGAGGGAATACCGACGTCCTGCTTGATAGCTTTTTGAAAGGGGCGGAATCGGCAGGAGCTGAAACGAAAAAAGTCCTGTTAAGGGAATATTCGATCGAGTCCTGCATAGGTTGCGAAGCATGCAGGAAAGCCGGGACTTGTATCAGGTTCCACGATGGAATGGAACTCCTGTACCCCGAGATCGAAGCCGCAAAAGGCCTTATCCTCGGCTCTCCCACCTACAACTACAACGTAACCGCCCCGATGAAAGCCTTCATCGACCGGCTCTACCCTTACTACAATTTCACTGACGAACGTCCGGGACCTTACTCGAGCAAACTTGGAGACCAGGGACGAAAGGCCCTTGTTTTTACAGTCTGCGAACAGGAGAAACTTGAAGAAATGGGCTTTACGCTCGAAGCTCTCGGTATGCCTCTTGAGGCCCTGGGTTATGATGTGCTGGAAAAATTCCTTGCTACCGGGTGCTTTGCAAAGGGGGCGGTGTCAAAGAATGAAGCTTTGCTCGAAAAGGCTTTTGAAAGCGGGAATAAGCTGGCAGAGGCTCTTCTCCAGGCTAATTGAGTGGTAAATTTCCCGGAAAAATATTTATTTTTGAGTTTTTCGGGCATTTCCACCCCTATCATCTTCGAAGCCGGTGGCTTTTTCTGGAAAGTATATCTGGATACCTAAAATGTGCATCTGAATAATCAATTCTATATATTGAGATAACTAAAAAGGGCATCCAGATAATCGGGGAAACTATATTAGAGTGACTTAGTGACTTAGTGACTTAAAGAGGCATCCTGAGAACTGAATTCATCGATTTCTCCCGCAAAACTCATTCCTTGCTTCCACCAGAGCCTTCAGATTTTTCAGCGGGGTTTTGGGGGCAATCCCGCAGCCTGGAGCAAGTACATCGACACCCATTCGCAGGCAGTTGAAAGCTTTTCTTTTTACATTTTCCGGCTTTCCGGCAAATAAGGTCCGAGACGTTGAAACGTTGCCGATTACCGCAGCGCCGGATTCATGGGCTGTTTCCACGGCTATTTTGAGGTTTTTTACACCCTCCTCAAGGCTGAGCCCGTCAAACCCGCACTCTGCCATGTCCGCAATTATCGGGTCAGCGGCACCGCAGATGTGAAGGACGCTTTTTCCGCTCCCGAGGGCTTTCGGGATCCTGCTCATGCCCGGTTTTATCAGGTCTCTGAAAGCATCCGGGGAAATCATGACCGGGGAAGAGACTGCATCTGCGATGACTACCACATCCGCTCCTCTTTTCAGGCATTCCCTGCTGTACACGATGCAAGCATCGGTACAGAGGTCTATAAGTCTCGTTACGATATGGGGGCTCTTAATTGTCCACTTCAGGAAATTCATAATTCCGCAAAGGGAAGTCGCAAGGTCTCCGGGCCCTTCCATCCCCACGATGAGCGGGAGCTTAGAGCCTGCTTTTTCTCTGAGGATTTCAGTAGCTTCCAGGACTGCCGGGATCCTGCCCCTTTCCAGGAGGTCTTCAGGCAGATCCGGAACTGAGGGAGAGATTTCCATTGGGCCCTTAAGCACAGTCGGAGTCCTGGCTTTCGTGCCGGGGTCAATTGTACAGCCCATGGCTTCTGCGAGCACAACCACATCAAAGGGATACCTGAGAGTTTCAAAAGAGGCATTTACGTACTGGGAAAAGGCAAGCACTGCCATCTTTTCAGGCTGGCTGTCAGCTTCGGGTCTGGCTGCTCCGCTCAGGTCCATGAGTTCGAGTACCGGCGCAGTTGTGAAGGTGCCGACCGGTATCTGAGCGGGAGTTTTTCCTTCGAGGGTTCTGAGGATTTCTGTCCTGAAGTTCGGTTTTTCCATAAAAGTGACCCCGGATTATTGTCTTTTGCTTTTGCTGGAACTATTAACTGTATTACTATGATACTGTACTACTGTATCATATATAGGAACCTATCCGAAAAGTCAGTAATATATGTTGAAAAATTACAATATGTCTATAATGTCAGAGTATCCGTTCTGGTTTTTTATATTGCTAATGGAAAGTTACAGTAGGTAACAACACTTTTTGGATGGGTTTTAAGTGATTATACCTATTTACAGATGCATCGGTAATCAGATTACAACTCCTGTACCTTACTGAACCAGAGCAACCTGTGGAATACTCCTGCAATCAACACCTGAGGAGCCTGTAGAGATGCCTGCTGAACCCACAGTACCTTCCTTCACGATACAAACAGAAGCCCAGAATTATACGTATCAACCCGATATGTATTATGCTGATGGTCTTCTTCTTTTCTATTGCTCCGATTTCAACATCTCTCATTATAGCTAATCATAACCCCACTGTTGTGCTTTCCTTTGAGAAACCTTCATATTTCTACATAGCCCATTTCAATTCAACCTTTATTTCTGAAAAAAATTAATCAAAGATTACTATTGAATGTAAAATATATTAAATGTAGTTAATGTGGTTTATTTTTTATATTCATATCCGATTATATTATAATTAAAGGGGGAAATATGAGAAACTGAACTATTTTTTTAATGATTTTAGTTTTTATTTCTATGATATCTATTTCAGCTACTTCATCAGCAAGGAAAATTATAGTAGATGATTATTCAGGAGCTGATTTCAGATCAATTCAGGAAGTTGTGAATAATTCTGTAACTGGGGACACAATAATCGTGAAGTCTGGTATTTATATTGAAAACATTCTTGTCAATATAACAGATCTAACTATCAGGTCATAATTAAACAATGATGATACGCAGGTAAAACCACTAAATGAAAGCGTAAGTACCTTTCTGATAACAGTTGATATTATAACGATTAGTGGTTTAAATATAACAGGGGCTGGTAAGATGCAACTAAAAATGCAATCTTTGCTATGGTAAGATGAATAATGTAACAGGTAATAACATTGAAAACGGTTCTATTTTTCTGGGATCCTATGTGCCAGACAATTTAACAATCATCTTTCGTGGTGA